>CADADN010000003.1 GCA_902786665.1 uncultured Prevotellaceae bacterium | reverse complement strand
TTCACTCGGCTTGCACTATCTTTTCATAAGATAGGCGGCGCCTCGGAAAAGAAAACAAAAACTTCGTCTTTTGTTTTGCTTTTCACTCGGCTTGCACTATCTTTGTACCCATATTGCAACTACCATATGTAAAAAACATGCGTACGCTCCTCATATTTCTCTGTCTTGTATTGTCCGTTCCGGGTTTTTCTCAAGAAAAAGAGTTGTCCCGACTATTGGAAGAAATCGATGCAGCCATCACACAATCGCCCGATTATGTTGGCAAGCGTGAGGCACGAATCACCGAAGCCCGGAGCGCATATGCCTCCGCACGGCAGACTGCTGCAAAATATGAATCAGCCCTGCTGCTTTATGAACTCTACCGACCCTTTGTCAGCGACTCCGCCATTTTCTTTTTACGTGAAGGCATACGCCTTGCCGACGAGATGGGTGACCGCTCCGAGGGAGTACGTTGCCGTTCGATGATGGCTTTGCGCTGTTCCAACATCGGCATGTATGACGAGGCACTCCTCACACTTGACAGCATCAACATCGAGGGACTGAGCAAGGAGGCACTCGGTGAATACTACCGAGCGAGGAACAACGTCTATAACGAACTGGCCTACTACACCCGTTTAAACAACATGCGCGACCATTATTACCAGCAGGCCGGTCATTATGAGCAACTGATGTTTGAAACGCTCCCACCCGACGACCCCGACTGTTTCGCCCATCGTGAGTTGGCCCTGAATGGCAAAGGCGACTTGGATGCGGCGTTAAAAGTGAACGACGACTGGATGAAGACGGTGGAACCGGGGAGTCATCCCTATGCCCTCGTCACCCTCTACCGCTATCTCGATAACAAAGCGAAAGGCGACTCATTGGAGATGATGAAATGGCTCTGTGAGTCGGTGCTTGCCGACGTGCGCAACGGCGTGATGGACCAAGGGTCGATGTGGGAGTTAGCCAACCAATTGATGCTCCAAGGCGACATCGACCGTGCCTACCGCTACATCAGTTACACAAGCGACTGCGCCGGACGGTATGGCTCTCGCCAACGCCAATGGCAGATTTCCCCCCTACTCAACGAAATAGCGAAGAACTACAAGGCGAAGAGCGAGCGCACTACACACCAACTGTGGATCATGCTGTGTGCCATCAGCGTTCTCGGTGTGTTGCTTCTCGGCCTACTCTTCTTCCTCCACAGAAGAAACCGCCAGTTGGGTGTGGCACGTAACGCCCTCCACGAAACGAATGCGAAGTTGGCAGCGCTCAACGATGAGTTGACCTCCGCCAATGTCCAACTCTCATCCACCAACGAGCAATTGGCCGTGGTGAACTCCCAATTGAATGACGCCAACAAGGTGAAAGACGAGTATATCGGCCGTTTCCTCGCCCTCTGTGCGCAATATGTGGACAAGCTCGACAGTTACCGCAAGATGGTGAACAAGAAAATCAAGAAGAACGAGTTGGCCGACGTGTTGCAGATGTCCAAGTCATCCGAGCAAAAGGACCGCGACGTGGAAGAGCTGAACCATAGTTTCGACTCCGCTTTCCTCCACCTGTTCCCCAACTTCGTCGATGACTTCAACGCCCTGCTCACTCCCGAAGTGCAAATCCACCCGAAGGATAAGGACCGCCTGACCACCGACCTCCGCATCTTCGCCCTCATCCGCCTCGGCATCGACGACTCTTCGAAAATCGCCGAATTCCTACACTATTCCGTCAATACAATTTACAATTACCGCGCCCGCATCAAAAACGGCTCCGTCGGCAACAGGGAGGAGTTTGAGCGAAGGGTGAAGGAAATTGGGATGCCGAAATGAGCAGAGAAGTTTTTTTTAAGGAGTTAAAGAGAAGTTAAAGAGGAGTATTTTTAAGGAGTTAAAGAGGAGTTAAAGAGGAGTTAAAGGGACATATGTCTGCTAATTGCGGGAGTTAAAAGGGAGTACGGCGGCTAAGTTATAATGGAATAATGAGGACTGCCATATTGGAATAATATATGAAAGTTTTTTACACGAATTATTGTAAAACATCCATCAATTGATTATAAATGAATATAGCAAAGATAATAGCAATAGTAACCACAACGGTGTTGATGGCAAAGACAGCATCGGCACAAGAGAACTTACAGCGGTCCGCTGTAAGCTCGAAAGGAGAAAAGACATTTACGACAGTCAAGGAGAATCCGATAACGAGTGTGAAAGACCAGCATCGCAGCGGCACATGCTGGGCCTATGGCACATTGGGGTACTTCGAGAGCGAAATCCTGCGACAGACGGGGAAGACCTACGACCTGTGCGAGATGTTCGTAGTGAACAAAGACTATATGGACTGCGCCACTCATTATGTACGCATGCATGGCTACAGCCAAATATCAGAGGGAGGTTCTTGTGATGACGTCCTAGAGGTGATTCGCACCCACGGCATCTGTCCGGAGAATGCCATGCCTGCACCTGGTTCCTTGGTGGGCGACACACTTGCCAACTTCAAGGTGTTCTTTCCCGAACTGGAACGCAGGGTAAGCAGCATCGTGCGTAAAGATGCCAAAGAGCCCCTACCCCATTGGCAAGACAGCATCCAAGCTGTCATTGAACGATATGTTGGCCGCTGCCCCGACTCTTTCACCTATGAGGGAAAGACCTATACGCCGAAATCATTTGCTGAAAGCTTAGGGTTAAACCTTGACGATTACGTGAGTCTGACAAGTTCCACACACCATCCGTTCAACAAGTGGTTCATTATCGAGGCACCCTACAAATGGCGGTTGAAGCCCAGTTACAACATCCCCATCGAACAGTTGATGGAAGTTCTCGACCAAGCAATCGATGCTGGTTACACTGTGGCATGGGGTGGCGACGTTACAGGCGACTTCACCTACACGGGACTGGCCATGCTCCCCGAAGGCGTCCAGCCCACCCAGCAGATGCGTCAAGAACAATGGGACGACTGGCGTTTCACCTACGACCATTTGATGCTTATCTACGGCAAGGCTGTTGACGAGCAAGGGAAACCCTTCTATATGGTGAAGAACTCATGGGGCAAGTACGGGAAATATGACGGCACCTGGTATATGTCACGCGACTATATGACACTCAACACCACCTATTTGTTCCTCAACCGTCACGCCCTGTCAAAGGATATGCGAAAGGCCGTCAAAGACTCAGGGTTTTAGTGTTTTTATTTAGGAGTTAAAGGGGAGTTAAAGGGAGTTTTTTAGGAGTTAAAGAGGAGTTAAAGAGGAGTTAAAGGGACATATGTCTGTTTATTGCTGGAGTTGAAGAGGAGTTATTTTTTAAGGAGTTAAAGGGACATATGCCTACTTGTTGCGGGAGTCGAAGGGGAGTTTTTTAAGGAGATAAAGAGGAATTTTTAAAGGAGTTGAAGGAAAGTTGAAGGATTACAATCAATATTGTTTGGATTGTAAAGAAATAAAACATAACTTTGCAAGGAATTGAGAGCCAAGAAGGAGAATTACACACTCTCACCTATAAGTATCAATCATTTATTACTGCACAACCATCATCCTTAAAGATATGAAACAAACATTATTGGCTTTGGTTGTCGCACTGTTGCTGCCGACCGCCACGTGGGCGAAGAAGCCCAAGAAAATCACTAAAAGCAAAGACGAATTCATCAACGAGTTGATGTCGCGCATGACCCTCGAGGAGAAAATCGGCCAACTCAACCTGCTCGATGCCGGACAGTTGAACACCGGCGTCGGTCAGAAAGGCGTGGAAGACCAATCCATTCTCAATGGCGAGGTGGGTGGTTTTCTCAGTCTGATGGGCGTGGACCGCATTCGCGAGGTGCAGAAATATGCTGTGGAACGCTCCCGCCTGGGCATCCCATTGCTGTTCGGCCTCGATGTCATCCATGGCTACCACACCATTTTCCCCATTCCCCTCGCCATGTCGTGCACTTGGGATATGGAAATGGTGGAGTTGGCCGCCCGTACAGCCGCCATTGAAGCGACAGCCGACGGCATCCCATGGGTCTATAGTCCCATGGTCGACATCTGCCGCGACGCCCGATGGGGCCGCATTGCAGAGAGTGCTGGCGAAGACCCGTTCCTGGGAAGTGCCATCGCCCGGGCCATGGTGCTCGGCTACCAAGGCGACAAGCGTCAAGGAGGGCAGTACGCGCCCGACGAGGTGATGGCCTGCGTGAAACATTTCGCCCTTTATGGTGCTTCCGAGTCCGGTTTGGACTATAATGTGACCGATATGAGCCGTGTGAGGATGTACAACGACTACCTCGCCCCCTATCGTGCCGCTGTCGATGCCGGTGTGGGCAGCGTGATGTCCTCCTTCAACACCATCGACTACGAACCCGCCACCTCCAGTTGCTGGCTGTTGACCACCCTCCTGCGTGAGGAGTGGGGTTTCAATGGCTTCGTGGTGACCGACTACGGTTCGATTGGCGAGATGAAAGCGTGGGGCTGTGGCGACCTCCAGGAATGTTCCGCCCGTGCATTGGCCGCCGGCACCGATTTCGACATGTGCTCACGTGGTTTCGTGGGTACGCTGAAGAAGTCATTGGAAGAAGGTCTTGTGACCGAGAGCCAAATAGACATCGCATGCCGCCGCATGTTGGAAGCGAAATGGGACTTGGGTCTTTTCGAAGACCCCTATCGCTACTGCAGCATGCCGTCGAAGAAGCAAAAAGACATCCTTTACACTGATGAATCCCGTGCCCTTGCCCGGAAAATAGCGGCAGAGAGTTTCGTGTTGTTGAAGAACGACAACAACCTGCTTCCCCTTGAAAAGAAAGGGAAAATAGCCCTTGTCGGTCCCATGGCCCATGCACCCAAGAACATGCGCGGCAACTGGGCCCCCACCGCCAACACCAACCCCAATGAATTCTCCACCCTGTTGGAAAGCATGCGCCGCGCCTTGGGGCAGCATGCCGAGGTAGTCTATGCCAAGGGAAGCAACATCCACGAAGATGCAAAGATAGAAGCCAACTGGGAAGTCTTCGGCACCGACATCCGCGACCCACGTTCAGAAGACGAGTTGCTCAAGGAAGCTCTCCAAACGGTTTCCGATGCCGATGTCATCATTGCCGCCATCGGGGAATCCCAGGAAATGACCGGCGAGAGTGCCAGCCGTTCCGACCTCAGCCTTCCCGAAACGCAGCAGCGCCTGCTGAAAGCATTGAAAGCCACCGGCAAGCCCGTCGTGGTGGTCTATTTCACCGGTCGTCCCGTAGTGATGAAATGGGAGAAAGAAAACATCCCCGCCATCCTCAATGTGTGGTTCGGCGGCAGTGAGGGCGGCGACGCCATCTGCGACGTGCTCTTTGGCGATGCCAGTCCGAGCGGCAAACTCACCACTTCGTTCCCCCAGACCACCGGTCAGGAACCATTCTATTACAACCATATGGTGACCGGTCGTCCCACCAGCAATTGGTTCAGCAAATACGCCACCAACTACACCGACATCGACGGCCGCGCCGTGTTCCCCTTCGGCTATGGCCTGACCTACACCACCTTCGAGTATGGCCCACTGTCGCTCAGTAGCGACAGGCTCCGTTCAGGTGGCAAAATCGAAGCCCGTGTGACAGTGAAGAACACCGGCAGACGCGCCGGCGACGAAATCGTTCAGATGTACATCCACGACATCGCAGCCTCCATCGCCCGTCCCATCAAGGAACTGAAAGGCTTCCAACGCATCCACCTCGAACCCGGAGAGCAAAAGACCGTTACCTTTGACGTGGACGAAGAACTTTTGAAATTCTACAACGCCAATTTGCGCCATGTCGCCGAACCGGGAGAGTTTACGGTGATGGTGGGTCCCAACAGCGAAGACCTGCAAAGCAAGAACTTCGTGTTGGAATGAAATCCCGAATTTGAGAATTAGGAACCAAGAAGTTATATAAATTATGAAGAGAATCATCCTATTACTATTGATGTTGCCGGTGGTCAGTGCCATCGAAGCACAACAACTAACCCTGTTGAAAAACCATGGCACCCACTGGAACTCCTCCATGGTCGGCACGGAAAACAAAGCCAATGGTTACATATACCGTCTTCGTGTGGACACACGGACCGACTTGCCCAAGGTGCCTGAGACAGAATCACTTGAGGCTGTCATCACTGAGCCAGCAGAAGGCATGGGGTGGCTGGGGTTGTTCCGCAATCCAATTGGC
Organism: uncultured Prevotellaceae bacterium; assembly: GCA_902786665.1. Classification (GTDB taxonomy): domain Bacteria; phylum Bacteroidota; class Bacteroidia; order Bacteroidales; family Bacteroidaceae; genus Prevotella. Next base: position 203,757 of record CADADN010000003.1, on the reverse strand, counting down.
AGCATGGATTTTGATTTCGTGGTGGTGTTTTACGACAACGAAAAGCGCCCCCTCAAGGTAATCAATCTTTGCGACCTGTGCAACAATCACTATTGCGAGGTTCAGGATGTGCGTTGGGACGGCAAAAACCGCTTCTTGATGTTCAACATGGCTTGTCCCAGCTACTCTGCCGACATCGACGGGAAGGGCAGCAAGTTGTATTGCTACCAGGTAGACGAAGAGCGCATGGTATGGGAGACAGACTATTTGGTGAGCAACAACATCTTCATTTTCAACGAAAAGTATGTGTTTTGTGCTTACGGCTTCACCCATGAGAAGAAACGCCTGTTCATGCTCGACAAGATGACAGGCAAGATGTATAGCAAGATTCCGATGGTGAAGGACATCGACTATATGGAAATCCAAGAACAGAACGGGAAAGAGGTGCTTTACGTGGTAGACTGCAAGAACAACCTGTACACGTTCCGTATTAGTGACACCTCCGCCCCCGTGGCCAAACGAACAGCCAAGAAACCGGTTAGGAAGCCTACCAAAAGGAGATGACATATTAAATGATTCAACTTGTTTATTGTAGAATTACAAAAAACACCAAAAGATATGCGAAAAACCATCCTCATTTGCGCACTGTTGACCATCTGCCTCAGTCTGAGCGCACAAGTTCCTGAAGCAATCAAGGAAATGCAGAAGAAAGGGCTTCCCAAAGATGCCATTCCCGCCAAATTCTATTTCGACCACCAATTCTTTCCCAAAGAGGAATATTATCATTTCGATGAAGGAGACTTATACAACAGCTCGGTGATTACTCCCGACAACTCCAACCTTGGAGCCGACACGCAGTGTTATGTCTTTGTCGTCCCTCAATCCCAGAAGCCCGACCAAGACTTCACCTTCATCGACCTCTGGATTTGCGATGAAAGCAACAACTCCTACCGAGTGTTTCATCAAGATGCCAACAATTACGGCGAACAGATGGCCCTCGACATCCATATCCTCCGCAACGTAGAGGTACGCGACTCCGTATACACCGACAAGAAGACGCATCAGCGCATCACACGGCGGATGCGGAAGGGCACCCCCGCATTAGCCTTGCAAGTGCAGGAATACACCGGCACAATGCATGGCATCGTCTCCACCCTTCTCATCCAATGCCCTTCGGGAAAAACCCAATTGATGCGTGGCGAGATGCCCGTGGCTGTACTGTCACCCCTGAGCAACATGCTGATGATGGCCGAATACGATATGGCACAACACTACCTTATCACCACTTCATCCACGGTATTCTCCGAATCCCCCTACCAATCCACCGACGATTTCGAAATCTTCAACGCGCAGCATTTCACGCCCACGCTCAACATCTATACGCCAACAGGTGAATTGGTCAGTTCCCAGCAACTACCCACCGAAATAATCGATATGATCAGGTAATCCTCATCCATATGAAAAACAGAAACAACATCCTATTGGTCATCTTGCTTCTGGCGATGACCATTCCAACACACGCCACGAAGTTGTTGGAATTGAAAGTGATAGACAAAGACTACCTCATGGTGCATTTCCGTGATGGCGAAGTACATTACCGTGACGACGGCACAGGCCCCAGCGCCTATCTCGGCCATTCCTTCGCCGAGGGCGACGACACCCTCTTCGTGTTCGGAGAAAGGCTGAAAGTATCGGAAGCCCAGCAAGCATCACTTTGGCGCATCAGTTCGCCCGACGATTCCGCTTTTGGCGAGAGTCAGCCATTGGAAGTGTGGCGCAAGTCCAAACCGATGAACACCGACAACACGTTGACAAGCGAATTGGACCACTGGCTGTTTCTCCATCTTCCCCGTTCTATGCGCCAGGGCCGCACCTACATTGTCACCATTCCCAAGGGCATCGGCAGCGACCAAACGACCGCCAGCATACGTTTCGACATATGGAACGCGCAGTCGGAAGCCATCCATGTGAACATCATCGGCTACTCCCCCCGTGAAGCCCTCCACTCCGCCGACCTCTACCAATGGCTTGGCGACGGTGGTTCGCGTGATTACAAGCCATGGGAAGGCCGCAAGGTGTGGCTCTACCAAGTGAACACCCGCAAGAAGCAAAGTGCCGGTGCGGTGAAGTTTTGGAAGAAGGCCAGCGAGTCGGACAAGGAAGCCGGTGGCAAGAACTTGGTGGGCACCGATGTATGGAACATCGACTTCAAGGGCGTCCAACCCGGTCGTTACCGCCTTGTTGTGGAGGACGTGGGTTGCAGCATGGACTTCGACATCTCTTCCGATGCCTATTTCGAACCCTTCCATTATTCCGTCAGAGGCTACTACTACATGCGCTTGGGCGAACCCCAAGACCCTGAGCACGTCTTCCCCATCCCCCGTCAACCGCAGTTCATCCCTGAAGAAGACCCCAAAGGCTTCACTGTCTACAAGACCGACTTCCATCCCTGGTGCCAGGAATGGCGAGCCTTGCGCACCGACGTGTGGGACGAGCCCCATTTCAAGCCTTTGAAGCAGTCCATCTTCTGGCAGCATCGCCTTCCCGGCAACCCCGTCAACACAGAAGTGCGCGGCGGCCATTCCGACGCCTTCGACTGGGATCGCCACCTGGCCCACGTGAGCAACATCTACGACATGCTCCTACCCTACATCCTTTCAGGAGGCAAGATCAATGACGACAACCTCGGCATCCGCGAGAGCGGCAACGGCATTCCCGACATCATCGACGAAGCCCGCAACGAGGCAGACTTCTTCCTCAGCATCCGCGACGGCGAAGGTTATTCACAAGGTGTGACCAATCCCTGCAACGACTGGTCGGTGATGTTCCAAGCCGGATGCACCACGATGGCCGCCTGGGCCAACGCCGCCAACTGTGCCGTGATGGCCGAGGCATTCCGCATCCAAGGCAACGACACGCTTCGCCAATATTACACCGACGAAGCCATCAAAGCCTACCGCTATGCCAGCCGTCAGGAGAATCAGCAACTCGACGACATGCAGGATGTAGGGAGCATCAGCATGCGCGGTCGCGACTTCAAGCAGTTGGCCGCCGCCTTCCTTTACAATGTGACGGGCGACGAGCAATGGGAGCGTGTCATGGCCGAGGAAAGCATGATCAAGAACGGCAATTCGCTGCTGTTCAACAAGGGACGCCAAGGCTATTTCGTTGCCAATGTCACCAATGAGTTCAAAGCCGGCGAGGTGGGATTCTGCCAACTTTGGGCAGCCGCCGCCTATCTGGTTTGTCCTCATCCTCGCCATCATGGTGAATTGTATGAGAACTTGAAACGCAGCATCAATTCCCAAGCCAACTCTTACAACATCAGCCATTCCGCCCTCCGTCCATCGCGCCGCTCTGCCAATGACAGCCGTTGGCAGACATCGCAGAACCTCCAACTGGTGATGCTCGCCCATTACATCGCCACGGACAAGAATCGCCGTAGCGAATTGGAGCACGTGATGTATACAGAAGCCGGATGGAGCCTTGGCCGCAACCCAGGCAACATCGTCGAGATGACCGGTCTTGGCGAACGCCACATCACCGATGTGTACACCACAGGCAGGAACGACGGTGCTCCCGGCACGCATCCCGGCCAGACACCCTTCAACGGCACCGAAACGTGGTCTCCCAACAACGGCGGCGACGCCCGCATACTGCTCAACCGCTGCTATCCTTCGTGGAACGATGGCGGTTGGCCACGCCAGGAGTCATATTTCAACCAGCGTTACATGTGGGTGAACGGTGAGTTCACACCTCGTGAGACCATGCGAGGGAAAATGGCATTGATGGGCTACCTGTATTCCATCAGATAGACGCATCAAGAACCAACCGACCATCCCTTCCAGCTTTCCCCCGCCATCCAAGGATAGCGGGGGGAAAATTACGACTCAATGCCCCTTGTAATGGTTAATTTTTCCAAAATCCAAAATTATCATTGATATAATTCCCAATAGTAACGCCTCTTACAAATCGAACAAACAAATATAAATCGTTCAGTTATGAAACCTTAAAGAAAAAAACAAGATAATCCTAATTCTTCAACAAGTCATTAACCAATACAATTTGCCAAAAATGTTTTATCTACAACGCTACCTCAACGCACAAAACTCAGGGGGATTATACGACAATATGAGTACTTATGAGACAGCTCTTCAAGAGATTCGCAATGGTCATAAGCGCACTCACTGGATGTGGTATGTCTTTCCTCAGTTGAAGGGACAGGGCCACTCTTATCTCTCAGAATTCTATGGAATCAATGGCAGGGAGGAAGCCTATGCCTACATTGAGCACCCCGTCCTTCGAGAAAGGTTGGTTGAAGCCACGGAAGCCACAATGAGCCATAATGTCTATGGTCTTTTCGGTTCAGACGTCATCAAGTTCCGCGCATGCATGAAGTTGTTCGCTTCCGTCTCCGACATTCCCATATTCCAGCAGGTTCTTATCAAATACAGATGGTTATAGGATAGATAGGCCTCAAAAGCGCACTTGCCGAACAAACGGGCTATTCATGCCTATTTGATGTAATTTTAATCAAGCAAAAAAAAGAAAAAGCTCTTTTTTTGCTTGATTATCATTTTTTTAGTACCTTTGCACGCCGTAAGCAAATATGCAGAAAGGACGCCACGTCGGTGGCGTACCCAAATCTTCAGGAGACAACTTTTTTTTGTAATCATCATTATCGTTCTAGAACTGTATGTTTAAGAATTTCAAAGGTTTCCACCTTGTGGAATCCCTTCATCAAACCCACTTTGATGAATTTTTTCATCCGAGCAAAATGCTCATCAAGACCTACGAGGCCTTTTTTGTCTTAGCCGTCACCCTCGTTTTATGGAATCTTCCCAGCACCGCATTCGGCATCGAGGGTCTGAACGTAGTCCAACAACGCATCATCGCCATCTTCGCCTTCGCCACGCTGATGTGGATTTTCGAAATCGTCCCAGCCTGGGCCACCTCCGTAGCCATCATCGGGATGTTGCTGCTCTTCACTTCCGACAGCGGCATTAAATGGATGTGTGACCCGGAGCGTGTAGGAACACTGTTGTCCTACAAATCAGTGATGGCCACTTTTGCCGACCCTGTGATCATGTTGTTCATCGGAGGCTTCATCCTTGCCATTGCTGCGACGAAGACCGGTCTTGACGCCCAGTTGGCCAAGGCATTGCTCAAACCCTTCGGCAAGAAGAGCGAGTTTGTGTTGCTTGGATTCTTGCTGATTACCGGTCTGTTCTCCATGTTTGTTTCCAACACCGCTACGGCAGCCATGATGCTTACTTTCCTCACCCCTGTGTTCAGGCAGTTGCCACCAGAGGGTAAAGGGCGCATCTCCCTCGCCCTGTCCATCCCCATCGCAGCCAACCTTGGAGGCATGGGCACCCCCATCGGCACCCCTCCCAACACCATCGCCATCAAATACCTGAACGACCCGGAAGGGCTGAATCTTGGTTTGGGCTTTGGTGAATGGATGATGTACATGACCCCCTTGGTGATTGTCCTGCTGCTTGTCAGCTGGCTGGTCCTCATGCGTATCTTCCCCTTCACGCAAAAGACCATCGAACTTCAAATAGAAGGAGAGATGAAGAAGGACATCAAGACTTATATCGTGATTGTGACATTCGCCATCACCGTCTTGTTGTGGCTGCTCGACTCAGTAACCGGCATCAACTCCTACACCGTGGCTTTGATACCCTTTGTGGTATTCGCCCTCTGCGGCATCATCGACCGCCGCGACTTGGAGGAGATCAACTGGTCGGTGATATGGATGGTGGCAGGTGGCTTCGCGCTGGGTTACGGTCTCAACGCCTCCGGCTTGGCAGAGCGTGCCGTGGAAAGCATTCCGTTTGGCAATTTCTCCCCCATCCTCATCATGGTGCTCTCAGGGTTGGTCTGCTATGGATTGTCGAATTTCATCTCCAACTCCGCCACAGCAGCCTTGTTGATGCCCATTCTCACCGTGGTTTGCGCCGCAATGGGCGACAAACTCGATGCCATAGGTGGCACGTCCACCATCCTCATCGGCGTTGCCGTAGCCGCATCAAGTGCAATGGTTCTTCCCATCTCCACACCTCCGAATGCCCTGGCCTACGCCACCAACCTTGTCAAGCAAAAAGACATGGCCAAAATAGGATTGATATCCGGCATCCTAAGCATCGTCATGGGTTATGTGCTGCTCTATATTGTCGGCACGATGCATCTGATTTGATGCCATCTATTTGACACGACACTTGTGGTCGCCCATCAAAGGAATAACCATGTGAGAAAAAGGCTTTTCTCACATGGTTATTATCATATGCCCCAATCACATGGGTTCCATCGATGATTGGTTGGTGATGAGAAGTGGTCAGAAGGAGAAGAAATTGAAGAAATAGAGGACTGCGGCCCAATTTCTGTTACTCATATTCCTTACTGTTCCGATGTTACGTCCATCCTTGTATATGTCTCCGTTGGAGCGTACCTCTCCCACCCTTCTGCCATCCTCGAAGATGTCTCCGTTTGAGCGGATTTGCCCCACTCTTCTTCCATCCTTGAAGACGTCGCCATCGGAGCGGATTTGTCCAGCAGACCTTCCTTGCACATAGATGTCACCATTTGAATACAGTCTCCCCATATTGCGCCCACTGATGAACACATCGCCATTGGAACGGATGGTTCCCACCTGACGTCCTTGGTAGAACAGCTCCATATCCTTTGTTTGTGAGGTGGATTGCGTCGATGTCGAGGAAGCACGAGAGATGGAACTGTTCTGGGTAGGCGTGGTAATCTGAGAGGTTTGAGTGGTCTGAGTATTCTGAGTGGTCCGAGTAGTCTGAGTGGTCCGAGGGGTCTGAGGGGTCTGAGTGGTCTGAGTAGTCTGAGTATTACGAGAGGTTTGAGAGGTTTGAGTATTTTGGGCAGTACCTGTACCGAAGATGTTTCCGTAGGAATCTATCGTGCTGGCCACAGAACCAAGCTGATAGAGGGTGTTTTCCAAAGAGCCACATCCAAAGGATGCCATGGTGGCGACAATGATGCAGGATAAAGCACAAAAGCGCCTCCATATACGATGGATCGTCATTGTCATGCGAGCCTTAGAAAGATTTTTTTTCATAACGAATGGTAGTGTATAGTTGTAATACTTGTAGTTTTTTACTTTGCTTTTTTTATTGACGGAGAAGGAATAGAAATGTAATCGTGTTTTTTTTGTTGAAAAGTTTGTATTTTTCAATATTATTGCTACTTTTGCAGTCTACAATCATCCTGTCAGTAAACAAAGTCTCGACTAACACCATCAATCCATGAACCGTTCAGACTGTATTGTCATCATCCCCACCTACCAGGAGAAGGAAAACATCGAAAAGATCACGAGGGCGATATTCGCTCTTGAGAAGCGTTTCGACATCCTTGTCATCGACGATGGCAGTCCTGATGGCACGGCATCGATAGTCCACCGCCTTATAGAGGAGGAGTTTTCCGACCGTCTCCACATCATTGAGCGTTCAGGCAAACTTGGTTTAGGCACCGCCTACCTGACTGGCTTCAAATGGGCCTTGGAACAAGGCTACGAGTATGTATTCGAGATGGACGCCGACTTCAGCCATGCCCCCGAAGACCTCCCACGACTATATTCCGCTTGTCACGACGAGGGTTATGACTTGGCCATCGGTTCGCGTTATATCAGTGGAGTCAACGTTGTGAACTGGCCTATGGGTCGTGTGCTGATGAGTTATTTTGCCTCCAAATATGTCCGGTTTGTCACAGGCTTCAACATCCACGATACGACAGCCGGTTTCAAGTGCTACAAGCGGCGCGTTTTGGAAACGATAGAGCTTGACAAGATTCGTTTCAAGGGTTATGGTTTTCAAATCGAGATGAAATACACCACTTACAAGATAGGTTTCCGCATCAAAGAGGTGCCAGTGGTGTTTGTAAACCGTCGTGAGGGCGTCAGCAAGATGAGTGGGGGCATATTTTCTGAAGCCTTCTTCGGTGTCATGCGTCTCCGTTGGGACGGTTGGTTCCGCAAATATCCACCACTACCGAAGGATTAACCTGGGCCGCAATGATATTGCGGCATAGAAGACGGGCTGCATAGAGGCCGCAATGGCATAGGGACGTATGGAGGCCGCAATGATATTGCGGCATAGAGGACAAAAGGGCAGACAAGGCCGACATGTCTTATTGGTCGGGGTTTTCCACGGTGCCTTGATATTCCGGTGTGAGTGCAGACATGATGGCACTGTAGCTGTCTGTCATGGCAGATGACACATTTGCAGGTCCTTTTTCGAAAGGATATACGGGTTGGTGTATGGTGAGCTTCAATGGATGCCATTCCACGAAATGCCAGTCATTCATCCTTGGCAGGACATTGAAGGAGCCATTGATAGTCATCGGGACAACAGGCAGTTGCAGTTCATCGGCCAACATGAAAGCCCCTCTTTTGAAAATTCCCATATGCCCTGTGAATGTTCTGGCCCCCTCTGGAAACACCATGAGCGAGGTCCCTCCAGTGAGCATTTCCCTTGCATGGTCATAAGTAGCCTTGATTTTTTTCGGTCCCCGTTTGTCGACAAGTATTTGCTTTGATGCCTTGCATGCCGCCCCCACCAAGGGTATTTTCAATATTTGGTATTTCATCATCCATCTGATGTTCCTCCCAAGGAATCCATATACGAGGAAGATGTCAAAAGCCCCTTGGTGGTTTGCCACGAAGACATATGACTTGTCTTTTTCGAGATTAGCCTCTCCTTCCACCTTTACTGGCAACAGGAGCACCTTGATGATGAGCCATCCCCACCATTTCCCCGGATAATATCCCCAGAAATGCGCGTTGCCAATTGCACATCCCAGGATGACCATAAGAGCGGTGATGATGGTGTAAACCAGAATGATGGGAAGAGCGATGAACAGTTGATAGATACGATATAGATATTTCATAATCATGTGGATGATAAATGTTATTCCTTGTGAAGTGTGAGCAGCACTACCTCTCCCGTGACGTTGAACCTAAGGGGGATGAGCGCTCCCAGTCCTGCGGTGACATATAGTTTTTTCCCTTCCAACTCATACATGCCGTAGTCTTCCGTGAACCCAAAGGTCGTAGTTGAAAGACCGAAGAGCCTGATTTGTCCTCCATGAGTATGCCCACTGATGGTAAGCGGTGCATCGACGTATGGGACTATTGAAGTCCTCCAATGCTTGGGATTGTGTGCGAGCATGATGGTGAACGCCCCCGGTGCTATTCCAGCAATGGCGTTCCCATAATTGGCCACGTCCCTTTCCACTCCCCATTGCTCATTGCCTTTCAACCCAGCCACGACAATGCTGTCGTTCCCATGGTGTATGGAGACGTGTTCGTTGAGCAGCAACTTCCACCCCATGTCGCGCTGATACTTCTTGGTTTTCTCCTCCTCAGCCAGTTTTTCCTCCATCGTCCCGCCCATGTACTTGGAATAGTCATGGTTACCCATGACGGAGTACACCCCGTCAGATGCCTTCAACCGTGAGAGAGTGGGCACATGTTCCTCCATCTCTTCCGGACGTGTGTTCTGAATGTCTCCAAGGAAGAAGATGGCATCGGGTTTCAGCGCAAGCATGCTGTCCACCGCGTCGACCAGCACTTTCCTGCTATTTCCCGTGAAGCTTCCCACATGTGCATCGGAGAAGAGCACGATGCGATATCCATCAAAGTCCTTTGGCAGCCTTGAGGATGTGAACTCCACCCTATTCACTTCGAATTTGTTGAAACCTATGGTTGACCCATAAATGGTCACGTAGACGGATAGTGCAGCCAACACGCCCCCAAGAGGTATTCCCCAATTCCTTCGGGAGTGAACCATCATCCTCGCCAAACTGCCGATTGCACCGCATAAGGCAATCAACACTTTAGGAATGACATACACTCCCATGATGAACAAATAAATGTTGAGCGATGTTTGCTGATGCGGTGTGAAGTCGGGTTCAAGAGCCAACCAACAGGTATAAGCCATCATCGCGAAAGTTTGCATCCACCACGCCATCTTCCAGCGCCACGAGCATTTTGAGATGCTGTGCTGGTAGATGCTGAGGTCGGGCAACATGATAAGTGCGACGTACAACAAAAAGGCTCTTGCTATCATCTTTATTACAGTCTTATATAGTTCAGTTTTCTTTCACGATATTTGAAGCGAGGAATTTCCCCATCATTTCCATAGGGATGCCTCTTCTATTTGCATAATCAGCCAATTGGTCTTTTCCTATCTTCCCCAGGTTGAAGTACCTGGCTTTCGGATGAGAAATCATCAACCCCGATACCGACGCGTGAGGTCTCATGGCCCCGTTCTCAGTAAGGTTTATTCCAATCTCCCCCATGCCTATCAGCCTGTCGATGAGGAAATTCATGCTGGTGTCAGGCAAAGACGGATATCCCACCGCCGGCCTGATGCCTTGGAATTGCTCCGCATGGATCTGCTGGATGGATAGCTTTTCTTCCGGCGCATACCCCCATAAGTTCTTGCGCACTTCCTCATGGAGCATCTCCGCAGTAGCCTCAGCCAACCTGTCTGCCACGGTTTGAGCCAACAACCTTTTGTAAGGGTCATCCTCTCCCACCCTTTCCATCATAGGGTCAACAGTGGCAGCGAACACCCCCACCTTGTCTACTCCGGCACCGGCAGGGCTGACGAAATCAGCCAGACATAGACACGACCCTGTCTCCGGGTCGGGTTGTTGTTGTCTCAACATGGGCATCCTGAAACCCTCCAACACGAGGTCGTCACCCTCAGCCTGTGCGTCGTACAATCCTACAACCGCATACGTATGGTATGATGAAGAGTCAAACAGCCTCAGCAAGTCCTCTGCATCCTCCCTCAGGTTCTTACGCAGCTCCTCAGGTTTTCCACCCATCTGCCAAGCATGGTAGAAATAGAGCCAGTTGACGTATGGCTCCACCTGATGTATGGCATATTTGAAAATCCTCCTCATTTTTTGTCACGGAACCTCACTTCCTCCCCTTGCACGCTGTCATCGAAACAGTCGTGGTCGAGTATGTGTCTCCCATTGCAGAAAGTATGCACAACTCGCCAATTGAATCGCTCACCTTCAAGAGGCGTCCATCCACATTTGCTTTTCACCATCTCATTTGTCAACGTCCAAGGCTCACCTCTCCTGACCAGTACCACATCGGCCTTGTATCCCGGTCTCAAGAAACCTCTTCCTTGTATTTCGAACAGCATGGCCGGATGGTGGCACATCAGCTGCACCAACCTCTCCATGGAAATCCATCCGTCGTCGACCAGTCTCAGCATTCCTATGAGCGAGAACTGCACCATGGGCATTCCCGACGCCGCTTTCCTGCATCCTCCCACCTTCTCATTTCTGAGATGCGGCGCATGGTCGGTAGCCACGGTGAACAGCCTTCCATCAGAGAGAGCCTGTCGCAACGCCTTCCTGTCTTCCTCAGTCTTCACCGCTGGGTTGCATTTGACCAACGCCCCCCGTAAACAATAGTCAGCCTTGGTAAACAACAAGTGAGGCAAGGCCACCTCTGCGGTGATTCTGGGCAATTCGTCACCCTCTTTGTAAGATTGGAAGAGCGACAGTTCCTGTTGTGTGGAGACATGAGCCACATGCAACCTCGCCCCTGTCTCCCGAGCCAGATTGACGGCAAATGTCGAAGAGTCGATACAGGCTTTGGCAGAGCGCACCAGAGGATGCAATTCCACCGGCGGGTCATCACCGTAGCGGCTGATAGCAATCTCCATTTGACGATTGATTTCCCCATTGTCCTCGCAATGGGCTACAATGGGCATGGATGCATTCCGAAAGAGCCGTATTAGTGTTTCACGCCTATCCACCAGCATATTGCCAGTGGATGCCCCCAGGAACACCTTGATTCCGGGGACACGTCTTTGGTCGATTTGTGAGACCAAGTCGATGTTGTCGTTGGTGGCTCCAAAGAAGAAAGAGTAATTGACGTGACATCCTCTTTCAGCCGTTTTGAATTTGTCTTCCAGTGCCTTCAGCGTCGTAGTCTGCGGAATGGTGTTAGGCATATCGAAGAATGTAGTCACCCCACCCCATGCAGCCGCCCTGCTCTCGCTCAAGATGTCAGCCTTTGCTGTGAGTCCGGGTTCTCTGAAGTGCACGTGAGAGTCAATGACGCCGGGCAAAAGAAAGCACCCTGAGGCATCCACACAAACATCGTAAATGCCACAAGGTGCGTTCGTACCTTCGTAAATCTTTTCTATGCAGTCATCCTTGATGACCAGATGGCCCACAAAGGACCTTCCTTCATTGACGATGGTGGCACCAGAAAGCAACGTACGCATATCATTTCATCACTTATTCTTCACCACTTTTGATGTATCTCCTTTCTCTTTCCCCGCAGAAGCCGCCATCTCGTTTGGCGTGGGAGGTTTCGGCGATGCTTTTGGAGTAGCAGGAGCCACTTGCTCCAATCCATTGGCTCGGTTTTGAATCTGTTTTGCCTTGTTGATGTAATCAGAAACAAGAGGGTCATTCTTGAACTTGTCGGTAGCTTTGCTCATGATATCAACAACCCATGGAGTCATCTCAGGGAATTGCTGTGTCTGTGCATAAGTCATAAAGATGAACGGCCCTAATACGTTGTCGAAATTCTCTACAACCGACTGGGTGAAAAGCGAGTCCATTGATGCATTGATCAATTGGTATTGTTTATTTAGTCTTGGAATGACATCATTCTGCATATCCTCCCCGTCCATGAATGCCAAATTATATTCATGATCCAAGTCATCTACTCTTATTTTCAAGCTGTCATATCTTGAAAAGAATTGGAATAGTTTGTCGTTGAGGTCGGTCCCCCCCCATATCCTTCTGTCCTTGTTCACCTTTACATTAATCATTCCATCTTCGAGCACCAAAGGTATGATGAACTTGTCGTTGACAAGGTATGCCACTCTCAAGCTGTCGGTGGTTCCGGAAAGACCAAATTTCCCATGAATCACCTCAGTGGAATCCATGTCTGTCCACGAGTTCCCCTTAGCTATTTTGAGATAAACAAAACTGTTATCAAGCCCAGGGTGGTCGGTCGACCCTTCAATATTGTATGATTTCATACATGAAGCCAACCCCGTGACCAGCACGACACATATAAAGACAGAAAGTTTGTTGTTCATATTTAGATATGCGAAATTAATTTCAATGACAAAAATACAATCAAATATCGATGTATGGAAACTTTTCCCTCCCTTATTGGTTTGGCGAGGGCACTTTTTATGATTTTTTCAATCTTTTTGCAATTCATTTGAAATTCTATGTGTAGAATATAGTTGCAATACAGCGGCCGCCAAGAGGAAAATGACCCATTTGTTGTAAATGTATGCTATGTAATCTTGATAAGGCATCAATGATGCAAGAAAGTGGTAATGAGTGTCAACCAACAACACTCCTGCAATGATGAAAAAGACTCCTGAAGCAAGCATAATACGCCTTAATCTTTTCAGTACGATTTTGTCTCCTTCGTATCTTTGCCTCACCTGCATGGCCACGAAAAGTATCGCTCCAAACAAATAGACCCACGAGAACACCTTGGGATGCCACAAGAATGCACAGCATCCGGCCCCAACAGTCATGAGCAATCCTCCAATCAGATAGATGTATGTTTCAATCTTGCTTAACTGGCGCATAGTCGTTTTTGTCTTTTATTTCGTCACTGAGCACATAGATGTCCTCGTCGCTCGCTTTCATGAAATACCTCTCTCTCGCAATCCTTCTCACTTCCTCAGGATTGCGATCCATCTCCTCCAGTCTTAGCGAGTCTTGCATGAATCGCATATCCTGCTTTTCTATCTCATCTTCCAGTTCAGCAATCTGTCGAGCATATTTATAACGTTGCATCATGCTGTTTTCACCAAGCACGGTGATAATCAAGACGCCCCCAATAATGACGATGACGTACTTGAACTTTCCGATAATCCACAATATTTTCTTCCCTAATCTCATCTACATTTCCAAATTATCAAGTGCTTACCTTCATACGGCTGAAACACTGTCTCTCTTCGACTAACGGGCAAAGTTAGTCAAAAAAAAGCATAGAACCACCAGAAGAGCGTGAAAGAATGTTAATGCACCATCCTTTCAATCATTCTCTAATGTAAATCCCCACGTCTTCGTGGTTTTTTCACCTTTGAAGACATGGGGATTGCTATTTTTCCTATTTAGTTTCTATTTGTTGGGGCCAACGGGATCAACCACGGAGTCTCCTCTTATGACGTCATCGTCACCGCCACCTCCACCTTCACCAGGGTTGACATTTCCAGCCGGCAATTCTTCTCCAACGATGATTTTGGAGAGCAAAGTAGCATCATCGAGGTCTACTTTTCCGTCATTATTGATGTCTGCCATTCCCACTTTGAATTCGTTTCGTGGAGACCCATTGACATATTTGACGATATCCACCACGTCCCAAACATCCACCACCTTGTCGTCATTCACATCATATGGTAGATTAGTGGTTGCCTTCACGGGTTTGTTCACGTCCTGTGCCTGTGTTTTATTTGGTACTGACTGCGCTTGTGTCATTAATGGCACACAAGAAAACGCAACCAAGCAAAACCAATAAAAAAATCTTGTCATATTTTGATAATCCTCCTAAAAATCCATTCAAAAAAAACCAAATAACAGGTTTTGAGTGCAAAGTTAACACTATTTATTCATTCACACAAGAAAAAATCATTATTTAATGTTTTTTTGTTTTTATGTTTGTATCAGATTCGTCGACGGCAAGTGTCAAAGGGGAGTCAAGGGGATATATAAAAAAGTGTCAGAATGATAGCTTTAGAAGTCTCGCTTTCAAGATGTCGGCCTGTGATTTTCTAATGGCCAGTGTGATGGAGCATGTGTTGTCGTATGTTTGTTCTACAATTCTTGGTGAGAGTTCCTTGACAATTCTCATGACATCGTTCATCAAAGGATACGCGAAATGGTAAGAGACGATTTCCTCCACCTGTTGTGCAACGATGTTGCAATGTGCGATTGCGTCAGCAGCCGCCGACCTATATGCAACGATGAGTCCTCCCGTTCCCAGGTTGACCCCTCCATAATACCTGACGACAATGATGAGTATGTTGGTGAGATTCTGGCTATTGATTTGCCCGAGGATAGGTTTACCCGCAGTGCTGCTTGGTTCTCCATCGTCATTTGCCCTGAAATCCTTTCTTTCAGGACCGAGCATATAAGCATAACACACGTGCCTTGCATCGTAGTATTTCTTCCTATATCCCTCCACGATGCTTTTCACCTCCTCCACAGAGACGACGTGATGGGCGAAGGCAAGAAACTTGCTCCTTTTTTCAGAGTAGTAGCCCTCCCCCACCTTGTCGTTGATGGTAAGAAATTCGTCTTCGTTCATGAGAGTTTGTGAATGACCAACCCCGACCTCAGTTTTGGTTCAAACCATGTTGCCTTGGGTGGCATGATGTTTCCGCTGTCAGCGATATCGATGATTTGTTTCATTGAAACGGGATAGAGAGCCAATGCCGCCCTCATCTCCCCACTGTCCACTCGTCTTTTAAGTTCTCCGAGTCCCCTTAGTCCCCCGACGAAGTCGATGCGTTTCGAACCTCTCAGGTCTTTTATGCCAAGGATTTGGTCGAGAATGAGTCTTGATGAGATGTCGACATCTAGCACCCCGATCGGGTCCTGGTCGTCGTAAGACCCTTTTTTAGCCCTTAATCTGAACCAATGCCCATCGAGGTAAAGTGAGAATTCGTGCAGTTGACCCGGCTTGTAAATATCAGTTCCCATATCCTCCATGTCGAAGTTCAACTTCAATTTGTCAAGGAACTGTTCAGAAGTCAGCCCGTTGAGGTCGGTGACCACCCTGTTGTAATCAAGAATGGTGAGTTGCGACGCCTGGAAGCAGACAGCCATGAAGTAATTGTACTCCTCGTCACCCCTGTGGTTGGGATTTTCCTTTTGCTTCTCTGCTCCGACGAGTGCAGCAGCAGCCGAGCGATGATGCCCGTCGGCGATATATAAATAAGGTATGTTAGCGAATTCCCTTGTGATGACCTCAATGTCGTCGGTGTCGGAAATGACCCAGAACTGGTGTCTGAATCCGTCAATGGGAGCGATGAAATCATATTCAGGTTCTGTTTCAGCATATCTTGAGATGACCTTGTCAAGGATGTCATTGTCAGGATAAGCGAAGAACACGGGCTCGATGTTGGCATTGTTGATTCTGACGTGCTTCATTCTGTCTTCTTCCTTGTCGCGTCTTGTGAGTTCGTGCTTCTTGATGCGCCCTTGCATATAGTCGTCGGTATGTGCAGCCACAACGAGTCCATACTGTGTTTTCCCGTTCATGGTCTGGGCATAGATGTAGTAGTGGTCATCCTTGTCCTGTACAAGCCAGCCTTTGTCTTGGAACTTTTGGAAGTTTTCGGCCGCGCGCTGATAGACCTTGGGGTCGTACTCACTGGTGCCCGGCTCGAAGTCTATTTCCGGTTTGATGATATGATAGAGGCTCATTTCATTGTCACCCGCCTCTTGTCTTGCCTCTTCTGAATTAAGCACGTCGTAAGGTCTTGACTCCACGCGCTCAACAATATCACGAGGTGGTCTTAATCCTTTGAAAGGTTTTACGATAGCCATAATGGTTTAAGATTGTATGAAAAAAACAGGGCGGGCAAAAGCCCGCCCCCTTATGAAAAGAATTACTTGTTGACTTGGAACTTGGTGTCTCCATTTAGGAAGAAGGCGTTGATTTGCCTTGCAGCAGCGATGCCGGCATTGATGTTTGCCTCTGCCGTCTGCGCCCCCATTTTCTTAGGTGTGCTGAAGTATCTCCCCTCGAAAGCCTTGAACTCCTCGTCGGCATCCGGTTTGATGTCGGTGACGAATTTCAAGTCAGTGCGCTCATTCATCAATTGGATGAGTTCAGGTTCGTTGATGACTTCTTTCCTGGCAGTATTGACAAGGATTCCTCCTTTTTTCATCTGTCCCACGACAGCAGCGTTGATGCTCTGTTTTGTTTCCGGTGTAGCGGGAATGTGCAAGCTCACCACGTCGCATGTCTTGAAAAGTTCATCCTGATTGTCCACGGCATGCACCCCAGCCTGCTCAATGACTTGTGCCGGGCAGTATGCGTCATAAGCGTAGATGTCCATCCCGAATCCCTTTGCGATGCGAGCCACGTTTCGTCCCACGTTTCCGAACGCAAGGATTCCGAGTTTCTTTCCCATCAGTTCCGAACCAGCCTTGCCATTGTAGAAGCTTCTGACAGCATATACAAGAAGTCCGAACACAAGTTCAGCCACGGCGTTGGCATTTTGTCCTGGTGTGTTTTCCACCACGACACCCTTTTTCTTGGCATATTCAGTGTCGATGGAGTCGTATCCGGCACCTGCCCTGACCACTATTTTCAGTTTATCAGCAGCGTCGAGCACTTCAGGTGTCACTTTGTCAGACCTGACGATCAAAGCATCGGCATCCTTCACCGCTTGAAGCAATTGCTCCTTTTCAGTATATTTTTCGAGGAGAACCAATTGGTGTCCTGCACCCTCCACTTCCTTTTTGATGCCTTCGATGGCTACAGGAGCGAAAGGCTTTTCTGTTGCAACCAATATTTTCATTTTAATTCCTTGTTCTGAATTTATTTCAAAAGTGAATATTCCTCAATGATGACAGAGTCGAAAGATTTATGCCATATTAGTTTTTGGCTTCAAACTCTTTCATGCACTCCACGAGCGCATTGACACCCTCGATGGTTTGGGCGTTGTAGCAACTTGCCCTGAATCCACCGACGGAACGGTGTCCCTTGATTCCCACCATGCCTTTTTCGGTAGCGAACTCGAAGAATGGTTTCTCGAGGTCCTTGTATTCATCGTTCATGACAAAACAGATGTTCATGAGCGAACGGTCCTCTTCGACGACAGTGCCCCTGAAGAGTTTGTTGCGATCGATTTCGTCATATACGATTTTTGCTCTTTCCTTGGCAAGTTTGTCCATGGCTTCCACTCCACCATTAGCCTTGATCCATCTCAAGGTTTCAAGTGCACAATAGATGGGTACCACAGGAGGTGTGTTGAACATGGAGCCTTTTTCCACATGTGTGCGATAGTCAAGCATTGTAGGAATTTGCCTTGGTGCCTTTCCTAATGCATCCTCCTTGACGATGACGAGCGTGACGCCTGCCATTGCCAGGTTTTTCTGTGCTCCTGCATAGATGCAGTCGTATTTGGCCACATCGATAGGTCTGCTGAAGACATCAGACGACATATCGGCGATGAGTCTTACTCCCAGGTCAAGATCTTTTCTGATTTCCGTTCCATAAATGGTGTTGTTGGTTGTGATGTGCAGATAGTCAACATCCTCCGGACATGTCCATCCTTTAGGAATGAAAGTGTAGTTGGCGTCCGCCGAGGAAGCGACCTCGACGACCTCTCCAAAAAGCTTCGCCTCTTTCATGGCCTTTTTTGCCCACGTTCCCGTGTTGAGATAAGCAGCCTTTTTGATGAGGAAATTGTAAGGTACCATGCAGAACTCAAGCGATGCACCTCCTCCGAGGAAAATGACAGAATAACCTTCTGGCACTTGCAGTAATTCCTTGATGAGAGCAACCGCCTCATCAACAACGGGTTGAAAATCTTTCGCCCTGTGGCTGATCTCGGCGAGAGATAGTCCGCTGCCATTGAAATCCAAGATTTGCTGGGCCGTTTTTTCGATAACCTCTCTTGGGAGGATAGATGGTCCTGCGTTGAAATTGTACTTCTTCATCTGAATGATTTTTAAAATTATACCTATTGACGTACAAATACATCAGAAATCGTGCGCGAAGGTACGTCATTTTATTGAAAGGAGCAAATATTCAAGATGATTTTTTTGTTTTGTGTGGAAATGGAGAGTGAAATATGCTGCACCATACTTTGAGAATTTAACGGAGTTAATGAAACAAGTGAAGTTAACGAAGATAACGACGTTGGCGACATTAGCTTTGCCAATGACATCCTCGCCCGGATGTTCCGCCATCACGATTACTTTGCCATTACCTTATTTTCTAAGTTGTTCGATTTCATCGAACTCCTTCCCCATGTTGAGGTTGAAATAGATGGTGTATAATGCCGGCAACCATTTAGTCTGTTGTTCCGGTGCCATTTGTCTGAATTTTTCCATATATGGAAGACTTTTCTCAAAGAGTGCGTTGACAGCAGCCTTTTGTTTTTTTGTCCTTCTTTTCTCCTTCATCTGCTTCTCTTCCAGCATGAGAGCCTGGTTGTAATATGCGAGTCCCATATTGCAGTAAGCTTCCGGCATGGAATCGTTGAGAGCAATCAGTTTGCTGGTGACCTCGATACATTCATCATAAAGCTTTGCATTGAGCAGTGCAGAGCTTTTTGCAAAGACAGCCAACACGTTAGTGCTATCACTTTCCAATGCATTCTCAATGAAGACCCAAGCAGAGTCTGTTTCTTCTTTGAGATTATAGTAATCCACCAACCGTGGGAAGAAGAAGGTGTTTTTTGGTGCGATGTCGAAGCCCCTTTTCAATGTATTGACATATGCAATGGTGTCTTTGCTTTGGAATTGCATTTCAGCCACATACTGTATGATATTTTCAAGGTATGTAGTGTCTTTCTCCGCCAATTGTTGATACTTCAATGTTTTCTCAAGGCTCCCCATTCTGTATGCACAATACAGTGCCCTGTAGGCCGCCTTTTCCATCAAGGTGTCGGTCTCCAAGTATTTGTAATTGGCGAACATAGGTTTGTTGGCACATTCAATATACGCTTCATAAAACATCCATGCGTTTTTGAAATCAAGTTTTCTCAGATAGAATGAAGCACCATTGTATATGTTCGGCCTCACAGCATTGAGCATTTCAGCATGCTTGTCTCGGTATTTGATATTGACTTTTCCCTTTTTATCAGGAATTGTCTCTATGGAATCGAATTTGAGGCAGAAGTCGAGCAGTTTGTTTGCATTGTTGAAAAGCGCCGCGGTATCGTATTTTTGTTTGAGGTATAGCTTTTGGTTACCTTGGTCATATTGCATTTTCACAGCATCGATGAGAGTGGTCCACACTTTCTTGTTTTGCCTGTTTGCAGAGTCCTTCAACAGGTCGGTCATGAGTTTCTCCGCCCTGTCGAGGTTTTTTCCGCTTTTAATGAATGTCTGTGCCTGGTCGATGGTTTTCCTTTGTGCTGCAACCAGCATTGCAATGCACGCCAGACATATTGTCAAAAAGATTCTTTTCATTTTGCGAAGTTGTAACTTGCAGGTTGACAATGTCAAGTTCTTATGGATGCCGTTTGATGAAATACCTTAAAAGAGGGTGTGCCAATTATTTTGACACACCCTCAAAGAATTTGTCATGATGCTTTAGTCAGTGACCCCAGCGTCAACTGCTGCAGCCTTTGTCCTAGCGTCGGCATCACCATACAGAGTGTAATAGCACCTGTAAAGAGGATATGCCCAATTGGCTCTTTCACGGTTGGGATCGAGCTGTTTTGCTTTCTCCAGACTAGCGCAAGCATCCTCGAAGAGAGGCTTGATTTGGTTCATAGCCTCTTGAGGCACCCTTCCAGTCCTACTAGCGGCCTTGCTCTCCTTTTCCATACCTCTGTCAAGTTGGCAAGCACCATAATAGGTGAGAATTTGAGCGTTATCAGGATCAACCGCCAATGCTTTCTTGAAATATTCGACAGCGTCGTCGAGTTTCTGTTCCATCATGGCGTTTTGTCCTCTTACCGCCCACACAACGAAGTTGTTAGGGTCAATCTTCAGTTTTTGTTCGAAGATTTCATTCATTTGAGCGTCCATCTTCAGTCCGTTATACATATTGACCAGGGAGCCAAATACGCCGTCGTTGCTGGGATCAGCCTTGAACTGTGCTTCAAGGTCCTTTACATAGTCGAGTGAATCTTGCCTTGTCTTAAGTCCTTCCTGGATCATAGCCAGTTTGAGGTTGTTGGCTTCCTTGGCAAATTTTTCATCCTTGGAAGCGATTTCAGCATACTTCATACAACCGGCTTTGTCTTTGAACTGCGCGGCATAAAGAGCTGCGTAATAAGCCATCTGCCCAATGTTTGGATCCGGTGCCTTTGCCACTTCAGCAGCAAAGAGAGGTTCTGAATATGTGTCGACACATTTGCCGAAGAACTTATAGACATTTGCGTCATCGTTATGATTGAGGTAATAGATGCCCCCGTTCCACAAGTTGCCACGATGGTTGTAAAGAGCAGTGGCCATTGCTTCACGGTACTTAGGGGAGACCTTCCCTTTTTCATTGGGCATTTGGTCATATTTGTCACATTCGACAGCAGCATCCATGGCGTTGTAGACAGCAGAATAGAAAGCCACAGAGTCAACAGCAGCAGTAGCCGATTTTCCCATCTGCTTGTTGACTTGGTTCTCATTCATTATTCCTTGCTGTTTGGTGACGATGTCGTAAGCCAAGGAGTAGAGTTTGTTGTAAGCCTTGGCTTTTTCAGCTGGAGAAGCCAATTGCCCCAAAGTGGAGCTGATGAGTGATTTGGCTTCATCGTAGGATTTGGCTTTCAAGATTGCCTTGAGAGCAGGCGAGTCGCCTGCAAATGCAGTTGAGGCAGCTACTGCCATCAATGCAACAATCATCAATTTTTTCATAATCATAATTAATAAAAGGTTGTTTTTTAATGTTTCTTTCTAAAGTTTTGTGTGATACACGTTTAGTATTATAAATGAATCAATTATGGATTGTCTCGATCGTTATTCGTCATTGTTTTCATCCTCCTACTTGTCATCATCGTCGAATGAAAAGAGCATCTGTTGGTTGGTTGCAGGTTTCTGTTTCGGTTGTTCCACCTCATCTTGTTGCTGCACTTCTTCCACCTCGTCTTGTTCTTCATTCTCAATTTGCTCTTCCGTCTCTTCCAAGACCTCAGGTTCATCCAACTCTTCCGCCTCTTCCAAGCCCTCAGGTTCATTCAACTCTTCTTCAGAGATGTCGGGTTCGTTAAACAAATCGTTCTCCTGGAGGATTTCATCATCTTTACCGTTATCATCAGATTCCATGTCTCGCTTGATGCTATCAGATTTCTGAGCCCATTCCGTTCTGCTCATTTGCTCCACATTGGCTTCCAATTCGGCTCCCATCACCTTGCACACGCTTGCGATGACATCGTTTTTCTTAGTGAGGTTGATGAGTTTCACTCCTTGTGTAGCTCTTCCCATGATCCTGCACTCAGCCACAGACAGTCTGATTGTGATGCCGCTCTTGTTGATGATCATGAGGTCGTGCTCATCAGAGACGTTCTTGATGGCGACGAGGCGTCCAGTTTTCTCAGTGATTTGCATGGTTTTCACGCCCTTGGTTGCCCTGGATGTCTTTCTGTAGTCTTCCACTTGCGAGCGCTTGCCGTAGCCATTCTCGCTGACAACCATGATGCTCTCTTTCTCGGCGTTGTTGATGACAATCATTCCGACAACTTCATCGTCTCCACCATCGAGTCTCATACCTCTTACTCCAGTGGCGACACGTCCCATGTTCCTCACAGCATTTTCGGTGAACCTGACCGCCCTGCCGTTTCTGTTGGCGAGGACAAGTTCGTTTCGTCCGTTGGTGAGCCTTACATCCACCACCTCGTCGCCTTCGATGATGTTGATGGCGTTGACTCCCATCGACCTTGGCCTGCTGTATGCCTTGAGGCATGTTTTCTTGACGATGCCCTTTTTGGTGGCGAAGACCACGTAGTGGGTGTTGAGGAATTGCTCATCATTGAGTCCTCTAAGTCTGAGGAAAGCATTGACAGAGTCGTCAGGGTCGATGTTGAGCATATTTTGGATGGCCCTTCCCTTTGAATCTTTTCCTCCTTCAGGAATCTCATAGCACTTGAGCCAATAGCATTTACCTTTCTTGGTGAAGAAGAGCATGGTGTTGTGCATGGTAGCAGGGTAGATGAACTCTGTGAAGTCCTGCTCCCTGGTCCTTGCGCCTTTCGACCCAATACCTCCTCTTGCTTGTCCTCTGAACTCGCTGAGTGGTGTTCTCTTGATGTATCCCAAATGACTTACAGTGATGATCACGGGATCGTTGGGATAGAAGTCTTCAGGGTTGAATTCCTCAGATGAATATTTGATGACCGTCCTTCTCTCATCACCATATTTCTCCTTAACTTCCAAGAGCTCATCTTTCATCACCTTCTTGCAAAGTTCAGGGTCGTCGAGAATGGACTGCAGGTATTCGATGAGTTTTTCAATGTCCTCATACTCCTTATGCAGTTGGTCAAGCCTCAACCCTGTAAGTTGTGAAAGTCGCATGTCGACGATGGCCTTCGACTGCAGCTCATCGATGTCGAACCTTTTTTCGAGGTTACGCTGAGCGTCGGATGGTGTTTTCGAAGCTCTTATGATGTGTACGACCTCGTCGATGTTGTCGCAAGCAATGATGAGTGCTTCCAGTATGTGTGCCCTCTCCTTAGCTTTGTTGAGGTCGAATTGAGTTCTTCTGATGGTGACATCATGCCTGTGTTCTACAAAATATGCCACACATTCCTTGAGAGAGAGAAGTCTAGGCCTGCCTTTGACCAATGCGATGCAGTTGACAGAGAAAGAGCTTTGCAACTGAGTCATCTTGAACAGTTTATTGAGGATGACGTTTGCATTGGCATCTTTTTTTACATCCACGACGATGCGCATGCCCTGTCTTCCCGTCTCGTCGTTGACATTTGAGATGCCTTCTATTTTTCCTTCTTTGACGAGGTCGGCAATGTTTTCTATGAGTTGGGCCTTGTTGACCCCGTAAGGTATCTCAGTGACAACGATTTTATCATGTGCGTCCCCGCTTTCGATTTCCGCTTTTGCCCTTATGACGATTCTTCCTCTTCCTGTCTCATATGCGTCTTTAACCCCTTGGATGCCATAGATGTAGGCTCCCGTAGGGAAGTCAGGTGCCTTGATGTATTCCATGAGTCCTTCTGTGTCGATGTCAGGATTGTCGATGTAAGCACAACATCCATCGATGACTTCTCCGAGGTTGTGTGTAGGAATGTTTGTCGCCATGCCTACAGCGATGCCGTTTCCACCGTTGACAAGGAGGTTTGGAATCTTGGTAGGCATGATAGACGGCTCAGTGAGAGAGTCGTCGAAGTTGTTGATCATGTCGACAGTATCCTTGTCGAGGTCGTCCATGATGTGCTCTCCCATCTTGGAAAGCCTGCACTCGGTGTAACGCATGGCAGCAGGCGAGTCACCATCGACGCTGCCAAAGTTTCCCTGGCCGTCGACGAGAGTGTATCTCATGTTCCATTCCTGTGCCATTCTTACGAGTGCTCCATACACGGAGCTGTCTCCATGTGGATGGTATTTTCCCAGCACCTCTCCCACGACACGTGCACATTTCTTGTAAGGTTTGTCGCTGGTGTTTCCAATACCCATCATTCCATAAAGAATTCTCCTGTGAACGGGTTTGAATCCATCCCTGACATCCGGAAGCGCGCGTGCGACAATGACCGACATGGAGTAGTCGATGTATGATTTTTTCATCTCCTCCTCAATGTTGATCTTGATGATCTTGTCTTGGTCAAAAGTTTGATTTTCGTCCATTATTAGCTGTCAAAATTAAGAGTAACGTTTTGGCTAAAAATTGCCTTAAAAGGCATTTAATCGCATTCTAAGCGATTTTGTCCCTTTTCAAGGTGTAAAATTACTACTAATTTATGAGATGTGAAAACAAAAGAGAGAAAATCTTTCGAAAATTAATAATTATTAGAATTAGTGTCTGAAAACAATCTGTAATCATATTTCTTTCTCTGTTCCGCCCGTTTGTTGTGGCTTGTCAGAGTCGTATGTTCATCATTATGACTTATGTTCCGCATTCTCCCCACTTTGATGGTTCGAAGCAGAGTTGAAAGGAAGCCATGTTTGCTTATATGTTTCCCCATGCGACGTTGCAGTACACGTCTCATAGGGGCAGGTATTGCGCTTTATCAAAACATTTTCATCTTTGCCAAGGGTTGGCAGCATTTCTCATCGCCTGTCTGTGGAATTTGTTTTCCGCCCTGATGACATCAAAGAGTTTTGAAGCAGGGATGATGGCAAGGAATCTTGTGTGGTAATTGGACTGCAGTTGTTTGATTTCTATTTCCAGTTGGTCGATTTCGGCGATGACTTTCTTGCATCTTTCTTCATCAGCCGGTTTCATTCTCCTAAGTTCGCGTATCTTATCATAGAGCACCCTCTGTTTGTTGTTCAATTCATTATAGAGGGGGAAGAAAGCAGCCGCCTCCCGAGGTGTCAAGCAAGCCTCGACAGTGATGAATTTTTCCAGGTCGGCCTTGAATTTTGCTGGATTGAACCTATTGTGTCCCTGTGCAGCGACGTTCAAAGATGCCATTGCAAGGAGTATGGTCACGAGTTGTATTTTCAATAGCTTATTCATCAGCAAGATATGCATAAAGTTCGTAATCGTCACACATGATGTAATCAGCCATGGCATCGATGTTGGTTTCTGTCGTAGCCGATGAGGAGGATTGCTGCACTGCAGCAGTTTTCACCTGTGTCGCATTGTCGTCATGTTGCATATACAGTCCCACTCCAAACACCGCGACCACGACGGCGGCGGCAGCTGCCACAACCCTCCACCATTTCTTCGAAACGTGATTGTCGTTTTGAACAGGTATCATCCTGACTTGGTTTTCAGGAATATTCTCCATCACCCTTGTAGTGAGGGTGTCAAAATAACCATCAGGCACTTTGAATGGGTTTTTCCGCTCAATCGGTTTGTTTTCAGTTTCTTTGATCATTGCTTTTGTTTTTTCTTTTGACGAATGCAATGTGGAAAAGTTTAATCTTTATTTATATTTTATGTATATTGATTTGTTTTTTTGTTTTTTGAATTTTCCACCCTCTCAGACCTCCTCTGGATAAGTCACATCGGCAAGGAAGAGCGCCTTAGCCGGCATGCTCTCTCCCGCTCTGCAACGGTTTTTGCTCTCAATGATGCCTCTTAAGTCTTCCAATGACAATTTTCCCCTTCCCACATCGACCATTGTCCCGACAACGGCTCTAACCATGTTTCTAAGGAAGCGATTGGCTGTGATGGTGAACCTGTAATGATGTGAAGACATTTGCTCCCATCTTGCCTCTTTCACATGGCAAATGGTAGTTTTCACGTCGGTGTGAGTTTTGCAAAAGGCCCCGAAGTCGTCGTAAGAAGCGAGGATTCTTCCCGCTTCGTTCATTAGTGGGAAATCGAGTTTGTATCGCAGCAAGCATGAGAATTGGTCGACGAAAGGGTCCTTCCTGGTATGTATGAAATAATGATAGGTGCGCGAGAGAGCACTGAACCTGGCATGCAATTCACCAGGCACCTCCTTGAGATGGTCTACTGCAATGTCCCTCGGCAACAACCGGTTGAGTTGGTATGCGAGTTGCGAGGTTTGAAAAGTAGCATCGGTGTCGAAATGCGCGACCATCTTGCACGCATGGACTCCTGCATCTGTTCGTCCTGCCGCCACCACCTCCACGGGTTGCCTCAGCAGGGTAGCCAAGGCGTTTTGCATCTCAGCCTGTACTGAAATTCCATTTGGTTGGATTTGCCACCCGTGGTACCTTGTACCGTCGTATGCGAATGTGATGAAGAACCTTCCCACAATGCCCTATTTTCTCAATGCGATGTTGTAGTTGTAGTATTTCTTGTTGCCAGTGATATCCTCAATGACTCTGATGAATGGCGGGAATTTCACCGACTCGTCGGAAGCCACCCCCTTTGTCTCAAGTATCATCAGCCCGTCAACAGGTTTTGAAAAGAGGTCCAGTTCGAAATATTGGCCTTTCCAAATGAAGCTTTTTCTTGTTTTCTGGATGGTATGCCTGTAAGGGTCGGCCTGCTGCAAGAGTGAAGTGTATAGATTGTTGCTGATTTGTCTTTCTGTCTGCACATATTCGGTGTCTGACAGAGGCGTCTTTGCGGTATGAACGTTGACGAACTTACCTTCCCATCCTCTTCTACGGAGTCTCACCTCACATCCAGGCTCGGCCACCAGATAGGTTTGTGTGATTTCGCTCACGATGCATTCGGGTAGTTCTCCGGTCAACTCGACGATGTATTTGCGCTCTTCCTCGATGGGCTGTGGCAATCCGAGGACGAAGGAAATCTCCTTAAGCACCCTATTGAGTTTTTTCTCAAAATCCTCATGGTTGTTGATGACCCTGAGATGCGAATGTCCAGTCCAAGCGTTGATGACCTTCTTGTCGAGCAACCTTGCCTGGCGTAGCCCTTCCTCATCACTCTTTTCATATCTCTGTGCATTTGTTGCAGTGGTATAGAACTCCTCAGCACCGTCAGCCGCCGACACGAGGTGTAGCACTGCGTCGTATCGCTTGTCTCTCAACTCCATAGTAGAAGTCCCCAATTCCTTTGTCATTTTCTCCCACAATTCCGGAGCCATGTATGCCGAGATGTCCATGGCCCCCCTGTCGCAAACGACGATGGTGGGCTGCGTGCATTCCTCCGCCATTCTCATGAATTTGTCTTCCAAGGCGATTTGCACCTCGAGCGTGGCCTTTTCCCCTTGGTAGAACAGTTCCTTGTTGTCGGTGAGATAGTTCATTCCCGCCTGACTGAAGAGCGTGGGCACCTCCGGGATGGTGAACACCTTGTATCCAATGCTGGAGAAATGTTCTATTACTTTGACGAGTGCCGTGGTCTTTCCGGCGCAAGGTCCTCCTGTGAGGACGATTTTCTTGATGTCTTTGCTCATGATGGAAAAATGAATATATGGGAATAATAAGATCAAGCCATTCTGGCAAGCAGGTTGATGAAAACCTTCCAGATATCTTCGATGGTGCTTATTTGCACCCTTTCAGATGTGGAGTGTGGCTCCAGGATTCGAGGTCCGATGCTTGCGATTTGCAATCCAGGGAATTTCTGCACGAGATATCCAGCCTCAAGGACGAAATGCATGGCAACCATCCTTGGCCTCCATCCCAGCACATCGTTGAACACGTCGGAAGTGAGTTTGATGAACGGCGACCCTGCATCCTCCTTCCATGCCGGTGCCTTCATCAATGTTTGCGACACTGCTCCGCTTTCAGCCATCACATCAGCTATTTCTGCAGCCACCGACTCCATGACATTGTTAATGAAACTTCTGGTGTGTGTGGTGACGACCAAGGCTTCTCCGTCGTGGTAGACTCTTCCCACATTATTGGATGTTTCAGGCGTGCCCTCCATGGTCTCACTCATTTTCACCACTCCCTGTGGCAGTTTTTCCAAGCAAAGCATCATTTGGTGGAAAGCGTCGTGTTGGATGACTTTTTGCATCGGTTTTACCTTCTCAATCGAGCATCTGACGTCCTTGTCTGTGTCCCGATATTCTTCCGCGACCCATTGGTTGAAACTTTCTTCCTGCGCCTTGACGAATTCAGCAGGCTCTCCCGATGGCACGGTGATGACCACCACCGCTTTCGATGCTATCGACGCATTAGCCTCTCCGATATCAATGTATGCCAACTCGATGTCATACTCGTTGTAGATGGCCGCCAGTATTGCCCATGCCATGGTGACGGCGCTAGCCCTCCCCTTTGCGATGTCAACTCCTGAATGTCCACCCTTTCCACCGGTGATGGTGATTTTATACCACCTTCTTTTTCCTTGTGGTGCTTCCACGAGAGGTGCCGGCATCCTGTGTTGCTGCAGCAAGGCCCCCGCCGCCCCCGTGGTGATGGTGTCGTAGTCCTCAGAGTCCAAGTTCACCACCTTTCGTCCTTTGATGAAATCAGGTGCGAGAGCCTCAGCTCCCGACATTCCATCCTCCTCATTGGTAGTGGTCATCACTTCTATCGGTCCATGGACGATGTCATCATCAGCGAGCATGGCCAACGCCATAGACAACCCGATGCCATTGTCTGCCCCGAGCGAGGTGCCATCTGCTATCATCCAGTCGCCTTCCACCTTTTGTTTCACAGTGTCTTCAAGTGGGTTGTCCATACCTACGCACACCATATCCATATGATTGAGCACCACAACCGGCTCAGCATCTTCATGCCCTTCAGAGGCGGGTTTCCTGATGACTACACAGTTTTGCTTGTCGCGTTTGTACTCAAGTCCCAGCCCTTGTGCATATTGGCATAAGAAGTCGGCCACCTTCTCTTCATGATGAGATGGTCGTGGAATGCCATTGAGTTGCTTGAAAATACTCATCACGGCATCCACGGGTGGGCAGTGCACATTGTTCAGGTTGTCCATCTTGGTAATATCAAATATAATTAGGTGATACAAAAAGCATACAAAGATACTCCAAAGCTACGTCAAAACAAAATAAAATCCAAAAATAATTTTCATTTAAGAAAAAGAGGTTGATTATTTGCCCAATCCATAAGAAAAGTGTAATTTTGCAGTCTGATTTAAAGAGGACGCTAATTCTTATCCAAAATCAACGACATGAATTCGCAATTCAAGGTATTTCTAATCATATTTGTAACGTTTTCCGCATTGTTTATTTACGCCAGTTCACCTTATGGTGTTACTTTTGCGAAACAGATGCTCAAGAAAATCAATCTCGACGTTTTCCATCCCGAAACCACGGACTCCACCACGCTTACCGTTGTTGAAGAGGAAGTGGTTGTACCCGACTCTACATCCCAACGTTTCCTTTTCATCGGCGACTCCATGGTAGAGCCTCTTGCTTACCGTTTCTATGATTACTGCAAACAAAGTGGCGACACGATGTATGCCGTGACATGGCATGGCAGTACCACTGTTGCCTGGAGCGGTGGCACGTTGGACTATTACCTCAATGAGGTACGTCCGACTTATGTGATTTTCTGCGTGGGCAGCAACGAATTACATACGAAGAACATGCAGCTGTTGAATGAGAACTTGACGCGTATGTTGTCGAAAGCCGGCGACCTTCCTTGCATATTCATCGGCCCTCCAAACACCAAACCAGACAACGGTTTGAATGACGAGATAGCTAAAGTGTTCGGCAAGAAGCGCTATTTCAACTCCCAAACGATAGAGATGGAGCGTGCGAAGGACCATCTTCATCCTACGTCGAAAGGTGCCCGCATCTGGATGGACGAGGTAGCAGAATGGATGACCAGCGATTCTTGCATCCACCCTGTGGTTTTAAACAAACCTGAAGGCAAGCAGTCCTGGCCCATCGAACACCTCGAGGTGTTCAGGGTTAAGGAAAAAGCTCCCACCCTCAACACCCCCTCGAAGAAGTCGTAACGGCATCCGCCACTTTTCATGTCCTTATTTCCATCATGCCGCTCAGCGATTACCTTCACCAATATCTCTCCGCTCCCGACAACACGTGGTCTCTCGTGTCGATATCGTTTGCGGTGACCTTCATCATCTTTTTTGGCATCTACATCCTCATTCGTCACTCTTCGAAAGTGACGATGATGTGTTATGTGCTGGCATTCAGTTTGTTTTTCGCCTACAAGGCCAACGGCATCCTGATGCTCCTTCTTCCCGCCACCGTACTGGCGTCCTACTATCTGACACGACTGATGAACAAGAAAGAGGGAAAGGAGCGCCTTAAGTGGATGTGGTTCATCGTGGTGGTCGACCTACTTCCCCTATTCTACTATAAATACACGAACTTTTTCATCGAGATCCTGCGTGACCTCACTTCAAGCAACTTCTCCCCCCTCTCAATCATCCTCCCCGTAGGCATCTCATTCTATACGTTTCAAGCCATCAGCTACACGGTGGATGTATACAAGAAACGTTTCACTTTGGAAACCAGCCTGCTGGAATACGCCTTCTACCTGACGTTCTTCCCGCTGTTGATGGCAGGTCCCATCACTCGTGCCGAGACCCTTATCCCACAGCTGAAGCATCGCTACCATATCACCGACACCCAGGTGTACACCGGTCTTTGGCTCATCATGGTGGGTTTGGTGAAAAAGGCCCTCATAGCCGACTACATCGCTCAATACAACAACTGGATATTCGACGACCCCACAGCTTATTCCGGTTTTGAGAATCTCATGGGCGTAATGGGCTACTCCTTGCAGATTTTCTGCGACTTCTCAGGTTATAGCGACATCAGCATCGGCATAGCCATGTTGATGGGTTATGAGCTGAAAGAGAATTTCCGCTATCCCTACCAGTCGCTCAACCTCCAGGAGTTTTGGCATCGATGGCATATCTCCCTATCCACTTGGTTTCGCGACTATCTCTACATTCCTCTTGGTGGTAACCGCAAAGGCAAGCTCCGTACTTATTTCAACAATTTCATCTCGATGGTGGTTGCCGGTTTGTGGCACGGTGCGTCATGGATGTTCTTCTTCTGGGGTGTTCTTCATGGCATAGGGTTGGTGGTTCACAAATTCTGCCGTCAATGGCTTGACAAAATAGAGAACACGTGGTATGTGAAGTTTGTCGCCTGGGCCATCACTTATAGCTACGTGATGTTCACTTGGGTGTTTTTCCGTTCTCCCAACCTGCATACCGCCTTCGAAATCATCAAGAAGGTTTTCACCGACTTCAGTTGGGCCTACCTTGTTCCCTTTGTCGAGACCCGTACAGCATGGGTGGTATTCGTAGCGTTAGGCATGGGGTTGCATGCCATCCGTGAACGCCATACCGAGCGTTTGAAGCAAAGGTTCATCGACTCGCCCATCACCTTGAAAGTCATTCTCCTTTTCATTGTGTTGCAACTGGTCATCAATTTCCGCCTTAACGACATCCAACCCTTCATTTACGCACAATTCTAACACAAATGAGAAAAGCGACATTCACACTGCTGCTGACATTGGCGAGTCTTGTCGTCAATGCATCCACCTTCATAGCCGCCACCGACGCGGGATTCGCTTACGTGGGCCGCATCAGTTGGGACACCAAACCTGGTTCCGCAGTATGGACTTACCCAGGCGTCCAAATTCACGCTGTATTCAACGGTACCTCTGCATCCATGGAAACCAATGCCGACTGCGGCTATTTCATGGTAGAGATAGACGACCTCTCCCCCCGCAAGGTGCTTGTAGGGAAAGGGCAAACCCTCACAGTACTGGCAAAAGGTTTGGAAAACGGGCAACACCGACTCACCCTCACTTATCTCATCGAGGGGCTTCACAAGAAACCCACTTTCCGTGGTCTTTACCTTGATGACGGATGCCAACTGGGAAGACGTCCAACATTGCCAGAACGAAAGATCGAGTTCATTGGCAACTCCATCACCTGCGGTTTCGGCATAGAAGGCAGCGCAAGTGAAAAACGTTTCCTTTTCAGCCAGCAAAACTTCTATGAGACCTATGCCGCCCGCACCGCCCGCGCCCTTAACGCACAATGCCAAGTGTGCGCACGTAGCGGCATCGGCATCTACCGCAATTATGGTGGGAAAATCCCTGATGAGATCATGCCGAATGTCTTTCCCCATACCTTTTATGCAACCAAGGGAGAATTGTGGGACTTCTCTCGTTACCAGCCCGACGTGGTGTGTGTCAATCTTGGTTGCAACGACACTTCATTGGGACAATATGACAAAGGCAAGCTCACTGAGGCATTCAAGTCATTCACACACACCCTGCGCGGCTACTACCCCCATGCCAAGATTGTCTATATCATCGGAGCCATCCCGACTTCCAAGCGTCTGACAGACATCAGGGAAGCACAAGATGCCGCCATCGCCGATGCAGCAAGTCGTGGAGACACCCAAGTCTACCGCATGGACTTCACTCCCGACGATGGTTCGCTCGGCATGGGTGCCGTTGGTCACCCTTCCATGAAGCGCCACGCCTTGATGGCCGAGGAGCTCACAGCTTTCCTGCGCACATTGATGAGATGGAATTGAGGACATCAAACTAAAAGAAAAGCGTTGTGAACAATCAGTATAGCTAATTGATTCACAACGCTTTACGTTTTGGTGATTCCGTTGGGGTTACATAATTGAAAATTATTTCAATGAATCCATTTATTTATGCAATCTCCCATCAATAAAGGGATTGCATAGGATTGCAAATAGCGGTATAATGTGGCATTATTGTGACCCAAATGTGACCTAAAAACGAGAACAGGTCACAAATAGGTCACATATTATTTGGTGGTTTCAAATCTTTTAGCCCACGCAGTCTGGCCGCTTTTTGTATTGTATGGTATAAGACAGCTTACACAAGAAAAAGGTAAGCAGGGCGTTTATACCATAAAAACCGGAGCCTTGCAGCCCCGGCACGCCGTTGACAGCGATGTCGTCAAACAATAAAACTATTCAACGGTGAGTAATTCACGCCCGATTTTGTGAAGGCCGTCCACGATACGCTGCCGTTGTTGCGCACGCGGTCGCTTGATTCCGTTTGCGTAATGAGACAGCTGTCGTTGGTTAATTCCGGTTGCACGGCTTATGGCGGCAAGCGTGACAAACGGTCCGTAAACATGAAGTAGAGTCGGAACGTCTACAAGGTTATATTCAATCTCATATTCCCCGTCACGCAACCACTGAGGGACATCGTCGCCATCCTCGATCATACCTTCTATATGGAAGCGCAGGGTCTCTGGAACCTCCCGCTGAAGTTCCTCATATGTGCCGGCGGTGAGCACCACTGCTCCAGGTACATTCTCGCTAAGTGATGCACCAAAGTTCTTGTCACACCATTGCACGCTAACTATAATTTTTTCCATTTTCATTGTAGGTTGAAGGTTGTATTGTCTATTTTATTGAGGCTAGGGTGGTCATTTCCACCCTGCCTGTTTCCAAATGCTATTCAGTAAAAATTGGCTTAACACTTCGTTATCGTGGCCTCTCACTGTCACCTTGCCAGGCTTTGTCGGATGCTTGAACTGCCGGTGGTCGGTGGATTTCCTCTTTTGCTCTACCCATCCGTCCTTAACGAGCATCCTTATCACCTCTATCACTTTGTATCTTTTCATTGTTGCAAAGTATTATTGCTTGACTATGCAAAGGTAGTAAAAATAATACTATTATACAAATTTTTACTACAAAAATTTATAGTAAAAAATGCATTTTCTTATAATTCATATTTCATCTTTCATTTCCACCATATCAATCACCTTCCTGTTTGCGTCGTCAATATTTTTGTTGTCGAAGTGAATGTAGATGTGTAGATTGTAACTGAAAAGTGTACCCCCCCTAATAATCGAAAAGTGTACCACTAACCATTGTTTATTTGGCTTGTTTCGGTCTGTGCCTATGGCTCTCCAGGAGTGAGGCGTAGCCGAACGTAAGGAGAGCCATAGGCACAGACCAGCCTTTCTCCGGAGCAATGTATAATTTTGCACCCAGTTTTACAAATGTAGATGGAAGTCACCGACGCACCGACGGTGTGACCCAACGCCCTCGATATCGTCTCAATGGGTAACCTTCTCGTCCCTATTATCTACAAATATGGATATGTCTTTCATCTTGTGTGCAATTTGTGTGCTATATGTGTACAAAAATATCGATAATAAGTTGATAAAGTTGATATTTTGCCCTAAAAAGGGCTCTAGATGCTGCCTAAAAAGAAAAGGCAGGGATTGGAATCTTTTATGTATCTTATTGATTCTCAACCCCTTGCCTTTCTGTGATTCCGTTGGGGCTCGAACCCAAGACCTACTGCTTAGAAGGCAGTTGCTCTATCCAGCTGAGCTACGGAACCAGCTAAAACGGCTGCAAAATTAGTGATAAATTCCTTGATATCCAAATTATTCGTTTGAAATTTTACATTTTTTTCATTTCGCCCCACCCAACTTATTTTTTTACTCGTATCCCATTCGCTTGACTTTTTGGATTCGAAGAAAGATACGCATAGGCCAACGCCCCCAGTCCCCATCTTAGAGGGGAGTAATTGTGAAAGTTGAGTTATATAAAAAGTAGAAGATAGATTTCTTCAAATGCCAGCAACGCTCTTTCGGGAACTTCATTCCCATGGTGGATTTTGGGATAACAGAGGTTAAAAACAACACTTTTAATGAAAAAGCGAGCAGTTTGTCCCATTTTTTTTGCAAAATAGGAAATAAGGTTGTAAATTTGCAGCGAACGCAAGTTATCTGCTATGAACGATAAACTAACAGGCCACATGTCATCTGCCATAAACGAAAAAGAAGCAGACCAAGAAATAGTGAGAGTGACATTGAGGGGTACTCTTGTAAACCTTCTCTTAACGGTATTTAAATTCACCGCCGCCGTCTTGGGCTCATCGGCAGCCATGCTTGCCGACGCAGTACATTCCGTTTCGGATTTGTTGACGGACTTCATCGTGCTGATATTCGTAAAAATGGGTGTGCGCCCCAAAGACAAGAATCACGACTACGGCCATGGAAAGTTTGAGACCCTTTGCACGGTACTGATAGGCCTCGTACTACTTTTCGTCGGTTTGATGATTTGCTACAACGGTGCCAAATTGTCTCTACAAGCCTTTCAAGGCGAGGTGTTAAAGCGTCCTGGATACATTGCCCTCATAGCCGCCATTGTCAGTATGGTTCTAAAGGAATGGTGCTACCGTTTCACCATTCGCACATCACGTAAGACCCATTCCCCGGCACTTGCAGCCAACGCCTGGCATCACCGTTCCGATGCCCTTTCTTCCCTCGGCACCACCATCGGTATCGGCGGAGCCATCCTGTTGGGTGAGAAATGGCGTGTGTTGGATCCCATAACCTCTGTGATAGTCAGTTTCTTCATCATACGCATAGCCTACGTTCTGATCAAGGCTGCGATAGCAGAGTTGCTAGAGGAGAGTCTTCCTAAAGATTTGGAAGATGAGATTATAAAGATTGCCTCCATGGAAGAAAACGTTACCGACGTCCACCATTTGATGACACGCCGTATCGGCAGGAGCATCGCTATAGAAATGCATATCCGAGTCCCTGGTGACCTGAGCGTAACCTCAGCTCACTTCCATGCCACGAACATCGAGGACAAGTTGAAGGCAAAATATGGAGAATCCACCCATGTAGGCATCCATATCGAGCCTATTGAAGAAAAGGAAAAAGAAAAGGAAAAGGAAATTGATATTGAATCTTGAAGTTCGCTCGTTTGCACGAACCCTTTTCATTCACCATCACCTTATTTCATAAAAAACCTCTCCTCGCCACGTCATAAAACAACGTGTAGAGGAGAGGTTAAGTCAAAGTTACTTTCAAAGATTATTTTTTCTCTTCTTTAGCTTCTTCCTTATTTTCTGTAGCATTATCTTTACTCAAATAAGCATTGATTTCATCAGCAGTGATTTCCATATAGGTTTGCTGACCAGACTTGAACAAGAACAGATAATCCAGGTCGTATCCCATTTCGGCCACCAGAGGAAGTGCCATACCTACAAAATCTTTAAGATATTCCACTTTCTCATTTTCTTTAAGATTCATGGTTTTCCTCTTAAGGTCGTCAAATGATATTTTGCTTTCATCGACATTGATCTCGACTTCTTCCTTCGACCCTTTGACCTGAACTTTTTTGAAGGTAAGACCCTCGCCTAATTCTTTCTGCTTTTGAGAGTTAAGATATTGATTGACGAGAGGCAGCAAAATAGATGCATATTTTCCATTTGCCCCTGTGGCTTGCTTGCTGAAGCTTGCAAGCTCCGGGCCGTCGACAAAAGCCTCCACATTTCCAGAACCGAGTTTTACATTTCCTTTCAGCCCCATCTCACTTTCAATCAATTTGGTGAAGAGTTCAGGAGTATTGCGCAGAAGTTCAATAGCAAGGAACTTGGCAACGAGAGACTTGTCCACGTTTTCATTGGAGATGAAAGCAGAATCTGGAGTGATGTCGCAAACGAGAGCCTCGTTGTCAACAGAGAAGGCGGTAGCTTCGCCAACAGGCCCGAGTTTGATGGGGCAGGATTTCGCGGCAGCATCAGCAGCTTCCTTCACCGCTGCGGATTTGTCGCAACTAGCCATCATCAACACGGAGAGGCCGATGAAAGCCATACAGATGGAACGGAAAGTTTTTTTCATAATTGATTTTTTTTGTTGAACATATTCTATTAGCGTTTGCAAAAATAGCATATTTTTTTCACTCGGCAATTTTTTTTCGATTTTTTAGCAAGGAATGAGTATAAAAACCGTCAAAGTTTCACTTTCACGACCACCCCATTGCTCTCATTGCTCATTCTGTCGAGAGAAGACACCACATATTTCCATTTGGTGCTGCCATCCTTGTAGGGCAACTTGTAGAAAGTATTCGCAGTGACGGCAACGATCTTGGACGGGTCAGCCAAATTGATGTCCTCATTCTCAGCAAACCTGTAAACGACATATTTGACAGCCTTGTCTTTCCATCCGGAGGCTTTGGGTCCCGTCCAGAAAAGCACATACCCATCATCAGTCTTCACCTGTTTCACTTTTTTCGGTTTGGCGGGAGCCTTGTCGTCGATGAACGGCATATTGGGTTGCAAAGCCTTGTATCTCCAGTAGTTTCCCCTAAGAGCTGCACCATAGTTACCCACGTTGTCTACAGTCGTCTTTGCATACCACAACACAGTGCCCTTCACATTCGGCATTTGCTTATGCAATCTAAATTTTGCTCCCATTTGATGCGAGTTGGGATTGTCCGGGTCAGGGTATTTCACGGTTCTCTCCACGTCTTCCCCGATGTAAAGCGGCCTATTGGCAGCATGTTTGTCCCACCAGTTGATAAGCGTCTTGTAATCGGCAGCCTTGTGACCTATTTCCCAATAGAGTTGGGGTACACAATAATCCACCCATCCATTGTTCACCCATAGCAAGACGTCGGCATAGAGGTCGTCATAATTCTGCGTTCCGTTTGTTGCACTTCCCACTTTCGGGTCGGACTTGCTGTTCCTGTAAATTCCAAAAGGCGACACGCCGAACTTCACCCATGGCTTTCTATCATGAATGGTTTTGTACAACTGCTTGATGAATACATTGACATTGTCTCGTCTCCAGTCACCCCTATTGGAGAATCCATTGTTGTATCGCTCAAACTCCCTGTCATCGTTGATGGGAACCCCGGCCACAGGATAAGGGTAGAAATAATCGTCGATATGCAATCCGTCAATGTCATACCTGCTGACGATATCATCCACCACCTTGCAGATATAATCTCTTGTCTGAGGAACGCCAGGATTCAGGATGAGCAGCCCGTCGTATTCGAAGCACCATTCCGGTTTTTTGGCAGCGATGTGGTTTGAGGCGAGTTCCTTTGTTGTCTTCGTCCTTGCCCTATAAGGGTTGATCCAAGCATGCAGCTCCATCCCTCTTTTATGGCATTCGTCAACCATCCATTGAAGTGGGTCCCAATATGGACTCGGCGCCTTGCCCTGTTCCCCGGTAAGGAATCTGCTCCAAGGCTCGATATCGCTTTTATATAGTGCGTCACACTCAGGCCTGACTTGGAAGATGATGGCATTGACACCATCTTTCCATAATTCGTCGAGCTGGTATGTCAATGTCTTCTGCATCTGTTGTGTCGTCATGCCGATCCATTGGCCGTTGACAGCTTGTATCCATGCGGCCCTGAACTCTCTTTTTGCGGGAGACTGAGTAGCTTCAACAGTGGAAGTGCTTCCGCAAGCCCATAAAGCCGTCAAGATGATGCCAGCCATCGCCACGGATGCCACCAGTTTGTTGAATTTCCGATAGTTGATATTATTCATTTTGTAGTGATTGCTTGTTACAGATTTTTTACGAAAAAGAGGGTTTCCTGATGGGGAAGCCCTCTTTTTCTCCTATGTGAAATGATTTTAGAAGAAGAGGTATCTGTTGTCTTTTATCTCAGCATTGTAGTAGAGATCCATTCCAGATACTTGATAGATCATCTGTGAGTTTGCCTGAATCATCTTCTGCATATAATCTTCTGCTTTGTATTCTCCTTCAAGTGTTCTCTTATCTTCCACCAAGAATACATATACAGCGTTGTCACCCTTGACAGGTTTAGCAGAGAACTTGCCTTTAGCAGTAGCAGCCACAGCTCCACTGAGAGCCGACTCGCTGGCATTCAATTCAGAAATAGTAACCGGTGATGCGAAAGTGATTTGCTTCACTCCGTCTTCTAAGACCTTTGCTCCCTTTGCTTTAGCAGCCTCAATGCTTTTCACATCCTTGAGCTTGGCGATGAGCAATTCAGCTTTCTTATCTTTGATGACTTCATTTCTTACGCGCTCCTTCACATCGGGGTTGTCCAATGTCATATATCCTTTGGGGTCAATGCGTGTGAGAACCATAACAAGTAGTTCGTCACGGTTTGCACCACAGTTGAAAACTTCAGACACATCCTTTACGTCAGCCTCGAACACCCACTTGAGTGCGTCTCTTGAATTGGGGATGCCAGAAACGAGTCCCTGGCTAGTGAGGATATTATTAGCCTCGAGCACTTGGTAACCTGCAGATTTAGCATCCTTCTCCATAGCCTCCAATGTTTTGTGTCCAGCAACAAACTGGTTGAACTTGTTGGTTATACCATCGGAAGTAGCTTGGGAGTAACGTATTTCACGCTTGACAATGGCCACATCATACTTTGTTGTCATAGCCTTTCTGTCGGTAACCTGCACGATGATCTTGGCTTGTGCCTGTGGAATGACTTTCAGCTCATTGACTCCCATGTTGTTGAGTTCGTTGATGACCAAGGCTTCATCTTTACTTATGCTTGCAGCCCTTTCATAACTAGCAGAGGTGAACCAATTCTTTTGCCCTGTTGCTCCATAGTTTTTAGCAATGGCCTCGAAGTCACCTCCCGCATTAAGAGCCTTGATAATGCTGTCGGCCTTGGTTGTAGTGGTGGCATCATCTCCCGTCACAGGTATGCTGCGGAATTCGACGGAGTCAGGCAATGAGGTCTTTGCGATGAGCTTGACAACATTGAGAGAATTATCCATCTTGCTTTCGATTGGTCCCACGACCTCTCCGACAGCCATGGAGTCGATTTTGCTGGCAATGTCGGGATTGAAGACCTTCTTAGTCACCGGCACTCCACTATAAGACACGTCAGACCTTCCTTCCCTAAGGACTTTTTCAGGGTCGGCACCTTCCTTCAACTTGTCAACACACTTGAGCAAATCCTTGTTGATTTCATCCCTATCGGCTTGTGAAGCCTCTTTTTTGACGAGGATGTATTTGGCGGTCCTCATTTCTTCTGGGGTTTTGAAAGACTCCTTCAACTCATTGTATTTGGCCTTGAGGTCTTCGTCGTCGACTTTGATTTCTTTGTCGTTGACGCTTTTGTAATCCAAATAAGCAAGTTGAATGTCACTCTCTTGTTTTTCTGCCTCATAAGCGAACTTTGCTTCCACGGGATTGGAAAGCACGGCATTCATCAACAGAGTTTGATATTTGTATTGCAAGAGTTGGTGTTTAAATTGATTCACTTCGAATTCCAAGAATTTGTACATTTTGTCCATGTACTCCGCCATTTGCGGATTCGACTTATTCTTGTTATAATTATCAATGAATTGGTCATATTTAGACTTGTCAAACATATTGGTTTGCTCATTGACGAATCCAGTCATTTGAGCCAAACTGCTCAAGAATGGACTGCCCTTCGCCATAAGTTCCTTAACTTCATCATTGGTGACTGTAATACCAAGTTTTGAAGCCTCGTTTTCCGTGATTTTGTTTTGTACGAATTGTTGCCAAGCTATCTGTCTCAGATCATCCTCACTCCTTTGCTGGAACTGCGGGTCCATTTTGGAGCATTCGACGAACTCAGTTTGATATTCCTGATAGTCTTGTGCATTGATGTTTTCCCCTAAGATTTGTCCTGCTCTATTACTGCTCATTCTACCTGTTGTTTCACATGAGCGGAACATGTCTCCGGCGATAAAACCAAATAGAGCCAATCCAATGATAATGATAAGGATTGGTCCCCAGCTTCTAATTTTTCCTATTGCTGCCATTACTTTAATTATGTTAAATGTTTGTCTTCTATTAATATGTCATCAGGAAGTGCCGAAATTGTCGTTTTCACGAGCTAAAAGGCGTATTTTTCCAAAATGCGCACAAAATTACTAATAAATTGGGAAACGGCACAATTTTTGGGGTGAAAAATGGCTTATTGTGCTACAAATAATTTCACGAGTTCGATTTTAGTCATTGTATTCTTGATGATTTTGAACTGAAAGTTGCCAATTTTTACGATTTCATTGAGTTTTGGGAAACTTTGGTAATAGTGGAGGATGAGTCCTCCTATTGTCATATAATCATCACTTTCCGGTAGTTGTAGTTGGAACATTTCGTTGACTTTGTCAATTTCAAGTCTGGCAGAGAGCAAGTATTCCCCCTCTCCCACTTTCTTAGCGATGTAATTGGAGTTGTCGTGTTCGTCCTCTATGTCTCCGAAGATTTCCTCTACGATATCCTCAAGCGACACTATTCCGCTCGTACCACCAAACTCATCAATCACCACTCCGAGGCTTTTTTTCTGTTGGAGGAAGATTTGCATCATTTTCTGTGCCGACATGGTTTCCGGCACGAAAGGCATGCTTCTGATGTCGTCTCTCCAATCATCAGGTTTTCTGAACATCTCAGAAGAGTGAATATATCCAACGATATGGTCGATGTCCCCTTTATAAACAATGATTTTGGAGTGGCCACTTTCGATGAATTTCTGATTGAGTTGTGCAGCGTTGCAATCTTCCGGCACAGCGTCGATTTCAGTTCTTGGCACCATGCAATCCCTGACCCTTGTCTCAGAGAAGTCGAGAGCATTTTGGAAGATTTTGACCTCTTCGTTGATGTCGTTTTCATCAGTAGCGTTTTCAATGGTAGTCTGCAACAGGTAATCGAGGTCCACCTTGGTGAAAGCCCCCTCGTCATTTTCCTTGTGCATTTTCACCCCCACCACTCTTAGCAATCCTCTTGCAATGAAAGTGGCGAATCTGGAAACCGGCCATAGTATGACATAGCAGAGGAATGCAGGTATGGCGAAGAAAGTGAGCAGTTTGTTTGGCAGGTTTTTGAAAAGCGTTTTAGGCAGGAACTCGCCAGTGAAAAGCACAATGAGGGTGGAGAGTATGGTGTCTGCCGGCACGGTGAATCCCGGCGACATGCCTTTGAACAATGTAGCATCAAAGAGTTTCGCTATAAGGATACCATATACAACAAGTGCGATGTTGTTTCCCACGAGCATGGTGCTGACGAAATTGTTTGGATGCTTGTAGAAGAAAGAGATGCACTTTTGTGAGAATCCGTTTTTATCCTTGTCCATCTCCGCCAGCATTCTGTTGCTTGAGACGAAAGCGATTTCCATCCCCGAGAAGAAAGCGGAGAACACCATAGTGACAATGATGCCAATGACTACTGCGATACTCATGCTAATTGTTTTTGTTGATGCGTCTGGGAGATGCCTGCCCCCTTCCCTGGTTCTTGGCAGAGTCGGCCTCTGCTTTTGTCATATGGCTTCTCGGCGAGTCACCGAAATCATTTCTATCAAAATATCCTTGAGTGTACTTGACACTGTATTTGTTCATCTTGTCATCACTTCTGAACCTGTTTCCTTTCAATTCCTTATCAGGGGTGATAACATGAGAGAACTTGTTGGAGTAAAACTCTTTCACCTTTTCATCCCAGAAGAGTTCCTCACTGGTGAACCTAACCCCGTTTTTAGTAAGTATTCTCACTCTTCCTCTCAACTCCCAAAGCCTTTCCGTATCGTAATAATATGCCGTGTCGCATTGAATATAGGAATGTACGTGCATAGCCAAATCGAATTGCTCAAGCAAGAGCCCCTTTTCAAACGCCCACTTGGATGGTTTCTTGTTTTGGTTGACCTCCCATTTTTCGGTTACGATTCTATATTTGACCACTCCCGAGTCGGAAATGAGCGTATTGACACCATAGGAAGTCATCACCGCCACGGAATCGCGTGGATAAATGGCAGGTGCGATATGTTCGTGCTCCTCGCTGCATGCCATAAGCATGATAGCCAACAATGTGACGTATAAAAGGGCATGGTGTCTCATGTTCTCAGTCGACCTTCCATTTCATGAACCACCTTTCATTGAATGTAATGCCCAAGTTGATTCTGAAAGAGTTTTCCTTAAGCAATCCATCAGCCGCCATCCTCACCCATTGGCCGCTGATATTAAGAGTCGAGCGGTTGTTCCATACATTTGTGATGGGTATTCCCAAACCTGCGCTGACACTGATTTCCTTTGGTCCCTCTTTTCCATTAATATTTAAATAAGGTGTAGCATACGAAGCTCCCACCCTGTATTTGATTCGTTGGAAAAATCCTCTCGCGTTAGGATTCTTGCAGTACTCTCCACCCAATGTCACTTTGTGTCTGTCATCGAAATAGTCCTCCTTGATGCCATAGGATGCCTTTCCGTTGGTTTGCACATATTCCGGGAATCCCACCTCTGCCCATTTCTGCAATTGGTAGTCAGCACCCACCTTCAGTCTGTTGTTGAAATTGAGCATGACACCTCCACTGATGACCGTGGGCAGCTTCAACCCGTCATTCACGACGAAAGCCACGGTGTCGGCCACTCCTGTTTGGGCGTTGTTTGAGATGACCTTGCACTCAGGGTCGGTTCCAAGTTGATGTCCCATACCATAATCCACACCCATCGTCATTGTGGTTTTCTTTGAGAAAG
Organism: uncultured Prevotellaceae bacterium; assembly: GCA_902786665.1. GTDB lineage: Bacteria > Bacteroidota > Bacteroidia > Bacteroidales > Bacteroidaceae > Prevotella. Next base: position 160,359 of record CADADN010000003.1, on the reverse strand, counting down.
GAATGGTGACTTGTGCACCAAAGTCCACTTTGTAGCTGGTGATTTCAGCGGTATAGAACTTCGACAACGTGTTCACAGCGTTGTCACTATAACTATTGACGATTGAGCGGTCGTAATCTCCCCAGAGATAAGCTCCATTGACACCCAGTGCAAAGCCTTTGAATGGTTCCCAACCAAATCCAAGATAAGCCTGGTGTATGCCTCCCGACCCAGAATAGGTATTGGTATATTTGGTGTTGCTTGCGTCACCCACATCGTTGGTACTGGCATACGAATACCCCACATTGGTGTAGGGCAGTATTCCGAAACTGACTCCTAGATGCTTGAAAGCCCTGAATCCAGCGACAGCATATTCGAAATTGGCATTTCTGGCATTCACTCTCTTTCCATTTTCCTCGAAATTGGTTACTTGTCCAGAAATTCCCACGTCGAAGATGAATGTGAGCGAATCCATGGCCGCATAAGATGCCGGGTTGAGGAAATTGATTTGTTTCCCATCCCTGAATCCCAGTCCAAGTCCATTCATACCTCTGTTGAATCCACTAGTTTGCTCTGCTTGCGCTCCAAATCCAAACTGGCTGTATGGTGAATTGGTACCACTCTGTGCATAGCTTCCGATAGAGCCCGCGAAGAGAAGTGCGAAAATCAAAGATTTTTTCATTTCTGATAGAGACTTTTTAGCTGTCTTCCTCCACATCCAATCATTGCGGCTACCCGACAGCTATGAAAATTTCTGCAAAGGTGGCATTTTTTTTTGAAATATGCAAAAGATGAGGTTAATAAGGATATAAATTTAGAATATTTTACATTGTATCCGTGCCTGAGAGATGGAAACAGATGAAAGATGATAGAAATGCATGGCCAGACCAATATATAAAAGCAAACGACCAAGGCGTCATATCAACATTGAGCATAACAACATACCCACCATGCATATCCCAACCATCCACGTTAGAAGATGAAAGCAGAGACATTGAACGAAAAAATATCGGGATTCTTGCCATCCCCAGGAAGCCACCATCCCCTTGATAATCCTCCAAGGCCTATTATTCCATCCCTCAAAATTTGGTTGAATGGAAAAAAGGTGCTACTTTTGTAACATGAACCAATGCAATCATCCACTATGACCATTTTCCCTTGTGCAAAGATCAACTTAGGCTTGAACATCGTGTCCCGTCGCTCAGATGGTTACCACAATCTTGAAACGGTGTTCTATCCCATCCCCTTGTGCGACGTTCTCAGCGTGCACAAGATGGACCATGACTTCCCCAGCGACAAGCCATGCGACATAAAAGTCACCGGCATGGACATCGAAGGGGATGATGACAGCAACCTTGTTGTGAAGGCATACAACTTGATAGCTAAAGACTTCCGTCTCCCGCGCGTCCACGCCCATCTCTACAAGCGCATCCCCTCCCAGGCCGGTCTTGGTGGTGGTTCTAGCGACGCAGCCCATATGATCAGACTTCTCGATGAGGAGTTCCATCTCAACATGGGCATATCCGAGATGGAACGTTATGCCGTCCGCCTTGGTGCCGACTGTGCCTTCTTCATCACCTCCGAGACAGCCTACGCTCAAGGAATTGGAGAAATCCTCGAGCCCGCCGACGATGAATACGGCAACCTTGAAGGATACTACCTTGCCCTAGCCAAGCCTTCCATCGCCGTATCCACTCGTGACGCCTTTTCCAAGATCACGCCTCGCCAGCCTTTGAAATGCTGCCGTGACATCGTCAGGCAACCCATTGAGACATGGCGCTATGAATTGACCAACGACTTCGAGCAGTCCATCTTCTCCCTCCATCCTTCCATTGGTGCGTTGAAGGAGAAGTTCTACGACCTTGGAGCCGTCTATTCCCAAATGAGCGGCAGTGGCAGTTGCGTGTTCGGCATCTTCAAGGAGAACCCCTTCCCCATCGACCAGCATTTCCCCAACTGCTTCACAGAAGTATTGAAACTGAAATAAGCAAGCCCACCCTAATTCCTCCGATAAGAATATGGACAATCAACAAGAACGATTCCCCAAGGTAGACGAAGAAGGCCGCGTGCTTGGCAGCATTCTGAGAAGCGAAGCCCATGATGGCACGAAAGTGCTTCACCCCGTGGTTCATCTCCACCTTTTTAATAATAAAGGAGAGTTATATCTTCAGAAGCGTCCCGATTGGAAGGATATCCAGCCAGGCAAGTGGGACACAGCCACCGGCGGCCACATAGACTATGGTGAAAGCGTGGAGGAAGCATTGGTTCGCGAGGTGCGCGAAGAGCTGGGTGTCACCGACTTTGAGCCTCGTTTTTTGTCACGTTATATCTTTGATGGCAAACGTGAACGCGAGTTGGTATACGTCTTCACCACGGTATACGATGGTGAGATTCACCCCAACCCAGACGAGTTGTCTGGCGGTCGTTTTTTCACTCGTGAAGAGATCAAGGGTTTGATGGGCCAGGACTTTTTCACCCCGAATTTCGAAGAAGAATATCAAAAAATATTCATTGGCTGAACAATTTTGGCACGGTGTTTGATAGTTAGAGGTTGTAATTGATTAAGAAGAAAGGTATAAGAAAATGACAAGCCAGTTTTCACCACGAGTATCCGAGATACTCTCCTATAGCCGTGAGGAAGCTACCCGTCTTGCCAGTGATTGTGTAAGTCCCGAACATTTGCTGATGGGAATCCTCAGGGGTCGTCTGAGCGACGTCACCCGTTTGTTGGAACGTTTTTCCATCAGTGCCTCCACGTTGAAAGACGCTTTGGAGACCCGTGTCAGGAAAAGCAGCCGTTCCGCCATTGTCAATCCTCGTGAACTGCTCCTTGACGACCAAGCGAGCAACATCTTGAAATTGGCAGTGCTTGAAGCACGTTTGCAACGCACGGAAACTGTTGATGTGCAGCATCTTCTGCTTGCCATCCTTCACGACAAGTCGAACAATGGGGCCAAGATGGTATTGGAAGAGAACAATATGGACTACGAGGAAACATTGAAATATTTCCAGCAGAAGGCCGGTCGTTCGATAGACGGCATCGACCTTCCTGACGACATGGAAGAAGACGACGAGGCCATGGACATGGGCAACTCATCCGACAGTCAGCGTCAAGGAACAACCACCCAGACGCGCAAGCCAGCCGGTTCGACGCCCGTCCTCGACAATTTTTCCGTGGATTTGACGCAAGCCGCTTCCGAGAGCAAGCTCGACCCTGTAGTGGGTCGTGAGAAAGAGATGCAAAGGGTTATGGAAATCCTCTGCCGTCGCAAGAAGAACAACCCCATCCTGATAGGTGAACCCGGTGTGGGCAAGAGTGCCATCGTAGAAGGTTTGGCCCAGATGATTGTGAAGCATCGCACCTCACCCATACTGTTCAACAAACGCCTTGTGAGCCTCGACCTCACCTCCGTTGTGGCAGGGACAAAATACCGCGGACAATTCGAGGAACGCATCAAGGCCCTTATCAAGGAATTGGAACAAAGCCCCGACATCATCGTCTTCATCGACGAGGTTCACACCATCATCGGAGCAGGTTCGACCCCAGGTTCTATGGACGCGGCCAACATCCTCAAGCCGGCATTAGCCAGAGGCACCATCCAGTGCATCGGCGCCACCACGTTGGATGAATACCGTAACAGTATCGAGAAAGACGGAGCCTTGGAGCGCCGTTTCCAGAAAGTGATGGTTGAGCCAACGACGAGCGAGGAGACATTGCAGATTCTTCAGAACATCCGCGACCGTTACGAGCAGCACCACCATGTGAACTACACGGAGGATGCCCTCTCCTGTTGTGTGCGTCTTACCGAGCGATACATCACCGACCGTTCATTCCCCGACAAGGCCATAGATGCCATGGACGAAGTGGGAGCTCGTGTTCATCTGCAGCACGCCCAGATACCTCCCGGCATCGCCTTGAAGGAAAAGGAGATAGAAGAGGTCAAGGTGAAGAAGCGCAACGCCGTTGCCAACCAGAATTATGAACTTGCCGCCCGTTACCGCGACCAGCAAACGCAGTTGGAAGAGGAGTTGCTGCGTATGAACGAAGAATGGAACAACGGTGACGACGGACAGCGAGAGACGGTGACCGAGAGCGAAGTTGCCGACGTCGTTTCGATGATGAGTGGCGTCCCCGTTCAGCGTATGGCCGAGGCAGAAGGCGTTCGCCTCCGCAACATGGGTTCTGAATTGAAGAAAGCCGTTATAGCCCAGGATGCCGCCATAGACAAGATGGTGAAAGCCATCCAGCGCAACCGTGTGGGTCTGAAAGACCCCAATCACCCCATCGGTGTGTTCATGTTCCTGGGTCCCACAGGTGTGGGCAAAACCTACCTTGCCAAGAAATTGGCAGAGCAGATGTTTGGCAGCGCTGAGGACCTCATCCGCATTGACATGAGCGAATACACGGAGAGTTTCAATGTCTCCCGCCTTGTTGGTGCCCCTCCGGGATACGTCGGATACGAGGAGGGTGGCCAGTTGACAGAGAAGGTGCGCCGCCACCCCTACTCCATCGTCCTGCTTGACGAGATAGAGAAGGCCCATGGCAACGTGTTCAACATTCTCCTACAAGTGCTCGACGAAGGCCGTCTCACCGATGGCAACGGCCGTTTGGTGGACTTCCGCAACACGGTGATTATCATGACCTCCAACGCCGGCACCCGCCAGCTCAAGGAGTTTGGCCGTGGTGTAGGTTTCAACTCCGTCGGCACTCTTGGCTTGAGCCTTAACGAGAGCGACAAGGAGCACGCCCGGTCCATCATCCAGAAGAGCCTTAGCAAGCAGTTTGCTCCAGAATTCCTGAACCGTCTTGACGAGATCATCACCTTCGACCAGCTCGACATGGCCGCCATCAAGAAGATTATCGACATCGAGTTGTCGGGCCTCTTCAAGCGCGTGGAAGCATTGGGCTACCACATAGAGCTCAGCGATGCCGCCAAGGAGTTTGTCGCCACGAAAGGCTACGATGTTCAATTCGGCGCCCGCCCCTTGAAGCGAGCCATCCAGAATTACATTGAAGACGGCTTATGCGAGAAGATCCTGGGTGGTGAAATCAGTCAGGGTGACACCATCAAGATAGACAAATCCCCCGACCAAGAGTCGTTAACATTTGAATAACCCCATAGGCGACAGGTCCATCACGCGTGGTCTGTCGCCTTTTCATAACCAACGCCTATGACAACAGAATTCATCCTTCGCCTGTTCGCCGCCGCCATGTTTGGTGGCGCCATCGGCCTTGAACGAGGCTATCGTGCCAAAGAAGCTGGTTTCCGCACCCATTTCCTTGTGGCATTAGGCAGTGGCTTGTTCATGATCATCTCACAATTTGGTTTCGAGGAGGTTTTGAAGTTGCCCTTGAACATCCGTCTCGACCCGTCGCGCATCGCCTCCCAGGTGGTGAGCGGCATCGGTTTCATAGGTGCAGGCACCATTATCTTCCAGAAACACGTGGTACGAGGCTTGACCACTGCAGCAGGCCTATGGGTGACAGCAGCCATCGGCATGACTTGCGGCGCGGGCCTTTACGTATTGGCAGGAGCCGCCACCATCATGGTGCTCTTGTGCCTTGAGGCGCTCAACTGGTTGATGCAACGCTTTGGCACTCGCAACATCTACATCAGTTTTTCCTCTCGTAGCGTGAGTGAAGTGACAGAAGTGCTGGAACGCCTTCGTAACAACGGCATGCGCATCGACACATACAACATGTCGGAAACCTCCACAGGCGACAAGTTGTCATACCTCGTGAAGATGGATGTCATCGTGAAGCGCGACAAGTATGAAGAGCGAGTGATGGGACTGATGGAAGAACTCAACGGGGTGCGCGTGGAGAGCATCGAGTGAGATTACGAAATGGAAAGTATGGACATATAATTGCCACGAATTCATCTACGAATTTTCATTAATAACATGGTTGCAGTTCTATTATCTAGCGCTCTGACGGTGCTTGAAAGCCCTCTTTTTTCTTCCTACCGCTTACAGCTATCGACCACGCAAAGAGAACGACGATTGCCATAAAAATGATTTCTCTCATCGATTGTGCTGATGTGATTAATGTTTTTCCAACAATTTATAATTGAAAGCTAGTCACAAGCTCCTTCACCTTGAAGTCGTAAACATCATTCTCCCATGACTTTGCTTATCACGCCCACAAAGATAAGTTTTTTATTCTTTTCATACAAATAAAAGACGAAGAAAAATAAGATTGGTGGGAGATTGCTTCTTATGTTAAGAATTAGAGGGTAGTGATACAACAGACACCAACCGAGTAGGAGCAAGCACAAGGTGTGTATGAAAAAAGAAAAAGAGACCGCGCCCGTATGCCATACTTTTGAGTAGTCTATAAAAAACTGTAAAAAAAACAAGCCAAAAGTACTTTTTCTTCTTTTTTTTGTAATTTTGCACGCAGAACGTGCCAAATGATGTCATCTTATGGTCTTCGGGGCATTTGAAGGTGTTTTTATGATTCCACAATTGTCAAGATTTTGATTTAGATGGTTCATTTTTACATATCGTCCACATAAAACATATCAAACAACATAACAATGAAAAGGGCTTTTTTATCATTGGTTTTCACTTGCCTGCTATTGTCGGCAAGCGCCACCGACTACAAATTCCTCACATTTGAGAACACCGACGGCAGCAAGGTCAGCTTGTCCGTCACCGGTCTGACACTCACCTTTTCCGACGGCAACCTTGTAGCCAGCGACGGCACCACCATTCCGCTCAACAGTCTTGCCAAGATGTACTTCACCGAGACGTCAGGCATCACCACAACCACCAGTACCGCCAGTGGAACCATCAAGGTCTATACCCTCTCAGGCATTCTTGTCGACACCTACACAGACGGCCAAATACCCGTCAGTCTTCCAAAAGGCATATACATCATCAAAGACCATCAAGGCAACACCCACAAAACGACCATCCGATGAAAAAAGCATTCATCCTAAGCGCCACTCTCCTATTGAGCATTGCCGCCAACTCCCAAACGCTCTGTGTCAACAAGGGTGATGTCTCCTATGCCATCCCAGCCTCTCAGGCAGGCGAGATGTTGTTCAGCGACGGCACCACACTCACCATCAACGGAAAGAGCTACATGCTCAGCGACCTTACCAACATCACCATCGACGATGGCAACGTGAGCGACAACACCGTCGCCGTGACCTATGGCGGTTCTTCTGCCAAGGTAGTGATATCCGGCAACCTCGCCCCCTATGTCACCGCCGAAGTCACAGGTGCCCATGTGAAAGTCTTTGCCGCTCCCACCCTTGAGCAGCAAGTCGCCTACACACTCAGCGGTGTCTCCTCCAACGGTTCCTTCTATATGGAAGGTAGCTACGGGATGGAGTTGGTGCTCAACAACTTGTCTCTCGCCAACCCCGATAGTGCCGCCATCAACATTCAGAACGGCAAGATGATAGCCATCACCCTTGCCGACGGCACCACCAACAGCCTTTCCGACGGTATGACCCATGTCTCAGACAATGGCAGCGACGGCCACAGTGCAGCCTTCTATGTGGACGGCCATTCCTCCTGGAGTGGCATCGGCATGCTGAGCATCACCGGCAACGTGAAGCATGGTTTCAGTGGCGACGAATACGTGCTGCTCACCCCCAATCTCGGCACCATCACTGTGAACCAAGCCGTGGGCGATGGTTTCCACATCAACCAATATTTCAAGCAACAAGGCGGCACTCTGAACATCACCTGCACCGGTGACGGCATCGACGTGGGCAAGAAGAAGACGGACAAGGAAGAAAACGGCAAACTCTTCATCGAAGGCGGCACACTGACTGTCACCACCACAGGCAATGCGACGAAAGCGCTGAAATGCGAGAGCGACATGCTGGTGAGCGGAGGCGTTGTCACCGCCACCACCACAGGTAGCGCCATCTATGACAGCAGCGAGTCGGACATCTCCAGCAATGCCGGTGCGAAATGCGATGGTACCTTCACCATGAGTGGCGGCACCATGAGCCTCACCAGCACCGGCGACGGCGGCAAAGGCATCAACTCCACCGGAGCTGTTACCATCAGCGGTGGCAACTTGACCGTGGTAACCACCGGCAATGTGTTCACCTACGGCGCCGATGACACCAAGCCCCAAGCCATCAAGAGCGACGGCAACATCGTCCTTTCAGGCGGCACCATCCTCTCCTGCGCCTCCAGCGACAGCGGCAACCCGTTCAAGACCGACTTCAGCGTATATACCAACGGAGCCACACTGATGGGCATAGGCAACAAGGCAGTTACCCCTGTCTCCACCTCCACGTGCAAATACAAGAAATACTCTGGAGTGAAAGTGTCAGGCGGAAGCACCCTCAGCTATGACGGAGTGTCCTTCACCATCCCATCCGTCTACAACAACAGCAGCGCGAAAGTGATAGTCTCCTCCCCTTCGATGTGACTCACCTTGCCGTGACGTGAAAGCATCCTTGCTTCACCTCATATTTCACATAACATCTCTGTTGCATTCTCAAGTCGCGCAGCACCTCGCTAAGCACCCACTTGAGCGTGTCGTTAGCCACTTCCCTCCGTGGAGGTCCGTCAGGATCCTGAACGGTGACGTATCGGTTGTATGCAATATCGAAAGTGGTGCCATGCAGGTGGCAACTGTTTTCCGAGGCGTTACGGTTTTTCTTTCTGAGGTTATCCAAGTCCTGTTGGCTTCTCAAGACACTGGTAACCACCATCTTGTGCAAAGGGACTCCTTTCACATAAAGGCTGTCGAAGAAATTCCGCCCGATGTCGTTGAGCAATACCGACGCCCTTGGCACGAGGTATGGTATGCTGTTTTTGAGTCTGTCGACCTGGTAATAAGGGCTGGCGGCCACATAGACAAGTTCACCTTTTCTTGCCTCAGCCTCCTTTCTGTCGTTCACCACATTCACCCCCATGCGTTTCGCCGTTTCCAACTGCACGTCGTTAGAGTCAGGAAATGCCTTTGCATAGCTGTACACCCCCGTGATGGGATGATTTCCCCCTTCCACGATGTCGATGTCGAGCCTTGGCAAAGGCAGGAAAGCCAATCGCTTGTCTTCCTGTGCCTTATCGTTGTTTTCTTCCTTGTCGATGCTATCGGTCTTGACCGAATCACCAGCAATGTCATTCCTAATCGAATCGCCGACCTTGCCATCCTCCTTATCCTTGTCATCGATGCTTTCCGTCACGCGTGCAGTCTGTCCGCGTTGTTCGGCAATGGACGGAAAGGCACACCTGACTAGCGCCAGTATGATGACAACGATGCCGAAGCCTTGCAAGAACTTGTTTTTTGTCATATCATATATTGAAATGTGATGCATATCCGCGACGGGCACCCGCCGTTTATAGAAAATGCACGTGCAAAGTTACGATAAAATCTTCAAAAACCACTTGTGGAGAAACAAAAGCGTCAAAAAAGTAAAGTTCCCCGTCACATTTCTGTTGTCAGAGGTGGTGTTTTCATGATTTTTGCGTATTTTTGCATCAAAATTCAACACACATACATTGATAGAGAAGCATATTGTATTAGAGGACATTGACCCGGTGGTGTTCTACGGAGTCAACAACATCCATCTTCAGATGGTGAAGTCACTGTTTCCCAAGTTACGCATCGTAGCTCGCGGCAACGTGCTCAAAGTGCTTGGCGACGACGACGAGACAGAGCGTTTCGAAGACAACATCGAGGCCATCCGCAAGCACGTGGAGCGCTTCAACACCCTCACTGAGGAAGACATCATAGACATAGTGAAAGGTCGTCAGACGAAAGCCGAGAGCGTGAAGGATGTTGTAGTATACAGCATCTCCGGTCGTCCCATCAAGAGTCGCAGCGCCAACCAGCAGACTTTGGTCGACTTGTTTGAGCGCAGCGACATGGTTTTCGCCGAAGGTCCCGCCGGCACAGGCAAGACTTATTTGAGCATCGCCCTTGCCGTGAAGTCCCTGAAGGAGAAATGCGCTAAGAAGATCATCCTTAGCCGTCCCGCCGTAGAGGCTGGCGAGAAGTTGGGTTTTCTTCCCGGCGATATGAAAGACAAGATCGACCCCTACCTTCAGCCGCTCTACGACGCTTTGGAAGACATGATTCCCGCCACGAAGTTGCAAGAGATGATGGACAAGCGCATCATCCAGATAGCCCCCCTCGCTTTCATGCGCGGTCGCACTCTCAGCGACGCCGTCGTCATCCTCGACGAGGCCCAGAACACCACTCCCGCCCAGATCAGGATGTTTCTCACTCGCATGGGTTGGAACACGAAGATGGTGATTACCGGCGACCTTACCCAGATAGACCTCCCCCGCGGTCAACGCAGCGGTTTGGCCGAGGCGATGGAATTGTTGGAGGGCATCGAAGGCATTGGCTTCGTGCGTATGGAAAAGAAGGACATCGTAAGACACAAGTTGGTGACCCGCATCGTCAACGCTTATGAGCGCGCCGACAAAGCCTCAGCCAAGGAACGCCAGGAAAGTCAAGCCCTTCGCATAGGCCATCACGAGACAAAGGAAACATAACAAGAAAAAATAGCCAACATTCATCAAGAAAGAAAATGAAAGCATTGACAAAGACCGCATTCCAATTTACGGGCCAGACAGGAGTTTACCACGGCAAGGTGCGCGACGTATACACCATCGACAACGACCTGATGGTGATGGTAGCCACCGACCGCATTTCAGCCTTCGACGTGATCCTTCCCAAGGGAATCCCCTACAAGGGACAGGTGCTCAACCAGATTGCCTCCAAGTTTCTCGACCAAACCAGCGACATTTGTCCAAACTGGAAATTGTGCACCCCCGACCCGATGGTGACGGTGGGTTTGAAATGCGAAGGATTCCGTGTCGAGATGATCATCCGCTCCATTCTCACCGGTTCCGCCTGGCGAGCCTACAAGGAAGGCTGCCGTGAGTTATGCGGCGTGCAGTTGCCCGACGGCATGGTTGAGAACCAGCGTTTCCCCGAACCCATCATCACACCGACGACGAAAGCCGACGAAGGACACGATATGAACATCTCCAAGGAAGAAATCATCAGCCAAGGCCTGGTATCCGCCGCCGACTATGCAGTGATGGAAGACTACACCCGCCGTCTGTTCGCCCGTGGCCAGGAGATAGCAGCCCGCCACGGCCTCATCCTCGTGGACACGAAATATGAATTCGGCAAGCGCGACGGCCAAGTGTACCTCATCGACGAGATACACACCCCCGACAGCAGCCGTTACTTCTACGCCGACGGTTACGAGGAGAACCTCGCCTCCGGCAAGCCCCAGCGCCAGTTGTCGAAAGAGTTTGTGCGTCAATGGCTCATCGAGCATGGCTTTATGAACGAACCTGGGCAGGAGATGCCTGAGATCACCGACGCCTATGCCGAGAGTGTCAGCGACCGCTATATCGAACTATATGAGCACATCACCGGCGAGCAGTTTGTGAAAGAGGCGTACGACGGCGACCTTGCCGAGCGTATAGAGAAGAACGTGAGCGAGTACCTCGCCAATCGTTGAGAAGATGTACGGCCAGGAGGAAATCAAGCCCTATGACAGCCGTTCCGGCAAAGGCGAACAGGTAGAGCGCATGTTCGACACCATCGCCTCGCGTTACGACCTACTCAACCATTGGATGTCTTTCGACATCGACAAGCGGTGGCGTAGGGCAGCCATCCGCCAATTGGCCCCCTTCCACCCGGAAACCATTCTCGACATCGCCACCGGAACAGGCGATTTCGCCATAGAGACAGCCAAGATGCTATCGCCCAAGATGCTGAAGGGCGCCGACATCTCAGAAGGGATGATGGCGATAGGTCGTGAGAAAGTGGCCAAGGCCGGTCTTTCCGAAATCATCACCTTTGAGAAGGAAGACTGTCTGTCACTCACATATGCCGAAGGAAGTTTCGACGCCGTCACCTCCGCTTTCGGCATCCGCAACTTCGCCGATCTCGACCAAGGCCTTCGCGAAATGCATCGCGTGTTGCGCCCCGGCGGCCACCTGAGCATCGTGGAACTCACCCACCCCACCCGATTCCCGATGAAACAGCTGTTCTGGTTGTACAGCCACACCATCCTCCCCCTCTACGGCCGCCTGGTGTCCAAGGACACCCTTGCCTACGACTATCTCACCGCGACCATCAAAGCGTTTCCCCAAGGCGAAGCCATGATGGAGATCATGGGCAAAGCCGGATTCCGAGAGTGCACATTCAAGCGCCTTACCTTTGGCATTTGCACCATGTATTTTGCCACCAAATAAGCCCCATCCTCCGCAGGGAAAGTGAAGCCATCTTCACCATATATTGAGAACAACACCACCTTAACGAAAAAAGGAAAGAAATGGACAAATACGGACTGATAGGCTATCCCCTCACCCACTCGTTTTCCATCGGCTATTTCAACGAGAAGTTCGAGAACGAGGGAATAGATGCGGAATACGTGAACTTCGAGATTCCGTCCATAGAGATGCTGCCAGAAGTGATTGCCTCCAACCCCGAGCTGCTCGGTCTGAACGTCACCATCCCCTACAAGGAGAAAGTGATGAGCTACCTCGACTTCATCAGTCCCGAAGCCAGGGCCATCGGCGCCGTGAACGTCATCAGCGTCATCCACAAAGGAAGAAACATCTTGCTGAAAGGTTACAACAGCGACGTGATAGGCTTCACTCAAAGCATAGAGCCCATGCTTGAGCCCTTCCACAAGAAAGCCCTCATCCTTGGCACCGGCGGAGCTTCCAAGGCCATCAATTACGGTTTGAAGTCCCTGGGTCTGGAGACGGTTTTCGTCAGTCGCTACGAGCGCCCCGGCACCATCCAATACAATAAATTGACAGGCGACGACGTGCGTGAATACAATGTCATCGTGAACTGCACTCCCTGCGGCATGTATCCCCATACCAACGAATGCCCCGACCTTCCCTACGAAGCCATGGACAGCCACAACCTGCTCTACGACCTCATCTACAACCCCGACGAGACGATGTTCATGCACAAAGGTGCCAAACAAGGCGCCACCGTGGTGAACGGCCTTGAGATGCTCCTGCTACAAGCCTTTGCCAGTTGGGAGTTCTGGCACAACAGGTAAAAGGCCATAGAGCAGAATTGTAACACATCAACATAAAGGAATCCCAATGGAAGAAAACAGCACCAACCGCTATATGCAACGAGGCGTCTCAGCCGCTAAAGAGGATGTTCACAATGCCATCAAGCACATCGACAAAGGCCTCTATCCCAGTGCGTTCTGTAAAATCATCCCCGACATCCTCGGCGGCGACCCCGAATACTGCAACATCATGCATGCCGACGGCGCCGGCACGAAGTCGTCTCTGGCCTATATGTACTGGAAGGAGACCGGCGACCTCGGTGTGTGGAAAGGCATCGCACAGGATGCCATCGTGATGAACACCGACGACCTGCTCTGCGTGGGTGCCACCGACAACATCCTGGTGTCGAGCACCATAGGCCGCAACAAGCACCTCATCCCGGGTGAAGTGGTCTCCGCCATCATCAACGGCACCGACGAACTGCTAGGTGAGTTGCGCTCGATGGGCATCGGCATCCACCCCACAGGTGGCGAGACGGCCGACGTGGGCGACTTGGTGCGCACCATCATCGTCGATTCCACCGTGGCCTGCCGTATGAAGCGCAGCGACGTGGTGGACAATGCCAACATCCGTCCCGGCGACGTCATCGTGGGACTGTCGTCGACCGGCCAGTCCACCTATGAGCATTGCTACAACGGCGGCATGGGGAGCAACGGCCTCACCTCGGCCCGTCACGATGTCTTCGCCAAATACCTTGCCGCACTATTTCCCGAGAGCTACGACCATGCTGTCCCCGACGAACTGGTGTACAGCGGCCGTCACCGCCTCACCGACCCCGTGGAGGGAACCGGTCTCGACGCCGGCCGTCTGGTACTCTCCCCCACCCGCACCTACGCCCCCGTGGTGAAACGTCTTCTCGATGCTCATCGCCCTGAGATTCACGGCATGGTGCACTGCACCGGTGGCGCCCAGACCAAGGTGCTTCATTTCGTGGGCGACAACTGCCACGTGGTGAAGGACAACCTTTTCGCCACCCCGCCACTCTTCCACCTCATCCAAGAGGCGAGTGGCACCGACTGGCGAGAGATGTACCAAGTGTTCAATATGGGACACCGGATGGAAATCTATGTCACCCCATCGCTGGCCGACGATGTCATCGCCATCTCCAAGTCGTTCAACATCGACGCGCAGGTGGTAGGACACATCGAGGAAGGCCCGAAGAGCCTCACCATCCGTTCCGAATATGGAGAGTTCAATTATTAATCCACCCAGATGTTATGAAACATTTCACCCTTTTCATTTTGATTGCCAGCATCATCTTATTGGTCACCAACCTGTTCATGGCATACTACAACTGGAGTCATGGGCTGTCATATTGGACTCATATCGTATTGGGTATCGCCATGGCAGTCACTGCATACTCATCATATAAACACTACAAACGCAAGAAATAGAATGGACAACAACAGCATATTACAAAAACTCGACGGTCTCGAGGCAAGGTTCGAAGAGGTATCCACGCTCATCACCGACCCCGATGTAATCAACGACCAGCAACGTTTCGTGAAACTCACCAAAGAATACAAGGACCTGAGCGACATCATGGACGCGCGGAAGCGCTACATCGCATGCCTGAACACCATCAAGGAAGCGAAGGACATCATCGCCAACGAGAGCGACCCCGACCTGCGCGAGATGGCGCGTGAGGAACTGTCTCTGAACGAGGAGTTGCAACCGAAGATAGAAGAAGAAATCAAGATAGCCCTCGTGCCGAAGGACCCCGAAGACGCCAAGAACGTGCAGATGGAAATCCGTGCTGGCACCGGTGGTGACGAAGCTTGCCTCTTCGCGGGCGACCTGTTCCAGATGTACAAGCGCTTCTGCGACTCCAAGGGTTGGAAACTCTCCGTCACCAGCGTGAGCGAAGGCGCTGTAGGCGGTTACAAGGAGATAGACTTCGCCGTGAGCGGCACCGATGTCTATGGCACATTGAAATACGAGTCCGGCGTCCACCGCGTTCAACGCGTGCCTGCCACCGAGACACAAGGCCGCATGCACACGTCGGCAGCCACGGTGGCCGTACTGCCTGAAGCAGACAAATTCGAGGTCAACATCAACGAGGGCGAAATCAAATGGGACACCTTCCGTTCCAGCGGTGCCGGCGGACAGAACGTAAACAAGGTGGAGTCGGGAGTACGCCTGCGCTACATGTGGAAGAACCCCAACACTGGCGAGACCGAGGAAATCCTCATCGAATGTACAGAGACCCGCGACCAACCGAAGAACAAGGAGCGTGCTCTCTCACGCCTCTATACCTTCATCTACGACAAGGAGCACCAGAAATACATTGACGACATCGCCTCACGCCGCAAGAGCCTGGTGTCTTCGGGCGACCGCTCCGCCAAAATCCGCACCTACAACTTCCCCCAAGGACGTGTCACCGACCACCGCATCGGGTTCACCACCCACGACCTGCAAGGGTTCCTTGGCGGCAACATCCAAGCGATGATTGACGCCCTCACCGTAGCAGAGAACGCAGAGCGGATGAAAGAAAGTGAACTTTAGAAGATTGAAAAATGAAGATTGAAAATTGAAGATTGAAAATTGAAAATTGAAAATTGAAAATTGAAAATTGAATTTTTGGAGCAGCGAGAGCAGAGTCAAGCTTGCTTGAACTCTGCCGAGTCGCGACAAAAATCAGCGAAGCTAAGATTGAAGATTACGCCATGACAAGAAAAGAACTCATCAATCAAATCAAGACCAAACGCAGTTTCCTATGTGTTGGTCTAGACACCGATATCAAGAAAATTCCCAGCCACTTGTTGGAAGAGGCCTCACCCATCTTCTCATTCAACAAGGCCATCATCGACGCTACTGCACCCTATTGCGTGGCATACAAACCCAACCTCGCCTTTTACGAGAGCCTCGGTGTGAGCGGCATTGCCGCCTTCGAGCAGACAGTGAAATACCTGAAGAAATTCTACCCTCTCCATTTCATCATTGCCGACGCCAAACGAGGTGACATCGGCAACACCTCCGCAATGTATGCCCGCACATTCTTCGAGGAATATGACATCGATTCGCTCACCGTCGCCCCCTACATGGGTGAAGACAGCGTTGGACCGTTTCTGGAATATGACGGCAAATGGGTCATCCTGCTCGTCCTCACCAGCAACAAGGGCTGTCACGACTTCCAACTGACGGAAAGCAAAGATGGTGAACGGCTCTTTGAGCGTGTGATACGCCAGTCGCAACAATGGGCCGGTCCCGACAAGATGATGTATGTGGTGGGAGCGACACGAGGTGCCATGTTCGAGGATATCCGCCGCCTCGCACCCGACCATTTCCTCCTCGTGCCCGGCGTGGGCGCGCAAGGCGGGAGCCTCGGCGAGGTGTGCCGCTACGGGATGAACAACGACTGTGGACTGTTGGTGAATTCCTCTCGTGGCATTATTTATGCCAGCAATGGCACTGACTTCGCCGATGCCGCCGCCACCAGTGCGAAGGCCTTGCAGCAGGAAATGGCTGTAGAATTGGAGAAGAAAGGACTGTAATGTCTGTAGGCAAGATCATCAACGACCCCGTCTTCGGCTTCATCAAGGTACCCGGAGGTCCCTTGATGGAAATCGTGGACCATCCTTTGATGCAGCGTCTTCGCAACATCAAGCAATTGGGTTTGGCCTCCGTAGTGTATCCCGGAGCGCAACACACCCGTTTCCAGCATTCCTTGGGGGCGTTCCATCTGATGAGCGAGGCCGTGGTGACCTTGAGCCAGAAAGGCATCTTTATTTTCGATAGCGAAGCGGAAGCAGTGAAGGCCGCCATCCTGATGCACGACATCGGTCACGGCCCATTCTCACACGTGTTGGAGCACACGCTGATGGAAGGGGTGTCCCACGAGGATGTGTCGCTGATGATGATGGAAAAAATCAACACCGAGATGAACGGCTGTCTCAACCTCGCCTTGAACATCTTCAAAGACCACTACTCCAAGCATTTCCTGCACCAACTCATCAGCAGCCAACTCGACATGGACCGCCTCGACTACTTGCGCCGCGACAGTTTCTTCACCGGCGTGACGGAAGGCAACATCGGCAGTGCCCGCATCATCAAGATGCTCAATGTGGTGGACGACAACCTCGTGGTAGACTCGAAAGGCATCTACTCGATAGAGAACTACCTCACCTCCCGCCGCCTGATGTATTGGCAGGTCTATCTGCACAAAACCACCGTGGCCACAGAGAAAATGCTTGTCAACCTGCTGCTACGTGCAAAACTTCTCATGCAGTCGGGTACTCCTCTTTTCGCCACTCCCTCCCTCCAATATTTCCTCACCCAACCCATTGACAAGGCTTTCTTCAACAGCCACCCTGAAGCATTGGAGCACTACAGCCGCCTCGACGACACCGACATCCACTGCTCCATCAAGGAATGGGTGCGCAGCACTGACAAGGTGCTCTCGCTGCTGGCCAGCAACGTGGTGGCACGTCGACCCTTCAAGGTGGAAGTGCACGAGCAACCCATCGACGATGAGCGTCTGGAAAATTTGGAGAACCAACTGATGCAAACCTATGGAGTGAGTCGCGAAGATGTGAAATATCTTTACAATGTAAGCAAGATAGAGAAGGATATGTACGACATCCACGAAGACCACATCACCATTCTTTTCAAGGACGGCACGATGAAAGACATCGCCGACGCTTCTGAAATCCTCAATGTCTCGCTCCTGTCAAAAAAAGTGAGCAAATACTTCCTCTGTTACCAGAGGTGAGACGAAATCAGGGGGGGGCACCGTAAAAAATGTTAAAACACGATTTTGCAGAAACAACCTACGCAAAAAATGCGTACATTTGTATTTTCGAAACCCAACCACCTTTGTTGTACAAAAATAAACGATTATGAAAAAATCTTTTCCAGCATCCGAACTGATCATCAATTCTGATGGTTCATGCTTCCATCTGCATCTACGTCCAGAACAACTGGCCGACCGCGTAGTGCTCGTTGGCGACCCCGCCCGAGTGAACACCGTAGCCAACCACTTCGACAGTATCGAGTGCGAAGTACAGAGTCGTGAGTTCCACACCATCACCGGCACCTACAAAGGCAAACGCATCACTTGCCAGAGCCATGGCATCGGCTGCGACAACATCGACATCGTGATGAACGAGCTCGACACCTTGGCCAACATCGACTATTCCACCCGAACCGAATTCGATGAGCACCGCACTCTGACATGCGTACGCATCGGCACCTGCGGCGGGCTGCAACCCTTCACCCCCACGGGATGCTTTGTCGCATCTGTGAAGAGCATCGGTTTTGACGGTCTTCTGAATTTCTATGCCGACCGCAACAAGGTCTGCGACCTCGACCTTGAAGAAGCCTTCAAGAAGCACATGGATTGGAACCCCATCAAGGGTGCGCCCTATGTGTCGGTGGCCGATGCCGACCTCATCAACCAGATAGCCAAAGACGACATGGTGCGAGGCTACACCATCTCCTGCGGCGGCTTCTATGGTCCTCAGGGTCGTGTGCTTCGTGCAGACATCGCCGACCCACGCCAGAACGAGAAGGTGGAATCGTTTGAATATGATGGCATGCGTGTCTGCAACTTCGAGATGGAATCTTCAGCCCTTGCCGGCCTCGCCTCACTCCTCGGCCACCGCGCCATGACTTGCTGTATGGTCATCGCCAATCGTTATGCCAAGGAGATGAACACAGAGTACAAGAATTCCATCGACACCCTTATCGAGAAGGTGCTTGACAGAATTTAACCCATGGCCTATCTTAACGATGACACCATTTGCGCCCTTGCCACCGCCTCCGGCGGTGCGATGGCCATTATCAGAGTGTCAGGCACCCAAGCCATCTCCATCGCCGATGCCCTGTTTGTCTCACCAACAGGGCATCGGCTTGTTGACTCCCGCAGCCACACCGCCCATTACGGCACTCTCCGTGAAGGCGATGGCGAGGTCATCGACGACGTGGTGGTCACGGTGATGCGCGCGCCCCGTTCCTATACCGGAGAAGACACGGCGGAAATCAGTTGCCACGGCTCGCGATACATCATCACACTCATCCTCCATGCGCTCACCAAGCACGGTTGCCGCCAGGCTCTTCCCGGAGAGTTCACACAGCGTGCCTTCTTGAATGGCAAACTAGACCTCAGCCAGGCTGAGGCTGTGGCCGACCTCATCAACTCCACAAACAGCGCAACGCACAAGATGGCGCTGAGTCAGTTGCGAGGCAACTTCAGCCACGAACTCGGCGTGCTCCGCGAAGAACTGCTAAGGCTGACTTCATTGTTGGAACTGGAGTTGGACTTCAGCGACCATGAGGACCTGGAGTTTGCCGACCGTAGCGAATTGCTGCAAATCGCGGAATCCACCGAGCGCCGCATCCGCGAACTGGCACGGTCGTTTGAGACCGGCAACGCCCTGCGCCAAGGCATCGCCGTGGCCATCATAGGCAAGACCAACGTGGGGAAGAGCACGCTGCTCAACCGCTTGCTGCACGATGACAAGGCCATCGTGAGCGACGTCCACGGCACCACGCGCGACGTGATAGAGGACACCACACAGATTTATGGCATCACTTTCCGTTTCATCGACACCGCCGGCATCCGTTCGACTACCGACACCGTGGAACGCATGGGTATCGAACGCACCTACAAGAAGCTCGACGAAGCCACCATCGTACTGTGGCTGACCGATGCACCCCCCACGGCAGAGGAAGCTGAGGAGATTGCTTGTCGCACCGAAGGCAAGAAGGTCATCGCCATCGTGAACAAGACCGACTTGACATCATCGGCCTATGACCCCACCACCACCCTACCCTGTTTCGAAATCCCCGTTGTGAGGATGAGTGCCAAGCACGACAAAGACCTCTCCCCGTTGGAAGAGGCCCTCTATCGTGCTGCCGACATCCCTGAAGTGACCCAAAACGACGTTATCGTCACCAACGCCCGCCACTACGAGGCATTGGTGAAAGCCCATGACGACATCGAAGCCGTCATCGCAGGGTTGTCCCAAGGACTGAGCGGCGACCTGCTCAGCGAAGACCTACGCGCCTGCATCGACCACCTCGCCACCATCGTGGGTGGCGCCATCACCCCCGACGAAACGCTTGGGAACATTTTCAAGAATTTCTGCGTGGGAAAGTAAAAGCCACATCACAAACGATCACCATTTCAGATATTTCGTCTGATAACGCCACCATCATAAAGATGTATTAGTGTTATCCTCTGCAAAGCAAAATGATAAAATGAAACCAAAACGAATACGGATATCAGATATCACTCAGGCGCATCCCTTGGCAAAAAAGGCATACGCAACAGACTCTTACTATACGAAACTGGCAAACAGTCTTTTAGATGATTTCTATAGCACCAACTTGAATCTCGAAGAGAACACAGATAACATCTTCCGCTACGCTTCCATCACATTGGCATGCTATATGGAGGACATCGTAGCAGACAGCGGGCAATGGAGGGCTTTCTCCGACCTATGCCAGCTGATGTTCGGGTTTCCGGTGCCTATATACCATGACTCCACCGAGGAGTATTTTCCTGACGAGCCGAGTATGATGGCCGTCAGATACTTGATATGGCATTCTGCCACTGAAATGGACGACATCTGGTGGACACCTGGCCTACCTCTTCTTGAGACAATGGCGCATACGGCTTACCAACGTCTTGTGAATGAATTTGAGAATGCTCCCGTCAACGAGCAGTTATCACAAGACATCGAGACCATGATGGATGTTGCTGACGAAGACTTCTACAAGATGCGCATTGCATTGACGTGGCTTTTTTCAAACTGTTATCTTACACGTTCAGAAACATCCGAACTTTTGTTGGACAAACAAATTGAAAGCACTGGTCGAATATCGGGCGATACCTCCTTGAGCTTTTACCAAGCCATCAATTTCTGCATCTTTGCCTATAAAGTGGGACCTTTGGCATTGTATCCGAAAGACTATCTGGCCACATTGGCTCGCGTGAAAGGCAAAAACACACTCTCTGACACAATGGAGGCTGTGAAAGTATTCCCGACGCATGCATTCAAAATGAAAGTCAACGAGGATGGCAAGACCATCGACCTGTTATCCACCAATGGAAAGAACCTCACGATCAAACGCGATGAGATCACGCTAAAAGACAAGCAGCTCAGTAAATATGACGGATGTGTAGCGTCCTTTGTGTCGTATCATGAAGAGTGGCGCCTGAACGGGGTAATGTCTCCATTTGAAGGCTGTGCTGAACGATGGGATGAACTAATCAAGAAAGACCCTGAATACAAGCCTGAAGACCATCTCATCGCTGATGCTGACTGGTTCCTACGACGTACAAAAGGCAAGCAGATACTCTTCTTTGACGGACAGGAGGAATTATATCATTTCATGGTTTCTGAAATGGATTTCCATGAAGAATGGATACAAGAGTTGAGTAGTAAAGTTGAAAATGACCACCCCGTCATAATGTTCATCGACAAGGAATCCAAGAACTTCCTAAATTTGTCATTCGAATTCTGCGAATGCATCAAGACTCCCGACAATCCATTCTATGATGCCAACATTGCATGTAAGGAAGCTATTGAAATGCTGTGGAACTACAACTCCATAGGAACAAGTGTCATACTTTATTTGCTCGACAAGGGCTACCTGCCCGACATCCTCAATGACAGTTTTATCATACAGGACAATCCGATTGAGGTGAAGGAGCAGGACGTACGCTTCCTCCTCCGCTATATGAGGAAAGAGAAATATTAAAAAACATCAATCTATCTTTCATAACACCCTAATATAGAGGTCTTTGAGACATCTATACTCTATTTGAAGTATTTTCCTAACATTGTTAAAGCAATTCATATTTGGACCAAAAGCTCCTTTCCATGATTCTATAAAACATAACATCTGTCAAAAATGTCAACACGTGCTAATATTTTCATACTAAACGACTACGGAGATGACGAAAAAGTTGTCATATACCATCATTGCGACGGCTATCCTGAGGGAGTGGGCAAAGTTTTGACCCGCATCCTGCACAAGTTTAGCACCGAAAATCATTCAACTGTGTCAAAGGAGCAACTGGCCAATTACATTTGCAGTAGCGATAAAGGATTTCGCATCACCACCCCATGCATGGCTGGTGACGCGGAATACATTTATGAGATCAATTTGTCCAAGCGTCGTGTGGAATGGGAAGGACTGTACTTCGGCGAACAAGAATGGCTATGCGATTTTTGATTCAAAAACTCCATCACTATGGTTAGCAGCTCAATTAAACTGTTATAAAACATAAACAGCCTAATAGTAAAATGCCATCAAAAGAACGAACATTTGCAAACTTTGGCGAGTACCTATATTGGTCATACGCAAACTTACAGATGTTGCATTACGCAGTAAAAGAAGGAAAGCGTAAATATGACCGCAATTGCTATATGATACGGTCAAAGGCTTTTAAGGCTTACAAAGAAGGAAAATGGAAAATACATGACCTTATGGAGTTTAATATTTCAAAGATTCAATACAACAACTATTGTTGGTATTGTGGCAAAGAGATGGAGCCTTCTAATCTAACCAAGGATCATGTATTTCCACGTTCAAAGGGTGGCGATAATCATATGGATAATATTATTATGGTTTGCAAAACCTGCAATTCCAGCAAAGGAAAGATGGATCTCTTCAAGTGGTATTCTACTATCCGCAATGAGTGGCCTCCTATCAATGTACTCGCGCATTATTTGAAAAACATCTATTTATATAGCATAGATAAAGGACTTATGGAGAAACAATCTGAAGAACTTGACGATATGGACCTACCATTCGATTGGCATTATATCCCGATTAAATATCCAACCCCTGAATTATACATCAATGAAGAATCATCTACAAAAGAAAACTGAGCAACTTGATACAGTTGCTCAGTTTGTCAAATGGGATGGTTTAATCACTTCTTAAACCAACCCATTTACTCCCCAAGAGGCTGTCCTATGAGGACGTATGTGCTCTTATCTTGTAAGCTCAAAGCCTACGCGAGCACCGTTGGCACTCTTGGCAAGCTTGCTGACGGCTTGAACAGCAGCAGTGTTGCTAACCTTGCCTTCTTTCTGCAGGATGTTGACCATCTGTGTGGAGTCGAACATCAACCCCATGCCTTTCTCGGTCTTTGTCACGTTGCCCTTGATGGTCTCAGTAGCTGTCTTGAGGGCGATTTCACCATTCTGGGGATTATAAGTATAGGTACCGCTAAATGGGATACCATTCACCTTTGCAGAGAACTTGTTACCATCAAGGAACGAGAAGGAAGTGTTGTTACGATTGATACCGATGTTGCCGTAGTTACTTGCCAGTGACGATGCCATATTTGCAATTGTAGCAGCACCTCCGGCGTTTGTCAGAGCTTGTTGGGTAGTAAAGGCAGCACTTGGAGCATTGTAGTTCCAGCTACCCAGTATGCCCGACTGGTCGAATGTCGTTCCACCGAACAACACACTGCCCAATACAGAGCCAAGGATACTTGTCAACACACCGCCGGTTGAATTGTTAGATGTAGTTCCGATTCCCGTTCCAAGTCCCGGAGCCATGCAGCTTGACATCACCAGTGTCATTGCTGTAAGAAGTGTGAAAATTGTTTTCTTCATAAAGCTATAGATATTAAATAGTAAAAATGTTTTCGAGACAAAGTAAAAGAAAAAAAATGGAATCTCCAAAGATTTTTCAAACAATCTTAGTTTTTACCTATTCTTCATCCTAATAGTGCAAGAATGTTCTGCCCTAGCATTCGGAGGAGTAAGTGAGGAAGGGTTTGTAACTTACTTGTTCCAAAAGTGTTTTACTCCATCCCCTACGAGAAGGGGATATGAACACTCCAGGTGTACTCACGGCTATGATAAAATCCCTACATTCATTGCCTCAAAGGGAAAAGGGAAAAATGACGAATTTTCATTTGACAATGATAGAAAAAGTGTTTATTTACCCTCCATACATATATGGTCATTTATTGGCAACATCATTTTCAAAGAACAAAGGGAAACAACAATAAAACATAGCACAATGAGGAAAGCAATACTATTCATACTGTCCACAATGATGATGGCCAGTTGCGCAAAACATAAGATTTTCGACAACGTAGCATTGGACATGCCGGCACAAGTGACAAGAACAGATAACTTCAATGACTTGATGGCAAAGGCCAGATGGGGTGACGGCAACGCCTATCTTAAACTGGCCGACTATTACACCTACGGGCAGAACGGCACGAAGCCCGACTTCATAGCGACGATAACCATGCTGACGATGGCAGAAGAATACGGTGCCATCAACAGGCCCTATGATTATCTCAGCAACCTTCCAGATGACGATAACACCCGAATGACTTTCAAAGCAATAGAAAGCCTCAATGACAGACAAAAAGAGAAAGGAATGGAGCTTGCAGAACGCCTGATAGAAAAAGGATGCGTCGACGGGTATGCATTGAAGGGATATGCTTTCATGGTGATGGGTGACACCATCGAGGCAAAACGCCTGGCAGCGCTGGCCGCTGAACAAGGCAGTTCCTTAGGCAAGGTATTGGGCTATGTCATCCCCTATGAACAGAAGGGTGAAATGCACGACGAAAGCCTCATGCTCCCCGTGGCAGAATCAATACCCATCTTCTACCTGTTCTTGGCAGAGGAATACGCCAAAAATCAGGGAGAACATCCAGAGAACGAAGCGAAAGTCGCAAGATTCTATCTTAAAGCGGATGAGAATGGGTGTTTGGACAAACGTGGTGCCAATTGGCTGCTGCACTATATGGAAAAGGGTAACAGCCTGCCTCTGTCAGAGACTGACATCCAGCGCCTATTGAAACTGGCGGAATACGAAAGTGTGGACGCCACAACCACAGAATGGGACGAAACAGACGACTAAATATGGGAAGAACCGATTGAGCCAGTCGCCATAGAAGAAGCCGTCGATGCTGCCGAGGCATCCACCAGAGCGTTGGAGGCGCAAAAGCAAATCCATATTGAGCCCATCGTTGCCGGTCATTTGACTCCCTTCCTCCTACTTGCCGACCACTTCACGCTGAAAGAAGTCGAGGAAGTACGGCCAGTTGGGACCAGCTTCATGACCGCCATGGTGCTGACGATAAGCAAGTCGCCCCTCCATCAAACCATTATCCATCCCAGGGAAGAGGTCAGTACCCAAACCTTTATACCCGAGCAGTTCATATACGGGCGAAGCCTTTGAAGCCGATATGAACGACCCAACCACGTCCTGCCATTTGTCGCCATTCCAGCTGCCGGTGGATATGAAGCAGGCACGTGGTGCACAGAGTGCTATAAGTTCGTGTTGGTCGACAGGCATGTCGTTTTCAGTCATCGGGTCTGTAGCATATCTTATCAGATTGCCGCAAACCCAGTGGTACTCCTGATTTGAAACGATGTTGCCGATGCTCTCACCACAGTCACGGCGCCATCCTGCGGCGCCCGCCTTGCCTGACGAGGCGATGAATCCCGCCGCGACACGCTCGTCAAACGCCATAGCCACAAGCGAAGCCTTTCCATAACGTGAAACGCCCTCGATGGCGCATTTGGTGGCATCGAATGTCTTGTCAGACTCAAAATAGTCCATCAGACGTGACAGTCCCCAGCCCCAGGCTCGTAGCGCCCCCCAATCTGTTGGTTGACGATGCTCCCCCTTGTTGCATAGTCCGATGATGCCATTGGTCAGCCCCCATCCGCCATCAGCTTGAATGGACGAAGGATTGATGGTGGCGGCAGCCCATCCACGCTCTATCACCATCTGCTTCCATGAAACGACGCCAGGACGTGTGAATGTGGGGTCACCTCCGAAGCCGAATTCAATGATCACAGGCATGTTTTGCTTTCCGTTATCAGGATAAATCACGTTGGCTTCAATCTCAACCTTTATGGATGGGCAGTTGGAATTGTCTGCCACACCTTTCAGATAGCGTACCACCACCGGCTTTCCTGCAAACTCTTTCTTCTCCTCATTTACGACCACCCATTTCACGTAGGGCACATTCCCTGGAATACGGCCGTAAACATTGTCTTCAAAAAGTTTCACTATCTCCGGACGTCGCACCTTATACCACGTCTTGGAGTTGGCGACAATCTTGCCACTTTCAGTTACCAGCGGGTCTGGATAGAAAGGATATGGGTTTGCCATCAGCTCGTCATAGTTAGGATGTTTGCTCTCATCCTGACTGTTGGGTTGCCGACCTTCACGAGGCAGCCCAACTCCAACTTTAGCCAGCATGTCGGCATAATCGGCTTCAGTAACCTTGCGGAGGCTATCCTGGTTGACACGGTTTCCGCCTCCAAACATCATGAATTGTGCATTTGCTGCAAAGGGGACGCAAGCTATGAGCAACGCCCCGAAGAAATACTTCATGGTTTTCATATTTATTGCATATAGGGGAGTTAAAGGGACATGTTTACTTGGTTGGAGTTAAAGGGGAGTTAAAGAGGAGTTAAAGAGGAGTTAAAGAGGAGTTAAAGGGACATATGTTTACTTGGTTGGGGGGGAGTTAAAGAGGAGTTAAAGAGGAGTTAAAGGGACATATGTTTACTAGTTGGGGGTGGTATTAAAGGGGAGTTAAAGGGACATGATGGTTCGATTATCTGGTTGCAAAGATACACTTTTTTTTCATCAATAATACTTTTTGTGTTCAAATATACAAAAATTTCACGTACAGTGCGGTTAAATCAATCTGAATACTCAAAAGAGTTCCGTCCTGTAAGAAACATGAACATTCTTGGCGTAAGTTGCTCACCAAATTGTCAATCGCTCAAGTCGAATTTTTACAATTCATGCCAAGTTTGCAACCTGTATGTGAAAGCTAGAAATGATATGAAAGAACCATTAATGCTGTTTGATTGGAAAATTATTGATTTTTGGGGTTAAAACATCAGTTAAGACACTCGTTTTCCTTTACATTTTAGTATCTTTGCACCCAATAATACATTATCGAATGCTGATGATGGTGTGGAATTGTCATCATCTCGAGTCAAGTGCAACAACGTTATGAAAACACAAGAATTCATCAAAAACTACAAGGAGGCTTTTGGCGACAAGGCTCAATTGCCTCTACTTTTCGGTTATGGCGACAAGCCGTTTGCAGAAACGGAAAAGATTGGCGGATGTTTCTTCAAAGGCCTTCAAGCAGCCAGGGCAGGAATACCTGTCAGCCTGAGTGTTGATGTCATCGGTTGTGGCGGAGGCAAACTATATACAGGGTTTGCCGACATGCCCGAGTATGTGCCTACCTTCGTATCGCAGAAGGAGAAATACAAGAAAACTCCAGAAATGGTAGCAGATTATGTGAAAGGGCTTGGTGTGAAAAGAAGCGAGAAGCCATATCTTAACTTCTTGCGGATAGACAAGGCAGAAACCTTTGAGGGAACAGAGGGAGTCTTCTTTTATGCCACCCCCGACATGCTGTCAGGTCTTTGCGGATGGGCATTCTATGACACGAACGAGCCCGATGCTGTCGTTTCGATGTTCGGTTCAGGTTGTAGCACCGTTGTATCAATGACTGTGGCGGAGAACACACGTCAGGGCCATCGATGTTTCCTTGGTCTGTTTGACCCTTCGGTGCGTCCATGGGTCGGGAAGGATGAATTGAGTTTCACCATCCCATACAGCCGTTTCACCCAAATGATGGGAACGATGAAAGACACCTTCCTGTTTGGATCCCATGCTTGGGACAAGGTAAGAAAGCGGATGGAAGAATTGCCACGCTGAACCCGTCTTGCCCTACAGGCAGGACAACCTTTCTTGGACATAGTGCACACTCGCCACATAGTCCTCGTCGGCATCAAGGTGCTCGATGATCATTGGCATTCGAGGATTCTCGTCTGTAGCCAACCGGGCATACAATTCAATATCCAACGTTCCCTCTCCACAGGCGCATTCCTGGAGTTGGAAGGTATATTCCTGCTTTAGCAAGATGTCCTTCAAGTGGCAACTCACGATGGTGCCATGCAGTTTTTGGAAACATTCCTCGAGAAACTCATCATTGTAAAAGTATCTTCTCGGCGTGGTGATCATGTTCACAACGTCAAGGTGTGTGCCAAACTCCGCACGGTCAACATCCTCAATCAATCGCAGGTACTCATCTGGACTGCTTGGTATCATCCATGGCATGGACTCAATGCAGAATTTGGCATGGGCAGGACGGGCGGCATCAATGACCTGCCTTATCATCGCTACAGCCATATCCCATAGTTCGGGGCTGAAGTTGTCGCGATAGCCACCATCCCAGCGTGGTCCAAAAGGAGTCCCCACCACATTCACACAGCACGCGGCCCCTATGGCATCAGCCATACGTAACTGTTGAATGGCATAGTCAACCCACCGCCTTCTTTCCTCTGGGTCGGCAGCAAGCGTGTTGCGCCACACCCCCACTTCCGCTATCGTGAGTCCGGCGTCATCAGCCGCCTTCTTATACGCCATGATGACCTCCTCGCCGTCATAACAGTTTACAGGAAAAACCACGGTCTCAAGTCCGAGAGCCTTGTGCTTAGCGGCCCATTCCTCCGGAGAGCCATGTTCCAACGATGATGAAATGCCCAAGTACATCAGAACGTCCTCCTATGAATGACCGTAGGATCCATTTTATCCAACGCACCCACGCCAGTACGCGCCATCACACCAGCCAATTCAGCCGTCATCTCATCGATACGTTGGGCCACAGCCTCAGCCCCATCCTTAAGCAGCGGCATCAGATGCCTGCCCACCGAAACGGCCTTGGCACCCAGCGCAAGACATTTGTAAACATCCATTCCACTCACAATCCCACAATCCACAAACACAGGCACACATTCTTCTGTGACTGACAAGATGTCGCGCAGGACCATCAGTGGCGGCACTGCATACTGAACCATACCGTGATGATGAGAGACCACGACACCCTTACATCCAGCCTTCATACATTTCTCGGCATCGCGTGGGCTGAGTACGCCTTTCACTATGAACGGCACGCCAGCTGCCTGCACGAAGTCAGTCAACTCCTCTGTAGACTTAGCTTTCATAGGCAGTCCGAAAACATTGTCGTAAGCACCTTCCGAATTGAAAGCATGGTCGATGTCCATTCCCACGGCCATGCACCCCGCCTTTACGGCGTGCTCTATTTTGCGTAGCACCACACGATTGTCGGCATGGGGTTTGATGATTTTGATGGTTCTTGCCCCCGTGGCCACGATTTCCTCCAATTCACTCTCGCTTCCCATCCCCACCCAATGCACGGCACCACTCAAGGCAGCAGCACGGGCATAGACCGTCATCCCATTGGGTGCGGTATTGTGGAGATGAGACAGTGCGGCAGTCATAACCGGTGTGCGGAACGTCTCACCGAACAGCGTCATCTGCGTAGAAGGAATGACGGCATCCAAATATCGGGTCTCTATCAACAGGGAGTCGAAAAAATCCCTTGTTAGCTTGTCGGAATTTGATGTAAGTTGCATGATTTTTTTGGAGTGAAGAGGAGTATTTTTTAGGGAGTTAAAGAGGAGTTATAGAGGAGTTAAAGGGGAGTTAAAGGGACGTATGTTCACTTGGTTGGGGGAAGAGGAGTGAAGAGGAGTATTTTGGGAGTTAAAGGGGAGTTATAGAGGAGTTAAAGTCACTTGGTTGGGGGAAGAGGAGTGAAGAGGAGTATTTTGGGAGTTAAAGGGGAGTTATAGAGGAGTTAAAGAGGAGTTAAAGGGACATATGTTCACTTTGGTTGGGAGTGGAGGTAAAGGGGAGTCTTTTTCAGGAGTTTGTTCAGGAGTTATAGAGGAGTTAAAGGGACGTATGTTCACTTGGTTGGGGGAAGAGGAGTGAAGAGGAGTGAAGAGAATTGAAGAGGATTAAAGAGGATAGAAGAGGATTATAGAGGATTATGGAGGATAGAAGAGGGGTGAAGGGATATGAGTTTATATGGATTTTTTTGATACAGCAGCGTTGATTTCGTCCATCTTCGCATCGGTCAGTTCATACTTCCCTATCACATAGATGGCCAACACGAACAAGATGGCAGGGACAATGGTGACGAGCCATAGGATGCCTTGCTCAGCCAACGGAGTCTGGACAGGTTTCCCTGCCTGGAATCCAACCCTTGCCAACACCAGTCCGGGTATTACACCCCCAAGAGCCATGCCGGCTTTCATGAAAATGCATATCAGCGCATTCACTATGCCAGCCACACGTCGCCCCGATGCGAACTCACTATATGTCACCACCTCAGGGACGAGAGCCCACATATAACCAGTGGCCACAAGCACCCCTGCACTTTTTACAAACTGCACCACGAAGATAAGTGGTGTGCATGCCTTGAGACTCGGGATGGACACCGACACATACATGAGCAGCATGGCCGTAATGGCAATGCCAAGGAACATGCGAAACATCCCGTTCTTGCCAATCCTTCGTTTGATGGCAGGCACCATTGGCAGGAAGATGAATGCCGGAATGGTTCCGAGCCACATGAATGCCGTTGTCATGAATGGCGTGGCCCCCATGTTGAATGCCATGAAATAGGAGTCTGCCGCGTTGCTGATGCTCATGGATGTGAAGGCAATGATGAAGAAGAACGACAACACCCTGAGCGGACGGTTCCTCACCAATTCCATCCAAAGGTCGCTCACCTTCACCCCCTCGGTCTCGCTCTTGTCCATCACTATGCGCTCCTTGCTTTCAAAGAAACTGATGAAGAGCAAGGCCAGACCAGTGAGAGCGAAAATGCTCATGGTGATGAACCATGCCCTTCCAGCCTCCGGGGTGTTGTATACCGCCTCCATTTGTCCTGTCTTTTCATTCAGCACTCTGGGAGCGAATATCACTATGACAAGCGGGAGTGTCTTGATGATCAGTCCCGCCAGGTTGGCCATCACCATGCGCACGCTGGTGAGAATGGTGATTTCATTGGTATCGCGCGTGAGTGACGAGCCTAAAGCCCCGTAAGGCACATTGATGAGCGTGAAGCACATGCTCAATCCTATATATGTCACATAGGCGTAGAGGAGCGAGCCACTGAACCCATTCCAGAAACAAAGCATGGCGAAAGCCGCAAGAGGAACGCCCCCCATGACAAGCCAAGATCGGTATTTACCCCATCGAGGATGCGACTTGTCGACAAAGGCCCCCACCATCGGATCCCATATCACATCGATGATTCGGACGACGAGGAACATCACAGCCACCACGTCTGAATCCAGTCCGAACACATTGTTGTAATAGAACAACAGCCAGATGCTTACTGTCTGGTAAATCAGGTTCTGTGCCAGGTCACCCGAACAGAACCCGATGCGCTCCCTCCACGAAAGTTTGTAGCATCCGTTAATGGCATTTTCCATAAGTTCAAAACCAGATGGCTGCCTATCAAAGTCCCTTAAAGCTTTTGATGCCTTTAATCAAAATGTCACTTGTTGTCGTTGTGCGTTGCATCATTCAGCCGGCGCCCACTTGCAGCGAACTGGCGACACGATGGCACCCTCTTTCTTCAACGCAGCGAACGCCTTGTCCACCTCTTTGCGGTCAGCGTTCAACATCTTTGTCACTTCTCCTGCCGACACAGGTTTTCCGGCCTCGCGCATGGCTTGCAATACTTGTTCTTTCATTGTAGTTTGATGTTTAAATGGTTAATGAAATATTCCAACGGCAAAAATACAAAAAGTTACGGACTTTTTGTCATTTTTGCATACAAATTTCACCTTTCTGTTAAATATTTTCCTCAAACCTTGCCTTTTGGGGTATTTGTTCGTGAAAGTTTGAAGTGGAATGGTTTGTCGAAATGACGTCGTGAATAGTATGTGACGGAAGGATTCTTCAGGTCCATCACCATCGTCCATGCCGTCCCAAGGAATTTCCCTTCCACCTCTGGCTGCGAAACGGCCTTGATGGCCTCTGTAAGCGTCTTTTTGTCCATGACTCCGCCAGTTTGGTCGTATCGTTCGCAGAGTTTGTCATAGCGATTGTCACCCTCGACCAATCCTGCATTATGTTTTGCCTCACACAGGTAGTGATTGGCCACCGTCGGCGACTCCACGACCACCATCTGGTTGTCTACATATTCCACCACCACGCTCTTTCCTGATGCGTCTGCCATGGCGAAATGGTGTGCAGCCCCGATGTCAGAGTGCATATCGATGCCTTTCAGCAGTTTCAAAGCTTCATCAACGCTGGCAGCATTGTTCAGTAGGTATCGTATGGCTCCGGTCGTCGTGAGATCAGGATTACTTGAACGTTGGTTGGTCACTATCGAGTCTCCTGCCATCAGGTCTGCTATGGCGAATCCTTTCTCGTTGATGCCGTCAAGAGCGACGAACAGTCCAGAAAGAGCCAGGTATTGGTTGGCGAATCCCTCGGGTTTATACCCCTCTCCGAATCCGTAGAACTCCACGTTGAAGGTGGCGATAGACTCGTAACCTTTTTCCGGTATGGTATGCATTACCACTCCAACAGCCGACGGAAAGTCGAAATTCCTCCCCATCAACACTCCCCCTTCAGGCGTGGCCACCGTGATTGCCGTGCATCCGAAATCAGTTTTCCCCGTCTTCATTTCAGGTTTGTAATGTCCTTTCGACAGGAACTCCATCGCATAGCTTGCCAGTTGGTCGGTGGTTTCGAAACCGCCTTTCGCCATCAGGGCGTCAAAACCGTCGTCGCCTTTGTACTCCATGTAATAAAGACCGTCGTCGAGTTTCTCTACCGACATCGCCCCTTTGACAAATGGGCCGAAAGCGTTCCATATATACACACCTATTATCACCACCAACACTAGAAGTGTCAGCAGTGCTATTTTCAATATTTTCTTCATTTTTTTCATTGTTACAAGTGATTTAACTTGAATTATTCCTGAAAGCCAATCTCTGCAATAGCATAATCTTGTTTTAACACGCACTCAGCTCTGCCGCTTGGCTTGTCAAAGAATTATCAAGCGCTAGAATGTCCAGGCGGAATTGCAATCCGCCTGAGGGTGACATAAGGATTTACAATCCGTTAAATCGGCTATAAACTTTTGGCATCAATGATTTTAGCGGATTACAAATCCTGATATTCAGCACTGCCGGATTGCAAATCCGGCAGAACAATCTTGACGTTTTTGCTGCATTGAACATTCCTGGCGTTTCTGCAGCAAGGACTTGATTATTTCTCGTCGCATTGATATTTGAAACAATCGACATCGACGTATCCACCAGTCTTCTTCGTGGCGTAGTTGAAGATGCCAAACTTCGTCCCCATAAAGAAGCGACGATAGTCGAATATCATGCGGTAATCCTTCGTCCCGATTTGCGTCCACTGTGTGCCG
Source organism: uncultured Prevotellaceae bacterium (assembly GCA_902786665.1). Lineage (GTDB taxonomy): Bacteria > Bacteroidota > Bacteroidia > Bacteroidales > Bacteroidaceae > Prevotella. The sequence goes on along the minus strand of CADADN010000003.1, from coordinate 127,094 downwards.
TCGAGGCTATAGAAGAAGTTGGCGGCATCGCGCCCGCCACGTTGTCCGGGACGGAAATCACCATCCAGCCTGAGCCAAATCTTCGGCTGCTTGGCATTGAGCATCTTGGTCAGGTCCACGGTCTCGACCTCCTTCACATCCACCTTTGTCACGGCCTTCTCCCTATTGGTCAAGGTCACATTTTGTTCGCTCATGACAAGAGTGTATTTCTTGCCGTTCTTCATGATGGTCAACACGCCGCTGTCTCCATTGAAGGCAGCCAGTCCGGCACAGTCGCCATCTTTCATCTTGGTCAAGTCCATGCAGATGCATCCGCTGCACCCCGGTCCCTCCATACGCTGCGTCAGCGTGTTGGGTGCCAGGTAGAGGTTGGGCACCACACGGCAAGTCTTGAGTCGTAGGAATCCAGGACGCTCCGTGAGGCTCCACGCGTTGTCCACGGGGTTGTGGTTCCACTGCCAATGCAGCCCCAATTTCTTGTCGTCGAAATCGTCAGGCAGGACGATACCTTTCACTGGTTGTCCAGTTTTATAGGGACGCATGATGTCGGGCACCTTGTAATTCTCGTCTCCCAGCATCGGCCATCCGTCTATCCATCTCACGGGAGACAGTGTCAGCACACGTCCCACTCCCCCACGGTCTTGGAACATGATGCCATACCAGTCGCCCTCCTCGGTATCGACGATGGTGCCTTGTGCGAGATAGGAGAATCCACCGAAGGGACTTTCCAAGATGACATTCTTCTCCCACTTGGCGTTCAAGTCTTTCGTTCGGTAGCACACCTCACGACGATTGAGTCCGCCCCCGAACGACTGACTGATGAGCATGGCATAGTATGTGCCGTTATGCTTGATAACGCGGGTGCCTTCCAACAATCCACGTTCTTCTTCCTCACGTTCGAAATAATGCCGCAGGCTACCCTCGACGACACCCTTCAGGTCGCGTGTCAACTGGCACACCTCACCCGTTCCAAAGAAAACATAGGGCGTACCGTCATCATCGAAAAACAGTGTGGCGTCGTGGAAGTGGCGCAGGCGCGAATGGATGGTCCACGGTCCTTCGGCCTTTGGTGCGGTGAAGATATAAGTGTCGCCCATGGAGCCCTGCTCGTTGGGAGCGAGGAGGGCCCAAAACTTTCCATCATGATATTTCAGCGATGTGGCCCACTGTCCACGCCCATAAACAGTGCCGACCCCCTCACCCTTTTGTTGGTCGAGAGGCAAGGAGAAAGCCAAGTCGTACTTCGGCGAGTCGGTCAGTTTGTCGAAGATGTAGCCTACGGTCTCCCAGTTTTTCAAGTCCTTCGACGCCATCACCGGAGCCCCAGGCATCAGGTGCATGGTGGTGCTGACGAGATAGAAAGTATCGCCCACTCGTATGACATCAGGGTCGGGCACGTCCGCCCACAACATCGGGTTCTTTACGGGTGCTTCCTTCATCGTTTGGGCAAATCCGAAGGTACACATCAAACTCAAAAGCAGAAAAGCTGAAAAATGTTTCATAATGTTGATATTAATGATTGTATTGTGCAAGGATTACGATATCACGCACAAAGATAGCAATGATTTGACATTTTTCCATGCAACAATCGCGCTATTTTGTGTATTGCGTCAAAATGAAAACATTATTAGACAAGAAGAATAGCATTGTATTCGAAAAAAAGCCGGCATGATCGTCGGCTTTTTTTCATAATATGGAATTCTGCTCAGATTATCTTCTGCCACCAGCTGGTCCGGGGCCGAACATAGGTCCGAATCCTTGTTGAGGAGCAATCTCAGGTTCTCCGAAGAAGGAAGCCTCAACATCCTGGTCGTTGAGTTTGAACACCATGAAATGAGGTTTCTTCTCCGTGCAAGGAGCCCAATTGCCACCATTCTTGCCATTGGGGTCGCTGTACTTCACGAAGTTGGTCCATGCCGTCAGCATCTTCTCTGAGAGGTCCCAGTCGCCCTTTGTCCAAGGACGCCAGCAATGCTTCAGCGACTTGAAGACGAACCAAAGGTCGGAAGAGTGGAAAGCCCCCCTCAGGCGCTGTGTCACCTCAGGATGAGAGCCGTCGTCGGGCAACGGCCTAGCAAACTCATAGGCCCAAGCCTTCCCCCCCTTGCTCTGGCGCACCTTGCAGAACTCAGCGATGTTGGGTGCCATGTTGCCCATGTCGTTGAGCGTGAAACCAATCATATAGGGCACGTCGGCCAAAGTGCCTTCGCGGGTGGCATCGTCAAAGCTTTTCACGCTGACATAACCATCAATCAACGGCATATATGGCAACATCATACGTTCGCCTGTTACCTGTCCGTAGAGATTGCTAAGTGCGAAGACGGTCTCCGTGGATGCCTGACGCATCTTCTGCAAGTCGGTCAGTCCGGCCCAGTCAAACACTTTCTTTGCATTAGCGGCAGCATCGGCGATGGAGCCACCACCGTAACGGCCTCCCATCATGCCTCCTCCATTGGGATTTGGTATGCTGAGCCCCTGTGCACTCATGATAACCGCCTTGTGGAAGAGACCGCGAGCCAAAGGAGACTCACAAAGTGTGCGCACGCTACCACCGCCGGCACTCTGTCCGAAAATAGTGACATTGTTGGGGTCGCCGCCAAACTGTTCGATATTTTTCTTAATCCATTTCAATGCCTCAATCTGGTCGAGAATGCCATAGTTTCCCGACACCTTGTGTGGACTCTCCTCCGAGAGCAAAGGGTGAGTCAAAAAGCCGAACACTCCGAGACGGTAGTTGATGGAAACGAGCACCACGTCCTTAGCGCCCCATTCCTGTCCGTCGAACTCAGGTTCCGAGCCCCATCCCTCGCGATAGCCGCCGCCATGTATCCATAGTGCGACGGGAAGTTTCTTCGACACCTTGCCGGGAGCCTTGGTCCATACATTCAGGTAAAGGCAGTCCTCACTATAAGGAGCCTCTTTTCCATAGCCCCACTCCGTGAAGTATCCACCGGGGTATTGAATAGCCTGATAGCTTGGATGGCCAAATGTATCGCAGATTTTCACGCCTTTCCATGGCACGACAGGTTGTGGTTCCTTCCATCTGTTTTCCTTGATGGGAGGCGCAGCGTATGGAATGCCACGATAGACATACACGTCAGGATGGTCATCGGCCAACACGCCCTTTACCTGACCCCCCTCAATAGTTAACACTGGGTTTTCTTGTGCATAGGCAGACACCGCCGCCATAAACAGAAGAGGCAATAAAAGTTTTTTCATGATGAATAGTTGAATAGTTGTTTTTTACGTTTAAAGTATGTTGCAAAGATAATGGATTTTGATGAATATTGTCTTATTTTTGTGAGAAATTTGCGGGTTTTGAGTATCAAATAAACACTATATAAAAAAAATGAAACTTAGAATGAGATTTGGACAAATAGAAAAGGCGCCCAAATGGCGCCTTACGTTTACTTTAAAATACAATATGCAAGAACGATTTGGACTATCAAGAGCAGTGGTATGCCATATGTGAATTTCTTATGGCACGTCTTATGATGCCATAGATACATTCCCATCCACGCCCCGATGGAGCCGCCGATGATAGCCCATGCAAATAGCGATATTTCAGAGATTCGCCATTTTCCATGCATAGCCTTCCTTTTGTCGATGCCATAAATAAAGAAGGTGACCACATTAACAACAACGAGGTAAAACAGCACGGAATGTGGGAAGATGAATTCTTTGAACATATATCAAGGGAGTAGATGGTGAGTTGACAAGTCGCAATTTCTGTTTTCAACTATTTTGTAATTTTAGCCAAGTACTCATAATGGTCACCTTCAGCGACCACCTTGACATCATATCCGTTTTTCTCAGCCTTTTGTTTTAGTGTGTCAGCATCGATATAGTACCACGTGAAAGGCTCCCCGATGATGTCCTTGTATTGCATCCTGTAGTTCAGTTCACCATAGTAATGCCCGGTGTCGGGATATTCCACCATCCCGTTTTCATCCTCGAAGACATAACTGATGTCTGAAGAATCACACAGCAGTTGCCCCCCTGGTGCCAGGATTCTGTCGAGTTGTCGGAAGAAAACAGGCAAGCGTTCCAATGACCCGACTATACCAATACCATTCATCATCATAAGGATGGTGTCGAAGCATCCTTCAAGAGAGAAGAAGTCCTGCACAAAGGCTTTCTTCACCCCTCTGAGTTTCATAGCCTCCACAGCCAAAGGTGAAATATCGATGGCGGTCACATCGACTCCCATTTGCTGAAGGATAAGCGAATGGCAGCCAGAACCAGCTCCCACATCCAGGGTCTTTCCTTCCACCATATCGAGAGCCATCCGTTCAATCTCCGGCATGTCATTGTATTGGCGGAAAAGAGTTTGCATAGGCATTTCGTCCTCCTCAAACATCGGGGAGAACACCCTGAGTCTGTCCACTTCCCCACCCTGTCGTTTGACATGGTCGAGGATGGCCCTTCCCATGGGGTCGTTTTCATATTTCATATTCTATTTCAGAGAGTTAAAGGGACATCACAAACAGGAGTTAAAAGGGAGTTAAAGAGGAGTTAAAGGGGAGTTAAAGGGACATATGTTCATTTGGTGCCATATTTGATGGCAATGATGCAATTCCATTTATATTTTAAGCCCTCTTCAAACTTCATTTCCCCTAACTTGCGATAGTTGAGGATTATATTTCCTCCAATGCCCCTGTCTCGGAATCAATGATGAATCCCCTGACCACAACATCCTTTGGCATAAGGGGATGGGTCTTGATGGTTTCCACGGTTTTCTTTACAGAAGTCGGCGTATCCTTGAAGCCTTCCAACCAGGCATCAAGGTCGATGCCACACTTGAGTATGGTGTCGAGCGTCTCTTCCGTCACTCCACGTGCAATCATCTCGTGGTGGAAATGCTCGTAACTCATATGGCAGGCACCGCAATTGGAGTGAGCCACCACCATGATCTCCTCCACACCCAATTCATAGATGGCGACAATCAGGCTGCGCATGGCGGAGTCGAAGGCGGAAATCACCAAGCCGCCGGCGTTCTTGATGATTTTGGCATCACCATTCTTCAGTCCGAGTGCGGCGGGCAACAGTTCAGTCAATCGGGTGTCCATACACGACAGCACCGCCAGTTTCTTATCTGGGTACTTGTCAGTGACATACTTCTCGTAGCCCTTCTGAGCCACGAAAGTCTTGTTGAAATCAATAATCTGGTCAATCATAGTTGTATTATTCTATATTCGCATTTGCGCTACTTTCAGGAGTTAAAAAGGAATTAAAGAGGAGTTAAAGAGGAGTTAAAAGGACATATTTCTACTTTTACCGACATCTTGCTTAGCAGTTGAACTTCTTTATAACCTTCTTCTCACCTCATTTTTCCTACTTGAGAAAGTTAAGTAATCTATAAATCTAAGTGCAAATATACACCTTTTTTCTAAATTAAGTTAGGTTATAGCAAAAAACATCATGGGATCTTCTTCGCCCTGAAATAGAGCATCGCCCCCTCCACGTGAAAATCGAGGATGTCGTAGTGAGACACCAATCGCAGTCGCACGTCGTCTGCCGTGTCGAAAGGCGGAGTGAACCATCCCATACGTGTCATAACGGTGTTGGCGAGCCAGTCCGCCACCTTTTGCTCACCGGCGATATAGAAACAAGCGAGGAGTTCGCCGCCCGGTTTTAGTGTACGGAGGATTTCATCATAGGCCTTGTCCTTGTCAGGGAACACATGGAGTCCATTCATACAAAGCACGATATCAAAAGACCCGTCCCCAAAAGGCAGTGCACCAACATCGCCCTGCATCGTCTTGATATGGGTGACACCCTTCTCGTGGAACCTGCTTTCCGCCCTCTCCAACATATCCTGGCTGTAGTCGAGACAGGTGATATCAGCCGAGGTCATCCGCTTGTATTTCTCAGTAGTAAACACAGCCGTACCCACAGGCACGTCGAGCAACTTCCCCGTGAATCCATCCGGTATCCATTCAAGCACCCTGCGGGCAATCTCGTTGTCATCGACACCACCCCATAGCAATTTGAAATACACGCGGCTCCACCATTTGCCCTGAGTGATGGCATCGTCGTAGAAACTCTTGCTGAACTTGTATGAACTCTTGATTTTGTCTTTCATTTGCTTCTTGTTTTTGTAATCCAGGTGCAAAGGTATGGCAAAGATGTTGCAACCCGGTTGCAAAATTTATGAACTTGATAAAGGGGAGTTTTTTTAGGAGTTAAAGAGGAGTTAAAGGGAAGTTAAAAAGGAGTTAAAGGGACGTATGTTCACTTCGTTGGGAGGAGTTAAAGGGGAGCTTTTTTTAGGAGTTAAAGGGGAGTTAAAGGGAAGTTAAAAAGGAGTTAAAGGGACGTATGTTCACTTCGTTGGGGGAGTTAAAAGGAAGTTAAAAAGCAGTTAAAGGGACGTATGTTCACTTCGTTGGAGGGAGTTAAAGGGGAGTTTTTTTAGGAATATGTGATAACCTCATCGGAAGCAAGTCAGACATGTTCTCCAATCATCTTCTCCATCCATATCATGTCATACCACCTTCCGAACTTCTTGCCACACAGATGGAAGTGTGCCACCGTCTTGTATCCTAGATGCTCATGGAAATGTATGCTGTCCTGGGACAAGAACTCGTCTTCTTGTTCGATATAAGAAATGCAAGCATTCATATTCAGGATGCTTTGAGCCTTCAACCGCTGTTCAAGAGCTTCGTGGAGTTTGCGTCCAATCCCTTGTCGTTTCGCTGTCTCATCGACATATATGGACGTCTCGACCGCCCACTGGTAGGCATCCCGCTCTTTGAAAGCACTGGCATAAGCATACCCCCATACACGTTCATCCTTCTCAGCCACTATCCAAGGATATTTCGCTTGCACCTTTTCCAGACGGTGGCAGAACTCCTCCAAGGCAGGCACGTCATACTCGAACGTGATGGCCGTATGTTCCACATAAGGTGCATAGATGTCGAGCATCGCCTTTGCGTCCGACAGTGTAGCGTCTCTGATTATCATTTTCATCTCCATGATGTGAGCATTCTTTCATTTTCAATACCATTTATACCCGTGTTCCTTGCAATAGTCTATGGCAGGCTGGTAAGCCTGGAAGGTGGCCTTTCGTATCCACTTCAAGCCTATTTTCTCATCCACAGGAACGCCATTGCCCGTCATATGGAACCATCCGATGGCAAACTGCGCCTGTGCATCGCCACCATTGGCAGCGAGCTCATACCAAAAGGCGCACTCCACCAAATTTTTCTCCACGCCATCACCATTCCAATAGGCCGCCCCACAGTTCTTCTGACTCAGGACATGGCCCTGAAAAGCAGCCTCGCGATACCATAGGAAAGCCTTGTGATGGTCTTGCTCAACCCCCTGTCCAAGGTAATATGCGTTGGCCACATTCACCTGCGACTGCATGTCTCCCTTTTCCGCAGCTTTCATATACCAGAAGAATGCCTGTCCATCACTCTGTTGCACACCCTTTCCATGGTAATAGCACTCACCAACGTTGAAACAACCGTACACATCACCTAACTCAGCCGCCTTCATATACCATTCGAAAGCCAGTTCCAAGTTGACCTTGACACCAGTGCCACGCTCGTAGCAGACGCCAAGATTGTTCATTGCCCTTGTGTCGCCTTCGTATGCCTTCTCACGATACGAGTCTGCTTTGTTTCTCTCTTTTGGCATGTTTTATCGTTTCATTTTATGCATAAATGGGTGAAAGAAAGATTATATCACCCATTTGGGGTTCCTTTTCTGTCCCCATATTCTGCAATCTTTACAAAATTTATGAAATCCCACGGCAAAAATACGAAAATTTGAAGACTTTTCACTATATTTGTACCCACATTTTAGCCACTATCGTATCAACCCAAATAAAAAATAGAAAAAATGAGACAAAAGAAGTTATTTATCGCCATTCTTGCAGCCATGTTACTGTCAGTGCCCGTCATTGTCCTTGGCATCAAGTCATCGGATGCACAAGAGCAGTCGCAAGCAAGAAAAGCCAAGAGCCTTGAAGTGTCCTTCGACTACCAACGTCAGGCAGGTCCTGGTTCTAACCAATATGCCGTATGGATAGAGAACGACAAGGGCGATGTCGTGAAGACGCTCTTCGTCACCTCATACACCACCAAGGGCCGCACGCGCCCCGGCGAGGAGCCTATGCGTGGCTACGTCAAGCGCCCCGCCTGTGTGCCCACATGGGTGAAATCCTCCAAAGCCGCAGAACAGACCGACCAGCAGTTGGATGCCTTCACGGGAGCCACCCCGCAAGCCGACGGCACACAGACCTTCACATGGGACTTCACCGACCAGGCAGGCAAGGCCGTGCCCAAGGGAACGTACAAGGTGTTCGTCGAAGCCACCCTGATATTCGACAGTGACATCATCTATTCCGGCACCTTCTCCACCAAAGACAAGGCAGGCGACATCGTCCTCACCTCAACGCTCACCAAAGAAGACGAAGCACACAAGAACATGGTGACCAACGTGAAAGCAGTGCTCAAATGACAACGATAAGACTGAACAACGGTTTCGAAATCCCACAGATAGGTGTCGGCACCTGGACGCTGCTCGGTGAGACGGCACGGCAGAACGTGCGCCTGGCATTGGAGGCCGGATTCCGCCACATCGACACCGCACAAGCCTATGGCAACGAAGCAGAGGTGGGACAAGGCATCGTCGACAGTGGTGTATCACGACATGACATCTTCCTCACCACCAAGGTGGCCACCAACATCATGCGTGAAGGATGCGAGGCTGTCGGCCGGTCCATAGACGAGAGCCTTTCCAAGTTGAAGACAGACTACATCGACTTACTGCTCATCCACTGGCCTGTGAAGGACTGCGTGAAGGATACATGGCAGACAATGGAAGAATATGTGAAAAAAGGAAAGGTACATTCCATCGGCGTGAGCAATTTCAACCGCCATCATTTGGATGAATTGCTTTGTTACGCAACATTCCGCCCCGTCATCAATCAGATTGAGGTCCATCCACTAATGACACAAGAGGAGAACATCGCCTACAATCGTCAATCTGGCATCCAGGTGGAGGCATGGGGACCATTCGGACAAGGCGACATCGACGTGGTGGGACACCCCGTACTTCAGTCACTGGCCCAGAAATACCAAAAGACAGCATCACAAATCGTGCTGCGCTGGATTGTCCAACGAGGACTCATCACCATCCCCCGCGCCAAGCCCAACCACTTCGCTGAGAATTTGGAAATCATGTCTTTCACCTTGAGCGGAGAAGACATGGCATTGGTCAGTTCCCTCAACCAGGACCTTCGTTCGAATGTGCTCAACGACCCAGAGACATTCCCTTGGTGACATGCATGGTGGGCAAACAAGAATGCATCTATAATCATGGACAGCCAACGAACACACATGGAGTATTTCAAGGACAAGACAGCCGTAATCACAGGAGGCGCACAGGGCATCGGTCGCTGCATCGCCGACGAGTTCCAAAAAGCAGGGGCTCAAGTCTGCATAATAGACAAACAAGAGGGGCCGCATTTTGTAGGCGACATCGCCGACAAACAGACATTGGAACGCTTCGCGCAAGAAGTCATTGGGAAGCATGGCCATGTGGACTACCTCATCAACAATGCGCTACCACTGATGAAAGGCATCGACGAATGCAGTTATGAAGAGTTCCAATATGCCATGAGCGTGGGAGTCACCGCCCCGTTCTATCTATCCAAGCTCTTCTCCCCACATTTTGCCAGGGGAGCAGCCATCGTCAACATCTCATCATCGAGAGACCGAATGAGCCAGCCCCAGACAGATAGTTATACCGCCGCCAAGGGAGGCATCGCCGCACTGACCCATGCATTGGCAGTGAGCCTCGCCGGCCGTGTCCGTGTCAACTCCATCTCTCCGGGTTGGATAGACACTGCCTATACAGCATATGAAGGTCCAGATGCCACTCAGCAGCCTGTGGGACGCGTCGGCAATCCTTTGGACATCGCCCACATGGTGCTGTTCCTCTGTTCCGACAAAGCTGGTTTCATCACAGGCGAAAACATCTGCATCGACGGCGGCATGACCCGACAAATGATTTATCATGGCGACTACGGATGGAATTTGGAAAAATAAGCAATCAGACATGAACAATATCGACAAGTCCCAAGAACAAATCCGGCCTTGCACGAATTCTTCCATTGAAGACAAAAGGGGGAAGAAACACAAAGTCATCATTCTCAACGGCAGTCCGAAAGCCCATGGCAATACGTCTACCGCCCTTCACGAAGTGGAGCGCACGCTGCAGCAACAAGGCATCGATACGGAATGGCTCCATGTGGGACATCTCCAGATACACGGCTGCATCGCCTGCAACAAGTGTTGGGAGACAGGATGTTGCGCTTTTGGCGACATCGTAAACACCATCTCTGAGAAGATGCAAGAAGCCGATGGCCTGCTCATCGGTTCTCCCGTGTATTTCGCATCACCCAACGGCACGCTGCTGTCACTGCTCGACAGGCTTTTCTATTCCAACCTGCACAGCGACTGGAGTATGAAGGTGGGCGCCTCTGTGAGCATCGCCCGACGTGGTGGAGCCACAGCCACGATGGACGTACTGAACAAGTATTTTTTGAAGACGAACATGCCAGTGGTCCCTTCGCAATACTGGAGCATTGCCCATGGCACCGACCCCGGCGAAGTGACACGCGACGAAGAAGGCATGCAAACCATGCGACAGTTGGGCCTGAACATGGCGTTTCTCATCAAAGCCATCCATTTAGGATTGAAAGAGTTCGGCTCACCGAAAATCCAGGAACCATTAGTAGAGACACATTATATCAGATAGGAATATGAATAAAAACATTTTTCTCACCCTCGCACTTCTGCTGTGCACGTCAGTCGCGATGGCGCAGTATCAACAAGTCAATGACATCCCATACACGGAATCGTCAGATGCCTACGCCCAGGAACGTTGCAAACTCGACGTCTATTATCCCACCAACGGCAAAAACGCACCCGTGGTGGTGTGGTTTCACGGTGGAGGCATAGAAGGAGGCAACAAGCACATCGACCCGGAACTGAAGAACAGCGGTCTTGTCGTTGTAGCAGCCAATTACCGTTTGCTGCCCAAAGCAAGCATCGACCAATGCCTTGACGATGCCGCCGCCGCTGTGGCATGGACCTACAAGAACATCGAGAAGTACGGTGGCAGCAAACGCAAGATTTTCGTAGCAGGCCACTCTGCCGGCGGCTATCTTCTCGACATGATCGGATTGGACAAGAAATGGCTTGCCAAATACGATGTCGACGCCGACTCCCTGGCAGCCCTCATCCCTTTCAGCGGCCAATGCGTCACCCATTACAACGTGCGCAAGCAACAAGGCATCGGTCCCTTGCAACCCACCATCGACCAATATGCCCCGCTGACCTTCATCCGTCCTGACGCCCCACCCATCATCATCATCTCCGGCGACAGGGAACTGGAACTATTCGGGCGATATGAAGAGCAAGCCTATTTCTGGCGCATGCTGAAATTGGTTGGGCACAAAGACGTCACACTCTACGAGATGCAAGGCTACGACCACGGTGCCATGGCACGCCCAGCCTATCATGTCCTGAAAGAACATATCAAGCGGATAACCGCCAAGATGACCTCCGCCCTACCCGCCCCATCGATAAAGACGGCCCAGCAGGCAGAATACCGTTTCACCTGGCAACCAGAATACCTGAGACACGATGCGAAGATAGACGAGAGGAATCCAGCCATCCTCCATCTCGGTGCGAACAATGACTATTACGACCTCACTTCAGAGACAGGAGCACTCATCAAGAACCTCAAGGACTTTTCCGTCTCCGTCTGGTTCAAGGTAGGGTCGGGAAACAAGCTCGACGGCTACGGCCATTTCCTTTTCGCCTTCTCCCAACTGGCAGAGAACAGCGCTAATGAAGGCCCATACATGGCCATGCGTTTGAACGAGCAGCGATTCGAGATTTCCACAGGTGGATATGAGCACGAAGAAATCATCATGCAGGGAGGACAACCCAAGCGCGACACATGGGTGCACGTCCTTTACCGGCAAAAGGGACACAAAGGTGAACTATTCCTGGATGGAAAACTGATTGGCAAGAATGACAACATGCCCATCCTCTCGGAGATATTCAAGGAAGCTCCAGCCAACTGTTGGATAGGACGTGCCCCATTCCGTGGAGACAAATATCTGACACAGACAGAAGTGGCAGATTTCCGCATCTACGATTACGCCGTCAGCGACCAGGAACGAAGAAGATTGAAAATTGAAGATTGAAGATTGAAAATTGAAGATTGAAAATTGAAAATTGAAAATTGAAGATTGAAAATTGAAGATTGAAAATTGAAGATTGAAGATTGGAGATTGGAGAATGACATATATGTTTTTAAAGACTATAAGAAGATGAAAAGGAAAATTGTTTTCAACGCGTTCTTGGCTGCGTTTGTGTTAACAGCCACACCTGCCATGGCCCAGGAAGAACATGGTTACAAGAAGTTCAACGTCGTGGAGTCATTCAGCGACAACGGATTCCAATGGTTTCGCGAAGCACAGCTGCTGGCAGCCGACAACAAGGAGAAGAGCAACGCCATGACCATTGGTTGGGGCTCTGTGGGAACACTTTGGCAAAGACCAGCACTCACCGTATATGTTGCTGAAAAACGCTACACGAAGGAGTTTATGGACAACTCGGAATACTTCACAGTGATGTCGTTTGACGTGGAGAACAGCAAGGTTTTAAATTATATGGGCACCAAGAGCGGTCGCGACGGCGACAAAGCCCAGGCCCTTGGGTTGCATACAGCATACACTGCGAATGGGACACCTTATTATATTGAGGCAACCATGGTGATAGAGTGCAAGACCATGTATGCCGCACCATTCGACCCAGACGGATTCAAGAGCGACATACCCAAGAATATGTATAGTCGTTTCCCCGCCGGCATCCACTCCATGTACATCGGCGAAGTTGTCAATGCATGGAAGAGATAAGAGGATTTAGAGGACTGAAGAGGACAAAAGAGGACAAAAGAGGACAAAAGAGGATAAGGGATGTATATAGTATTAACTGCCGATTTGAATCTTCAGAACGCCACACCTCATTTTTCCTTACTTAAGAAAGTTGGGTTTATACATAACAATCGATTATGGCACACCTTTGTGAGAATTGCAAGTTGAGGGCAAGATATGACCAGGAGCCCAAATCCCTGTTGGGCCGTTTCTGGCGTTGGCACATCAACTTCTGTCCGGGTTGGAAAGCATTTTTCACCAGCTTGGATGACGACAAGAAGAAAGAATTCAGGGAAAAGTATAACTTCACAAAATATCAGGAATGACAAAACATATATTTCTTGGTGCAGTAATAGCACTGTTATCACTGGCAAGTTGTTCAAAGAGCAATGAGAATGCCACGTCATCATCATCACCATCATTCGATGAAGTGTTAACGTCTCGTAGAAGCGTCCGCAGTTATGATGCTTCCAAGAAGATTACAGAGGCAGAAGTTCGTGAATTATTAGCGGCAGTTCAAGACGCTCCGTCTTGGGCAAACACCCAGCCAACGAAGTATTATGTAGCCATCAGCAAAGAGAAGTTGGAAGCCGTGCAAGACCTCGTTGGAGGGAACAAGGAAAAGATAGCCAATGCCCCAGTGCTCATCGTCTCCACCTATGAACGTGGGAAGTCAGGGTTCTTCCAAGGTGAACAAACCAATGAAGTAGGCGACGGATGGGGAGCATACGACAATGGTTTAAGCACCTGCTATCTTATCCTGAAAGCCAGGGCGATGGGTTTCGACACCCTCATCATGGGCATGCGTGATGCTGACAAACTGCGGGAACTTTTCAGCATCCCGGAGAACGAATCCGTGATGGCCGTCATCTCCTTAGGCTACAGGGCAGAGGACCCGAAACGCCCCGCACATAGGAGTCTGGATGAAATTGTCAAATTCTTCTAAAAACATGATGATGAAAAAAGTGATTAAAACGGCAAAGGCACCATCTGCAATAGGGCCTTACAGCCAAGCCATCCAAGTGGGGAATCTCGTCTACACTTCCGGGCTGATTCCCATCGACCCATCGACAGGTGCTTTTGTAGAGGGAGGCATCAAGGAACAAACCCGCCAGTCACTGCAAAATGTGAAGTCCATCCTTGAAGAAGCCGGCCTGACGATGTGTGATGTATTGAAGACGACGGTTTTCATGGCAGACATGAACGACTTTGTGGAAATGAACGCTGTTTATGCGGAGTTTTTCACAGAGCCCTACCCCGCCAGGTCAGCTGTCGCCGTAAAGACATTACCCAAAGGAGCATTAGTGGAAATTGAAGTCGTCGCAGGAAAATGAGCAAAAAGACATTACTAGCATTGTTGGCCCTCGTCTTCGCCTTGACGATGAACGCCCAAACGGCATTGCCCAAAGTCTATGACGAGGACGTCAACCCTATCGAACAAATCGACCAAGCAGTAATGAAAGCGAAGTCGGAAGGCAAGTTCGTCATCTGTCAAGTGGGAGGCAACTGGTGTCCCTGGTGCCTTCGGTTTGCCGACTTCATCAAGAAGGACAACGTCATCAGCAATGTCATAGACGAGAACTTTGTCTTCATCCATGTGAACTACAATCCCAAGAAGTCGGAGGGAGAGGAAAAGACTCAGTTGGCCAAGAAGATGCTGAAGCGTCTTAACAACCCAGCACGTTTCGGTTTTCCTGTTTTCGTGGTGCTAGATGAAGAAGGCAAGGTCCTCCACATCCAAGATTCAAGTTTTTTGGAAGAGGGCCAGGGCTACAACCAAGAGAAAGTTTTGCGCTTTTTCAGGAACTGGACTCCAAAAGCCGTGAAAAAGTGATGATATGCCATAGGTAGTCATAACAAACTGTCAAAATACCACACATATGGTATGCCTTTTACTCATATCGTGTTATTTCATAGAATGCTGATATGTCGTACCTTTGCCATCATCATACAAGAAGATAAAAAATAAAGAATAAAGAATGAAGGCAGTTTTTGTAACAGGTGCCAACAAAGGCATCGGCTTTGGAATAGCGAAGCATTTGGGACTTAGTGGCTGGAAAGTAATCATTGGTGCGCGCAATCAGGAACGTGCCGAGAAAGCCATCAGCGAATTGCGAACATTGGGCATTGACGTTCCGGGATGGGTGTACATCGAATTATCCGACCTCGCAAGTGTAGACAAGGCCTCCAAGGAAATCAACGAGAAATATCCAGAAACATCATTGCTAGTAAACAATGCCGGCATTCCTGGCGACATGGGTGTGGACAGTTTGCATTCTGAGATAGGCATCATCAGAGAAACGCTCGAAGTGAACTTCATCGGCACCTTCGCACTCACCAAGGCGTTGGCTCCGCTAATCAGTAAAAACAAAGGAAGGATTGTCAACGTCACCGTCCCATCAGAAATCAGTCCCTACTGGCATCCCCTGGCCTACGTGGCCAGCAAGGCCGCCCAGAATGCCATGATGGGTGTGATGGCGATAGAATTCCAACAACAAGGCACACCTATTGAAATCTTCTCCGTCCATCCTGGCCCCACGACGACCGACTTGAACGGCAATATGAGTCTCCCCGGCTTCCATGACATAGAGACGGTTGGTCGAAAAATGGCCGAGCTCATCAATGACGGCCAAAGTCACCAAGGAGAGTTCATCGAACTCTATCCCATCGTTGAAGAGAAGTAAGGCATTTACTTGATTCTTTAAATCCCTATTTGGCCAGAAGGTTGATTCCTTCTGGCCAAATCATGATTTGTACTTTGCCTTGACGATTTCGTATGAGTTTCGTGTCAATTCACGAAGGAGGTTGCCAGGAGCTGTTTGTGGGCAGACGCCAATCCAATGCTTGTCCGACATGTTGTGCGGTTTTCCGATGCTATCGTGGTTGGCACGAAGTTCCTCGATGCTGTCAGGCTGGCATTTCAACGTGATGATGCTGAAGTCGTCGCAATCAAAAAACGAGAACATATGGCCATGCACATAGAAGACCAACACACTACTTGCACGATGGAAGGATGTAAAAGGCATTTTCTCATCCACGTCATCGCCAAGCGAAAGACAAAACTCCCGATAGTCCTCAATGTTCATGTTTTTAGTTTTTAGATAGACCTTAGACGTTAGTTAGGCAGTGGGGGAAAGCTTACTTGATTTGCTTTCCGTCGGCGAAAGCCTTGCCCACGGTCTTACCCAGTTGGATGTAAGTGTGGTGTACGGGGTCGAAGGTGATCAATTGCATCTTTTCCACATCGGGCTTGCCATCCTCAGCCAGAAAAGCCTCATCACAGAGAATGTTCACTATTTCAGCGACGAGATAATAGCCAGTCTCACTCTCATCGATTTTCTGCTTCACACGACACTCAAGGGTCATCGGCAACTCTTTGAAAGCCGGTGCGTTCACGTTGGGCGCCTTCTCCACGGTCCATCCCGTCTTCTCCATCTTGTCGGGGGTATTCCTCCCGCTCACGATGCCCACGTAGTCGGCAGCCACCATTGTTTGAACAGTAGCAAAAGCCACGGTGAATTCAGGATTCACTGCGAGGTTGTCGGTTGTGGCATGAGCACCAAGCGAAATGATGATTTCATGCATATCCCATTGTCCGCCCCAAGCTGCATTCATTGCATTGGGTTTGCCGTTCTTGTCATAAGTGCCGATAATCAGCACGGGTTGTGGAAGAATCCACGCTGTCGATTTAAAACTTTTCATCATTTTTCATTATATTTTGGTTCCTATAAAATCAATCGCTGCACGATGAGCTTGCGCCATCTGTAGTTTTCTTGGTATGTTGTAGAGGCGACCATCCTTGCGGAAATGCGCCCCCGTCTGCTTGAAGTGAAAGGGCACATCGGCATCCATGCACTGCTCCCGGATGCCAAGAACCCATGCGTAATCGCAGATACGAGCGTCACGCCCGGACTCGCCACCCACAGTCACCTGTTCACACCAAGAGCCAAGTCTACCACGGAAAACAATGGTCTCCAACAGCGGTTCACAGACAATGGCCTTGTGGCGGATGGGCAAGTCTCGAAAGACAGGCAAGCGTTCGTCCGTACGCCGTTGGTTCTCCATCGTGCAGCAGATGG
This sequence comes from uncultured Prevotellaceae bacterium, assembly GCA_902786665.1. Classification (GTDB taxonomy): domain Bacteria; phylum Bacteroidota; class Bacteroidia; order Bacteroidales; family Bacteroidaceae; genus Prevotella. The sequence continues at coordinate 110,051 of CADADN010000003.1, read as the reverse complement.
TGACGTTTTCGTATCCGTTGAACGAATCCCGCTCCCCGAAGCGTAACCTTTCATCCCAATCCTCTGGCAGACATTGCAAAATCCTTTCTGGCCGTTTCGTGACCATGAAGAAATGGAGGTCGCTCCTTTGCCTTATCATACGCCAGGCTTCTCCACGCCATTCGTCGGCATTCTCGATGAAGAAGTCGGATGTGAAGCATGTCCACATCAGCGTTCCCGGCGGCACTTTCCACTCTCCCTTTCGGTTACGTCTGACGGGTAGATTGAAACTTGCAGTCTTGGTCACGACGTTGGAGTCTTTTTCAAACTCTGCATCGCGCCGAAACACATAACAGTGCTTGCAGCCCTCGCTTTTCTTATGGCAGCCATGCCACAAGTTCCACATCTCCCCCATATTACATGCGTTTCAGCCTTCCGCACAAGATTTTATTTCTTACACCTTTCACAGCAGGTTTGTAATAATCCATCTCCATCGTTTCAAGGGTGCGCTTCAACTCTTCCATCAATTCAGGATAGAAAGAACACATGCGAAAGGCAAGTTTCATGCAAATCGACTGGATGCCGGGAAACTCCTTGATGCTGACCATATGTTCGAGGCAGAAGTCTAGAAAGTCTGTTCGCAAGTCATCCTCATCCATTTCCAGCCGTTCAATGATGTTCAAGGTCAGTCGCCTCACGGAAGAGTTCTCTGTCTGCATGGCAAGGTTGATCAATTCGTCGAGTATCACCTGCAACTGGGTCAACTCTGTTTTGCTGGCCTTGGTCAGCCCCCATAGTGCACTTCTCGCGACCATGAAATCTTCATCGAAGACATACCGTCTTGCGAAGCCAAGGAAATCACCCTCTGCCTTTATTTCCAGGTATATCTCCTGAGCACCCCCCTCGCTAAAGGTCTGTCTTAGCCTCTCGCTTGTTATCGCCATGTCAAATCCTATTTTTCACCCTGTATTAAGGTATCATCTTCACACCCACTTGAAATTTTCTTTTCCAGCACCAATTTCAAAATGATATTTAGCGATACCCAAATCCATCTGAGTATATCCAATCAGAGAGAATCCCTTTTTTGCATGCACCATATGATGCCCATTTTCCAAGCCGACATACTCAAACGAGAATTTCTGTTGGTTCACGGCAGTCGGTGCAAGCAGAGCGGCTTGCACACCCTTCTTGAACCACGCCGGAGAAATGACTTGGCTGTTACTCACTTGTTCTACGGCTTTAATCTTATGACTCACTCCTTGCGTCTCACCATAACCAATGGCGATGTAACAAGCGATTTTCTCGCCATCCTCAAGCACATAGGTACCCGGTATTTTCGTATAACTGAGCCCCACCCAGCATGTATTCAAGCCAAGCGTCTGCGCCAACAACACCAAGTGTTCGCCATAGTACCCCACACGCTCGTCGAGGTCATCGGCCTTTTTCCCAGCCATGACGAGGTAGTTACTTACCCCTCGGAACTTCCCATATTTGGCAAACGGTCCAAGGAAGGCCTTCGGCTCATTGAGAATCAACTGGACATGCAAACCTGCATCGTGGTTCACTTGTGCAATCTGCTCTTCAAGCACCTTGACAACATCGTCTTCCAATGGTTGGTCTTTGTAAGCCCTGACGCTGTGGCGGGCTTCTATAGCTTCATGTAGGGTCATGTTTTTATTGGAATTAAAGAGGAGTTAAAAGGGAGTTAAAGCGGAGTTAAAGGGACGTATGTTCACTTTTTCAGCCTTTTTAAACATACATACTTCTTCAAAACCGTCTTCATACCTAATCCACCATATTTGTGGTAGTTGAATGTTTATAAATCAGAGTGTACAACACACGTTGCAAAGGTACGAATTTACTGTAAGAAATCGTGCAAAAAAGAATAAGAAATAAAAAAGAAAAAAAACAGAACAAGAATGAAAAAAAGGAGCGTCCCGTTTTTTTCTATTACAGTGAGGGCGACATCTCTGTAGTCAAAGAACGAGCATTTCACCTTATCTTCCTGCTTTCTTGTCTTCCATTCGTCATAAAAATGCACATATTATCACACAAAGATGACGAAATCCATCATTTTTATCGTATCTTTGCCTTGACATTGCAAAACGAGCAACAACTCAAGACAAATAGCAGATGGCGTAATACCGAGCCAATATTGAGGATGATGATGCCATTCAGGCTTTCTATGACGATAAAGAAAAGGAAATAATACAAGTCTATATATGAACTGGACAATCATTATCATAGAAACCATTGTGATGACCATCGCTTTCACGGCGATGGTTCTGATCCCATTGGTGAAGGATCCCGTGTGGTGGATCCATGACTACCCGAAGGATATCCAGGAGGAGTATTTCAAGACCCACGAGCGCGTGCCTTCCGAATTCTTCTCGAAGAGCGTGCTGCTCAAGAAAGGATGTGCGCTGCTCGTCGCCCTCATCTTGCTGCTTGTCCTGATGAAGTTGGCAGAAGCCTATGACTTCTGGTCGGCCTTGGCATTGAGCTACGGCATCTGGCTCTTCATCGACTGGTATGACTGCTTCTTCCTCGACTGGGTGCTGTTTGCCAACATGAAGTCTGTCAGGCTGCCAGGCACAGAGCACATGGACAAGGCTTATCACCAGAAACGGTATCATTTCATCCAGTCCCTCTGGGGAATGCTCATCGGTCTCATTCCCTGTCTCATTGGGTCTGGGATTTTCGCCTGCATCATAGGTTGACAAGAGTGGATGATACATAATGAATGAAAAAGAAAGAACAGAACATTAAAGTGTTTTTCTGTCGCTGGACAGTATGATGGTGGTTGGGCAGGAACCAATGAACAAAAAACGAAAATAGAAAATGAATATCCTTATCATCAATGGCAGCCCCAGGAAAAAGGGACTGATAGCCCAGATGCTTGGCATCATGCGTGAAGAGGCGGAAAAATATGGCGACAAGGTTGAAACGGTGTACACCAACGACCTGAGCGTGAAACCCTGCACCGGCTGCATGGCCTGCAGGACGAGAGTCAGGTGCGTGCTCGCAGAGGATGATTCCCAACGGGTGCTTGGAATGATGCAGGATGCCGATGCCATTATCATGGGTGCACCCTGCTATTGGGGAAACATCCCTGGTCAGATGAAACTGATGTTTGACCGGCAGGTATACGGAATGATGCGCGACACGCCACGTTTTCCTGAACCGCTGATGAAGGGCAAGAGGTGCATTCTCGTCAGTACCTGCACCACACCATGGCCGTTCAACATCTGGATGAACCAGTCGCGGGGAGCCATCCGTGCCATGAAGGAGATTGGCCGCTATGCTGGCTTCAAAATCGTAAAGACCATCGAGCGCGGCGGCACAGTGATGCATCCCACACTGACTGATAAAGACAAGAAAAAATGCCGGAAGGCGATACAAAAGTTATATTGACTCAACTCCCGCAAGTTGAGTATATGCGGAACTTGAATTATGTTGATTTTACCATGGTACATATGAGAAAAAAGAGTAGAGAAATGGATGCGGCATTCGCATTGGAGGTCTTTGATAAGGCTCCCTATATCACGGTTAGTTTCACGAGACCGGACGGCAAGCCATACGGCGTACCCCTGTCTTTGGCACGTACAGATGAGAAGACCTTCTACTTCCACGGTGCATTGGAGGGCGAGAAAATGGATTGCATGGCCCATAGTCCTATCGTCGCATTGTCTGCCGTGACCAAAGGCGCCCCAACCATAGGACCGAAAGATGGGAGTTTCACCCTCCAGTACCGCTCGGCCATGGCTATGGGCAAAGCAGAGATTGTAACGGACAGGACAGAGAAGATTGAAGGGATGAGAGCCATCTGCCAGCGTTTTCTTCCTCACCACATGGATGCTTTCGATGGTGCCATTGAACGGAGCCTGGAACGGACAGCCGTGGTGAGGATAACCTTGACGGAACCACCGACCGGCAAACGCAAGCAATATGACAAACACGGTGATGAAATGACGAACGAACGAGAGCAGAGCCAAGCTTGCTTGGGCTCTGCCGAGTGCTGCCGAGTGAGGAGGAATAAGACGACAGTCAAATGACGAACGAACGAGAGCAGAGCCAAGCTTGCTTGGGCTCTGCCGAGTGAGGAGGAATAAGACGATAGTCAAATTTATATATTATGCCAAAGCCAACAAACAAAAAAGAGTTGATCGCCTCCATGCAGGATGGCTATGCGAAACTGAATGAGCAAATCAACAAGTTGAGTGCTGAAACTGCCGTTGCTCCATTCAACTTCCCTTCCGATCCCAAGAAGTGCGGCGTACGATGGATGTACGACCGCTGTCTGCGCAACCTCCTGGTCCATCTTTATGAATGGCAGGTGCTGATGCGCGTGTTCGTCCAGAACATCCGTGAAGGAAATCCGAGAGATTTCCTACCCGACGAATACCGCAAGAACTACCATGAGATGGACAAAATGATTGTGGAGAAGCACCAAGACACAGGTCTTGAAGAAGCGGAATCACTGCTTGCAAAGACACATCAGGAGATGCTCAGCCTTGCCGACACTTTCTCAGACGAAGAACTATTTTCCAGAGGTGTGTACAAATGCACCTATACGACCACCATGGCAGCCTATTTCGAGAGCGTGACGACAAGCCCCTATTCACAGGCTGTCAAACTGCTGAAGACGCATCAGAAAAACCTCAATACTTAACAACATACCTATGAAACATCTCAAATTACTCCTACTGACCATATTTTCGGCCACCATTTTCACCGCATACGGTCAGCAACAGCCCACCAACAGCATCCCTTCCGACAAGAAGGAAATCATCGACCGCTTCCTTGCCGGAACGCTCGACCCATCGTACCCCCCCGCTCTCTTCTTCGGCCATTTCGGCAACGGGAAGAAACTCGGCGAGGGAGCACTGAAAGCACACCTAAGTCTTTTCCTAAAAGGCGGTGCCGACATTCTCAAGGTTCAAACCGAACAACCGATGCCACGTGTACAGGACCTGACCATGGACACGCCATTGGTGCCCGAGGACTATTATCGCCCGACCCTCGAACTCATCAAGGAAATACTCACATACGTGGGCAACGACGTGTATGTGATGCCCACCATCCTCAGCACCCACCAGGTGGCTCGGCAAGGATTCGGGGATGAACGCCTGACCATCTATGCCGTGGAGCGGCCTGAGGCCTACAAGCGCATGCTCGACTCCTACACCAAGGCCATCCTGTGGTACATACGAGAGTGCAAGGCTGCCGGTGTGGAAGCCTTCTTCACCGCCACCCAGGGAGGTGAGAAGAAGTTCTACGAGCTCAAAGTACCCGGAGGCTTCTTCGAGACATACATCCGCCCCTACGACCTCCAGGTGATGGGCGAGGCCAACAAAGACACCAAACTGACCATCCTCCACATCTGCGACTGGGAGGGTGCGATGGATGACCTGACTCGCTATCTCGACTATCCTGGTAAAATCGTCAACGTGCCACTGACCATCGACGGCAAGCCCCTTTCCCTGAACGATACCTACAAGCTGTTCGGGCGGCCTGTGCTTGGCGGATTCAACCGCAAGACGGAAATCGACAAGGCTTCACCGGAGAAAATCGTCGAGATGACACGACAGATCATTGCAAATGATCCTCGTGGACATCTCATGATTGGAGCCGACTGCTCCGTCCCCTCCCCTCTTGACATCACCGCCAACATCCATGCTGTCGTCAGTACAGCCCACGGACGGTAAATGATAGCTGCAACAAGCATGCACAATTAACAATCAAGCTAAAAATCACCATAAACATCAAGCATAAAAATGAAACACTACATGACCTTTTCAGCCCTCGTGCTGACAGGCGCAATGCTCATGGCTGCCTGTGGAAATAAAGAGCAAAAGAATGAGAGCAACGAGAACCCCACCTCGGAGAAGGTGGAAGTGAAGGCGGTGGAAGGACGCAAGAACTTCAGCGACAAAGCCGTAATCACACCGCTGCCCGCCATCATGATCGCCACATGGGACGCAGACAAGAATCCCGACGTGATGATGGCCGCCTGGGGTGGCCAGTGCGGGCCCAAGCACATCACCTTCGAACTCTCTGCCCACAAGACCACGGAGAACATCCGTCTGAAAAAGGCGTTCACCATCAGCTTCGCCACCAAGGACGACATCATGCAGAGCGACTACTTCGGCATCGTTTCCGGCAACGACGTGCCCGACAAGGTGGCAAAAGCCGGCTTCACCATCACTCCAAGTCCGAACGTCGACGCTCCCATCATCAACGAATACAAGATGGCACTGGAATGCAAGGTGGTGACCTTCGACGAGGATGGCAACGGCGGTGCCCGTGTAGTGGGCGAGATTGTCAATATGAGTGCCGATGAGAGCATCCTCGACGAGGAGGGCAACATCGACCTCGGCAAGCTGCAGCCTGTCATCTTCGACTCTTCCAAGAACACCTACCGTGTAGTGGGCGAAAAGGTCGGAGATGCCTGGGGGGCGGGCAAGGCCATTCAGGAGCGCGAAGTGAAATAAATGGGGAATGAAGCGCAAAAGAAGTAGTATCCACATAAAACAGAAAGGTATGAAAAAAATACAGATACTACTAATGGCTCTTCTGCCTTGTTTATGCCATGCCCAATTTGAGGATGCCAAGTGGATTGGCAGCGAACAATCAGTTTTGTATGCCGACTACCTTCCTCAGTTCAGAATCAACTGGACCGTGCAATTGGACAAGGCATCGAAATCGGACAGGCTGGGGCTTCTTTTCGGAGGCAACGACCCCCGTCTGATGAATCGCAACATGAACATACTGGGCGTGGAGAACGGTGCAAACGAGTCGTATGTCAAGTTGGAACTTGACGCGGCATCCGCCCACCTGAATGTTTGGCGAATAGGCTATACGACCCAGGGAAAGGAACTGCTGAAATCGTTCGAACTGGGAAATCTCGACACCTACGCACCACACACTGTCGAAGCACATTGCTGTCTGGGCAGTGTCGACATCCTGCTCGATGGGCGGAATTTGGGCGATGTGGTGCTCAATCCGATGGGCAAAGGCGGTGATTACATCGCCTTCCCACAGTTGGCACATATCGGTTACGAGATGGAAGCAGGTCAACGGGCGGTTATCCACAAGGTGGAAGTGCGCAACTACCGCTCGCCATACGGCATTCTCTACGAAGACAAGAACTTGCGGAAGATCGGCAACAGGAAAAAGCCTATTGTGTATCTTATCAATCCCAGCCACGGAGCCATGCCGGAACTGCGGTGCCAATTTGCACTGAAACAGAAGACTGTGAAAGAGGCCACGCTCACTGCTACGGCACGAGGCATCTATTGTGCAACATTGAATGGGCATCAGGTGGGTAGCGAATACTATGCACCAGGCGTATCGCAGTACAACAAGACCCATTATTACCAGCAGTATGATGTAACGACGATGCTGCAGACAGACAACTGTTTGGGAGTCAGATTGGGTGAAGGCTGGTGGGCAGGTAGCTTGACCTTCACTGGCGGCAACTGGAACTACTTTGGCGACCAACTAGCATTCATGGCGAGACTGCTGGTGAGATATGAGGATGGCGACTCCACCGTCATCACCACCCAACCCGACAATTGGGAGGTATGCGACCATTCCAAGGTTGTTTACGCCAGTATGTTCCAAGGGGAGATCTACGACAACACAGCGGCATCCAACGGGTGGAAGAAGGCCTGCGAAGCCAAACTTGAAGGGCATCTGCCGACCGAGGGTGGCGGCACGCAGCCCCAGGTATGCGACTATGGCAACTTTCATTTGCTGCCAGCCACAACTACCGTTGGATTGCACACCGTGCTGACCGCCCAAAATGTGAAAGAGGTTCGGCCAGGCGTCTATGTCTATGACATGGGGCAGAACATGGCAGGTGTGCCTCGAATCAAGATGCACGGCTTGCGTCGGGGACAGACGCTGAAGTTCCGCTTTGCAGAAGTGCTCTATCCCGACTTGCCTGAATATGAAGACAAGAAAGGCATGCTGATGCTCGAAAACATCCGCGCCGCCATGGCACAGGATATATACGTTGCCAGTGGTGACACCTGTGAGATATTCTCGCCCGACATGACCTTGCACGGTTATCGTTACATGGAGATAACAGGCCTCAGCCAACCACTTCCCATAGCCGACGTCGAGGGACTTGTTGTCAGTAGTGTAGACCATTTCACCGCCGGTTTCGAATGCAGCAACCCGATGGTGAACCGTCTCTGGCAAAACATCCGATGGTCGATGCTGTCCAACTTCATCAGCATACCCACCGACTGCCCGCAACGCAACGAGCGCATGGGATGGAGTGGCGACATCAGCGTGTTCTCACGCACGGCTGTCAACATGGCCGACGTGGATGAGTTCCTCAAAAAGCACATGCAGGCCATACGCGACGTGCAGACTGCCGACGGCCGGTTCCCCGACATCGCACCCATAGGCGGTGGATTCGGCGGACTGCTGTGGGGCAGCGCAGGCATCACCGTGCCCTGGGAATGCTGGCTGCAATATGGCGACCTCGACATACTGGCCGACCACTATGAGGCGATGGCCCGCTACATCGAGTATGTAGACAGCCATTATTTCGACCCTACGACGGGACTGCTGATGCAGCAGCGGCAGTGGGGCGACCTAGGCGACTGGCTCGGACTGGAAGACGAGAAGAACGACAAGACGCTGCTCTTCGAGGCCTACTATATCTACGACCTCGACATCATGCGGCAGACGGCCCTGTTGCTCGACAAGTCGGCAGACGCCGAACGATACCAACGGCGCTTGGCAGAGCGAAAGCAATTTTTCATCGACCATTATCTCGACACCGAAACGGGAATGACTGTCTTCTCGGCCTTCAACCAGCAGCGCAAGGGACAGCCCATTGATATCCAGGGTTCCTATGTCCTGCCGTTGGCTTTCAATATCGTAGAAGGTGATTTGCGCCAGAAACTCGTAGAGCGTTTGGTCGCCTGCATCGAGCGTGAGAACACAACAGACAGAGGTGTGCGATGCCCGCCCTATTCGCTGATGACGGGCTTCATCACCACGGCATGGATAAGCCGGGTGCTCAGCGATGCCGGACGTAGCGACGTGGCCTACCGCTTGTTGCAGCAAGAGGATTATCCCTCATGGCTCTATCCTGTGACCCAGGGCGCGACAACCATCTGGGAGCGCCTTGACTCCTACACCCACACGGCGGGATTCGGTGGCAACAACTCCATGAATTCATTCAACCATTATTCCTTCGGGGCTGTAGGCCAGTGGCTCGTCAACCGTTGTCTGGGTATTGAACGTGATGAACAGCACCCGGGATTCAGCCACTTCATTCTTCGTCCAGAACCAGACCCAACGGGCAGAATGACGTACGCACGCGGATACCTGGATACGCGCCATGGACGTATCGAAAGCAGTTGGCAAACCAATCCCGACGGTTCTGTCAGTTACACATTCACGATTCCCGAAGGCACGTCAGCCACACTAATGCTGACAGGGAAAGTGCCAACAGAATTGAAGCAGGGCAAGCATCATTTTACCGAGTCCATTTCAAAAAGAGATTAGTTGTAAGAAAAGCGTACCATGTGTATGGCAAACATGCTACATCATGGGTGACTATGTAGCCCGGGATGTCGAAATGGTTGGTGATGAAGCAAGGACGATAGAGATGGCCGACGACCCTGTTTCAGACAAATTTTGGCACAAACTTCCCGTTTTGTCGCATTTTCACCCCTTTGTCGCAACGTGACGAAAAGAAAAAACAGCAATTATTTCCATGCCAACCAATCTCGTCTTACCTTTGTATTGTCAAAAGCAGACAAGTTATTTCATAAGATAATAGTTAAGTTTTTAGTTATTAGGTTTAAGTTGATAATTAGGTTGGTATTTTTTGCGAATTGAACGCAAAGTGAATCATAGTGATGATTGCCAAGACTGCCTCCATGTGATGAACATGGAGGCAGTCTTGCGTTATTCGTGATGACAAGGGCATGACAGTTTTGTCCTTTCAAGCCGTTTTTTCAGTCTTGAAGTATCCTGCTATTTTTTGCACTATAAAATTTCGGAAACAGCAGTTTCATTCTCGTAATTTTGGTGCCATCAGGTAAAGATTTTAGTCTCTTAGTTTGCGATGATAGAGACAAAGGGCATTGTGGCAAATGTTAAAAGCACATTTCCACTTCTTCTATTCATCGAGTTCCGGAAACTTCAGCAAATCTCTGTCTTAGAAGCACAAAACGAATCAATAACTCCGTGCCGTGATTCCCTTCTTGGCGTTGTTTGCCGACTGAACATTCTTGGCGTTGTTTGCCCTTCGCACGTCTACCTAAAGTTGCCCCCCTTGAGGCTCGGGCGGGCACAAGACCCGCCCCTACGACTTCTTAGAACCATTTTTCGGCATAAATAAAGCAAGCTTTAAAAAACTTAAAACTCAACACCATTTCAAACGTTTTTCAGGTTTTTATCGTACTTTTGCATGCAAAACTACTAAAGCAAAAATTGGAAATAGAAGAAACCATAAGTGAAGTTCGTGAAGTTGATGAAGTAATCGCTGCGTTTGAATTTTACGACAACACTCCTTATGCAATATGACCGATGCAACCCACTTAGTTGACATCAACAAATTTGACAACTTCGAAAAGGAAAAAAGATGATGATAAAGAAAATAGCAACACTCCTCTCGCTCCTCCTGCTGACAACGTCAGCCATTGCCCAGACGCTGAATGTGAAGACAGGTAATGTGACTTATAAGTTTCCCTCCCCCCAGACAGGAGAAATGACTTATGTCGAGGGCAAGACGGTGACCATCATGGGCAAGGATTTCACCATCAGTGACATAGACGAGATAACCATAGATGACACCAATGTGAAGGACAACAGCGTCGTCATTTATTACGACGGCGTTACAGCCAGCGTCACCATCGCAGGCAACGTGGCGCAATATGTCGATGCCACCGTCAACGATGCTCACGTCACCATCAACCAGACCAATTCTGGCGACATCGATGGCGACGAGATCACCTACATCCTTAATGGTTCGTCATCCAACGGCTCCCTCACACTTGACGGCACCTACAAGTGCACCCTCCAATTGGCCGGCGTTACGCTGACCAACCCCGACGGAGCCGTCATCGACATCACCAACAAGAAGCGCATACAAGTCAGCATCAAGAAAGATACGGAAAACACGCTTGCCGACGGAGCCAACGGCTCGCAGAAGGCCTGCTTCTACAGCAAGGGACAGTTGCAGTTTCAGGGCAACGGCACGCTGACCGTCACAGGCAATACGGCACACGCCATCAAGAGTGGCGACTACATCACGATGAAGAACCTGACCCTGAACATCCCTTCTGCCGTCAAGGACGGTATCTCATGCAACAAGGATTTCCTGATGAAGAGTGGCAACCTGACCATCCTGGATGTGGGCGACGATGGCATCCAGGTCGACTATGAGTCAGACGCCGCCACCACAGGCGAAACCATGGACCATGAAGGTGAGAACTCAGGCAACCTCTACGTGGAGGGCGGCACGCTCACCATCACCATCCCCCTCACCGCTGCTGGTGGCAAGTGCTTGAATGCAGCAGGTTTGGCTCGTATCGACGGCGGTATGCTGACATTGTCAGCCAACGGCAAAGTTGACACCAGCGATAGCAGCGACCCTTCGTTCACGGCAGCCATCAAGGGCACCAACGTCACAGTGAACAACGGGACCGTCGACATCAAGGTGACCGGCATTGCAGGCCGAGGCATCACAGCCAACGACAGCATCATCACCAACGGCGGCACATTGACCATCACCAACAGTGGCACGCCCACCATCCTCAGCAGCGACGTGAAGAGCGCCAAAGGCCTCAAGGCACTCCACATCGCCCTCAACGACGGCACCATCAACATCACCATGAGCGGCAAGGCCAGCAAAGGCATACGCTGCGGCGACGGCACCAAGACCACCAGCGGTGGCGGTTGGGGCGGTTGGGGCGGCGGCACCCGATGGACCAACGTCACCGGTTCTTACACCCAAGGCAAGAGCGACGGCACAGGTCCCACACTCACCCTCTCACAGACAGGTTCAACCTACAATTCTTCATCTGCCAAGGCCATCAAGGCCATCTGCGCCGTCACCATCCATGGCGGTCAGACAGAAGTGGCCACCCAGTCTGACGGCGGTGAAGGTTTGGAATCGAAGACGAGCATCAACATCAATGGCGGCCAGCACTACTTCAAGTGTTACGACGACTGCATCAACTCATCAGGCAAGATTCTTTTCAACGGCGGAGTCACCGTGTGCTACTCCAATGGCAATGATGCTGTAGACTCCAACGCAGGCACCACGGGAGCCATCACCATAGGCGACGGCACCATATTTGCCTACACCTCGAAAGGTTCACCAGAAGAAGGTTTCGACTGCGACAACAACTCCTACATCCAGATTTCCGGCTCTGGCATCGGCCTCAGTGCCGGTGGCAGTCAAGGTGGTGGTGGTGGAGGTTGGCCAGGTGGCGGTGGCGGCAGCGGCAACACCATCTCCAACGCCCAACAAGGCTATGCCTTTGTCACGAGCACCATCAGTTATGCCGCCAACCGCTATTACACATTGGCTGACGCATCAGGCAACAACTTGGTGACCTACAGCTTCCCAATGTCATGTTCCAGCAGACTTTCCCTGTTCACCGCCACAGGAATGGTGAAAGGGAACACCTACAATGTGAAGTATTCCACCGACGGGCCTACAGACGCCACCACCGTCTGGCACGGCCTCTATTTGGGTTCGTCGCACCAAGGAACCACGAATGTCACCTCGTTTACGGCAAAATAAAACGGTGTGTCTGCTTGAAAAGCACTTAGCTTTCCGAGATATCATCCGGCCACCAAAACCTTTTCAATTCACCAACCAACTTGTCCCAATCCTTCATTGTAAACGTACCTTCCCCCCTCATCATGATGGTCATGGTGATATCGTTGTAGGTGCGATAGAGACAAGTGTCACGAAAACCGTTGCGAAGATAGAAGGCATGGCGACGTTTCCGCTGTTCCAGATTGTTCAAGATTTGAGAATCAGACAGCCCATCGACATTTAATCTTTCAAGCCTTTTTGAAGGTATTTGTTGCTCTACGGCTTCCATATCCAGCACACAAGTTTGCTCTTTATAACGCTCTATCAACAGTGTCAGGATTTGTTGTCCAAAGCCTTTTCCTCGCAGTTCCTCCCTGACAGCAAAGTACCAGAACCAATTGTATGACGGTCTGAGATAGACGATGGTGAACCCAATGAATCGACCTTCGGTCGAGTTCTGTCGCGACTCGGCAAGTTCCAAGCAAGCTTGGCTTTGCTCTCGCTGCTCCATCACCTCTTCATCATCATAATATGCGGTAAAATCGAGCGGCATATCCTCGACGAGGCGCATGAGGTCATCCCAAGGAATCTGTTCTCCTTCAGGAAATGCCGTTTCGTAAAGTCGTCTTATCAGTCCATCAGCATTGGCTAATGTAATCTGCTTTGTTTTCAAGTTGAAGGGAAGTTTTTTTAGGAGTTAAAGAGAAGTTAAAAGGGAGTTAAAGGGGAGTTAAAGGGGAGATTTTTAGGAGTTAAAGAGAAGTTAAAAGGGAGTTAAAGGGGAGTTAAAGGGACATATGTTCGCATAGTGCCATTTTGTATATGTTCGCATAGTGCCATTTTGTATATGTTCGCATAGTGCCATTTTGTATATGTTCGCGTAATGTCAATTTAGATATGATTGCGTGGTGCCATTTTGGATATGTTCGCGTAATGCCAATTTAGATATGATTGCGTGGTGCCATTTTGGGATACAATGCAGCAATCCATACTTCATTAAAACCATCTTCACGTCACATTTTCCTCTTGCGCAAGTTGAGTTATATCAACCAATCCCTATCAGGAAATCATCTCCAAGAGTTCATCCATATTGTCAATGAGGTAGTCGGCTCCAGCCTGCTGAAGTTCTTCCCTGCTTCCGTTACCCCATGTCACTCCGCACGTTTTTGCGCCAGCATTGGCACCCATCAGGATGTCAACAGCCATATCTCCAACGACGAGTGCTTGACCGGTTTTGAAATGGAGTATGTCTCCTTGCTCCAACGCTTGCCTTTCGTCTATCAAACACTTGCTCAACAATTGATTGAGCATTTCAATCGTTTTGAGGACAGGCTCCGGGTTTGGCTTTGCATTCTCCACGTCGTTTGCTCCGATGAGCAAAGAGAAACAATCCGATATTCCCATATCCCTGACAAGTTCCACCAATGAGGCTTTGGAACGTGACGATGCGATAGTGAGCGTGAATCCCTTCTTCTTCAAAGCGAACAAGGTTTCCGCGACCTTTGGGAAAGGCTGTGGGATAATGGCCTTTAGATTCTCATCAAAAATCCTCCTGTAAGTATCCGCACAACATTGGATTTCTTCATCCCTCAAGTCAGGAAAAAGCGCCTTGAAGCATCCTGCAAGAGGCAGTCCTATGGTGGAGGCACATTCGTCATCACTTCGAGTCGGCAGTTTCAGCTCTGCAATAGTCATCTGCATAGTAGTGACGATATTCCGTCGGGTATCGCCCAAGGTTCCATCGAAATCGAATATGATCAGCTTGGTTTTCATATAGGAGGGGAAAGGAGGTTTTAGGAGAGAATAGGAGGAAACAGGAAAATATTGGGATTATGATTGGGGAGTGATTTTATCTATTTGGATGAAAAAATCCTCCAACAACGCTTGATGATGGCCAGGTAAGACGATATGATGATTTCCGATGGGATTGGTAAGGAAATACCGGCATTGCGAAGCATCATTCAACCGGATGAGTTGTTGTGTGCGGCAAAGGTCTTGATGCGACAAGTTTTCCACAAGCGTTCCTTCTGCGATAAACACTCGCGAAAGGTCTCCGGAAACCTTGAAAATGGTCACAGGTCCAGGTTGCATGCGCCCTTGTATTCCCACGCCGATGCCCGACTCGAAATGAGTGTCGAGTTCGTAGTCTTCCACCATATTAAAAGGTATGGTGCAATGAGCGAGCACCATCTCCCCTGTTGAAACATCTATGCGTGATGGATTTGCCTGAAACCCCGACACGCCGACGAGTTGTCGGGCGATGCACATGGAAAGCATGGCCGGCACATCACCTTCGCATGAAGCCACAACGTCTGCATTGAGGGATGCAAGAGCAAGGCATCCCGTATTGTGAATAGCCTCCAACAAGTCAAAACACCTTAACGTAAACCCTTGGATGTTGTAATCCTTGATGACTTTTTCCAATCCTTTCAAGATTTGGAAAGCGCCAGGAAGGGCTTGATTGACTGCTGGCAATGCACACTTGACAGAAGCCGGCTCCAAGGGCGCCTCATTGATGGCCTCCATCAGTGCTTGCATGGGGATGTCGACCAACTCCACCCCCAATCTTTGTTTTATTGCATCAGAATCGGCCTTGCTTGCAATGAGCCAGTCAGAGGGTTTCCCGATTACGCCAAGGCGGCATCCATTCAATTGCCGTAAAGCCTTTTCGACTTTCAGCAACGATGCTATCCTTTGTTTTACAAATTCAGTGTTGCCATGGATGATTTCCCCTCTGCCCCCTACCTGATGGAGATAGGACAAGATTTCCATAGAAGCGGCAAGTGAATTGCTTTTCCCCGATGTGAGAAGGAAGAAAGGACGATTTGAATTCTTTTGCAGTAGCGGCAATAATTTCTTGAAAATGCCTTCCGTCCCACCCGTGCGAACATAGATGAGGTCGAGAGGATGGGTGCCATAAGTGCTGAAATCGGCTCCTTGCAACGTATGGGCCAGCCCCAGGCTGTTCAAGAATTCTGCAGTGACTGCCGCCACGGACTGTTCGTCGTGCAGTCGTGATGTGAGAGTGTAGATTGCTATTTCTTGTGACATGGTGATTGATATTATTGAAGGTTTTAGGAAGGAACAGGAGGTCTTAGGAGGGAATAGGAAGTTTTAGGAGGCTATAGGCAATCCAGGGAATCTGGAGGAACCAGCCTCCTAAAACCGAATCGTTATTGAAAGATTACTTTTTTCATCTTTAAAAGATTACAAATTTCATCCTATTCCCACTCGATGGTTGAAGGTGGTTTTGATGAGATGTCGTAGCATACGCGGTTGACGCCTTTCACCTTGTTGATGATTTCATTGGAGACCTTCGCCATGAAATCGTATGGGAGATGCGCCCAGTCGGCAGTCATGGCATCAGTGCTTGTCACTGCCCTAAGTGCCACAGGATGCTCATAAGTGCGCTCGTCGCCCATCACCCCCACGCTTCGGATGGTGGAGAGCAGAACGGCACCCGCCTGCCACACCTTGTCATAAAGCAGTTCTCCGTCCTCACAAACGTAATTTAGCATGGACTCGATATAGATGTCATCGGCATCCTGTAGTATGCGCACTTTCTCCGGCGTGATGTCGCCGAGTATTCGCACGGCGAGTCCCGGTCCCGGGAACGGGTGTCGCTTGATGAGACGCTCCGGCATGCCCAACTGATATCCCACACGTCTGACCTCATCCTTGAACAACCATTTAAGGGGTTCGCATAGTTGCAGATGCATCTCTTTTGGAAGCCCCCCCACATTATGATGGCTCTTGATAACCATTCCCGTGATGCTGAGGCTCTCTATTCGGTCGGGGTAGATGGTGCCCTGTGCCAACCATTTTGCGTCGGTGATTTTCTTCGCCTCGGCATTGAACACCTCCACGAAATCCCGCCCAATAATCTTACGTTTCTGCTCAGGATCCACGACCCCTTTCAAGTCGTTGAAGAATTTCTCGCTGGCATCCACCCCCACGACATTGAGACCAAGCCCCCTGTAAGCATCCATCACCTTTTGGAATTCATTTTTCCTAAGCATTCCATGGTCCACGAAGATGCATGTGAGCCTGTCGCCAATGGCACGATTGAGCAACGTGGCGCAAACCGAGGAGTCCACCCCCCCACTGAGCCCAAGTATGACCCTATCGTCACCCAACTGGCTCTTGAGTTCCTCGACTGTGGTTTCTACAAAAGATGCGGGGCTCCATTCCTGTTTGCTCCCACAAATGTCGACCACGAAGTTGCGCAACAGTTGTTTTCCCTGCAAGGTATGGAACACCTCGGGGTGGAACTGCACAGCCCACAAGGGTTGTGCCTCGCTGGCGTATGCCGCATATTTCACGTCTTCCGTGGATGCGATAGCCTTGCAGTCGGAAGGAATGGCCGTTATAGTGTCTCCATGGCTCATCCACACCTGAGAATCTTGTTCAAATCCCTTGAAAAGAGGGTTTCCGTTATCGATGGATGTGAGTTTTGCCCTTCCATATTCTCGTGTGTTAGTCTTCTCCACCTTCCCCCCATTGGAATGAGCGATGAACTGTGCTCCATAGCATATTCCGAGAACAGGGACTTTTCCCACGTATAATGAAAGATTTGTTTTGAACGCCTTCGGGTCATGTACAGAATAAGGAGATCCACTAAGGATGACGCCAATGACTGAGGGGTCATTTTCAGGAAACTTGTTGTAAGGCAAGATTTCACAGAATGTGTCCAATTCACGAACACGCCTTCCAATCAGTTGGGTGGTCTGCGATCCAAAGTCAAGAATGATGATTTTTTGTTGCATGGTTGGTATGTATGGAAATGAATATTATAGATAAGATAACTTTTTCTTTTGTCGTGAGATCCATTTGTCAACCTCTTCAAGGATGTCGATTTTCCCTACATCAATCAATTGCAGGTCGGTATTTTCCTTACCCTCAAAGTAGTGTTGCCCACAATTCTGAATATAGAAATCCATGATGGGGAAGCGCTGAGGCCAAGCCTCAAGCAAGGGGAAGAGAGATGGTTTCAATAAATGTATTCCACTGAAGGCGAGTTTTTCCAGAGGCTTTGCTTCAAGTATTTCTTGAGAAGGTTTGACTTCTCCTGTTTGTATATTTGTCCATCCCCTCATCCGATGGTTTTCATCGAAAAGGAGGTATCGCTTGGTTTTTCTCCTGCTCACCAGCAGACATGCCTCCGCATCACTTACCTCACCATCCTGGTAAAAACCGGCAAGGTCTACATTGCTCAAAATGTCCACGTTGTGTATCAGCACCGGTGAATCAGGATCAAGAAGCGGCAAGGCTTTTCTGATGCCGCCTCCCGTCTCAAGCAACATTTCACGTTCATCGCTGATACGTATGTCGAGTTCGAAATTATCGTTTGCTTTTAGATAATCTTCGATTTGTTCAGCGAAATGGTGCACATTGACCACCATCCGTTCGACCCCCGCCTGTTTCAGCTTCATGATGACATGCCACAGTAGCGGATGCTCCCCCACCCTCACCATTGCTTTGGGCATATGGTCGGTAAGAGGTCGCAGACGTGTGCCCAGCCCGGCGGCAAAAATCATGGCTTGCCTCATTTTAATTAATAATTAATAATTAACAATTTACAATTTATAATATTAGGAGTAATTATTGGTGTGGTAGCCTTGGTGTTGAGATCACTACACGTGTAGTATTGTCGAAAACTTCGAGCGTAGTGAAAACTTCCTTAACTTCGATAACTTCTTCATCCTAATGACTTATCAATATTTGATGTTGGCTTGCAGTGTTTGGCTTATGCCCATTTCACGATGGCACACTCGCACCTCTATGCCGAATTTCTCGTGTATATGTTCAGCCAGATGCTGTGCGGAATAGACACTACGATGCCTTCCTCCCGTGCACCCAAAAGCAAACATCAAGCTAGTGAATCCACGCTGTATGTATCGTGTAACGTGTGCGTCTGCCAACTTGTACACGCTCTCGAGGAATGTCAGGATTTCCCCGTCCTCTTCCAGGAAGCTGATGACCGGTTCGTCCAATCCGTTAAGCTGTTTGTATTGCTCATAACGTCCGGGGTTGTGAGTGGAGCGGCAATCAAAAACATAGCCACCTCCATTTCCAGACGTGTCTTTAGGAATACCCTTGCGGTAGGAGAAGCTGAACACTCGCACCACAAGCGGCCCTTTCCCATCATATTTTGAGAACGAGGCAGGTCCGTATTGTTGTTGAGTCTTATCAACATTGTTGTCGTCAACTTTCACTTTATTAGCCTGTTCCTGCTGCACGAATGCGGGGAGTAGGGTAAGTTGTCTCAATACGCTGATAAGATATGGATAAGGGAACCTCTTGATATCGAGTATTTTCCCAAGGTTGGCGATGGCGTGTGGTATGGAGTCGATGAAATGCTTCTTTCTCTCAAAATAACCTCTGAAGCCATAAGCGCCCAAGACCTGCAACGTCCTGAACAGCACGAACAGAGACAGTCTGTCGGCAAAATGACGTTTTGAAGGCACTTCAATGTATTTTTTCAGAGCATCATAGTACTCCAATGCGAGTCTCCGTTTCAATTTGTCGGGATATATGGCAGATGCCTGCCAAAGGAACGATGCAAGGTCGTAATAGTAAGGTCCTTTTCGTCCCCCTTGAAAATCAATGAAAGCTGGTTTTCCATCAACGAGCATCACATTGCGAGCTTGGAAATCGCGATACATGAAAGTATCGACCGTTTCCTCCACGAGGTCTTTGGCAAACAAGTGGAAGTCATTTTCCAATTTGAGTTCATGGAAATCCAGCCCCGAAGGCTTCAAGAAGCAATATTTGAAATAGTTGAGGTCGAAAACGACATTCACCTCGTTGAATTCTGGTTGTGGATAGCAAATGCTCCAATCCATATCCTGTGCTCCAGCGAATTGGATACTAGGCAGTTGGCGTATGGTTTCCACCAATAGTTTTTGTTGTTTCAAACTGTATCTTCCTCCCGCTTCCCTTCCAGAGCGTAAGACATCGTAAAGCGAAACCGCCCCCAGGTCCTGCTGCAAATAACACATCTCGTCCCCACTCACAGCAATAATAGATGGAACCGGCAACCTCTTCTCCGCAAAATGTCTGGCCAGGTAGATGAAAGCATGGTTTTCCTCCCTGCTTGTGCCTTTGACTCCAATCACCGAAGTGCCATCGGGATGTTTCAATCTATAATAAAGCCTGTTGCTTCCTGCACCGGTGATAGCAGTGACCTCCAAGGGCCATACGCCATATGTACGCGCAAAAAGTTGTTTGATTTCTTCCATTTCAAGTGTTGCTGTGTTGCTCAAAGGTTATTGTTTTCTATTTCTTCCTCCCTCTCTTTTCTTTGCCTTTCCTCCCATTCCCTACGGCGCTTACTGTCATATTGTATGAGCAGTTGGTCGATAAGCAATAAAATCATCAAGATGCCCAAGGACATGAGAAACGACTCAGTGATGATATACAGACACGATGAGACGATGAGCACCACTATGATGTGAATAACAGCCCTTTTATCCATGATGATACGAGTTTTTTAGAAATCGGGTGTAAAAGTACGAATAAACATGTGAAAAGCCAAAAATATTTTTCTTTTTACTCATTAGCGACGTGAGAAAGTCTTTGTCTGACCGCCTCGAAGAGCAGTATAGCAGTGCTCACCGACACATTAAGAGAGTCCAGCCTTCCCATCATCGGTATGCGTATATGAGCATCCGCCACCCTCCTCCATTGTTCGGAAAGCCCTGTCGACTCTTTTCCCATGACCAGTGCTGTAGCGGTTGTCATATCAGTATCATAATACAGATGCGAGTCTTGCAATTGCGCAGTTAGAATCCTGACATTCTTCTCTTTGAGGAATTGGATACATTCTTCCGAGGTGCATGCCACGCAAGGTACGGTGAAAACAGCCCCCAGTGAACTGCGTATGAGGTTGGGGTTGTAGATGTCAGTGAGTGGGTCGCAGACAATGACTGCATCAGCTTTCGCAGCATCTGCACTTCTCAACACCGCCCCCAGGTTGCCCGGTTTTTCCACGCTTTCAAGCACCACGACAAGTGGGGATACACCCAAAGACAAATCGCCGAGAGATAGCCTTTTGGGCCTCACTTCAGCCATAACCCCCTCTGTTCCTCCACGATAAGCCATTTTTGAATAAACCTCAGGAGTGACTTTAAAGCGACGGAACACAGGAATCCCATCGAGGAGGCCATAAGCCTCGTTGTCATCAGCCATTAAATCCGGACAATAAAAGAGCGTCTCCACAGCGAAGCCTGCAGCAAGGCAATGGGAAACTTCACGCACCCCCTCCACGACGAACAACTCCCTTGCTCGACGCTCGGAAGATTTTTGTTGTAGTGCGAGAAGGAGCCTGACCTTCGGATTCTGCGTGCTGGTGATGATGTTTTCAGACATAAGGATATGGATGTAGCGGTTTCCTCAAAGCCTTTTCAGCTATGGGATGCAAAATTAGTGTTTTTTTCATAAAAACAGAAGCAAAAACAGAGCTTTTTGTTTTTTTAAAGAGGATATTGGAACAGACAAGATGCATTTTTCTGTCATTTAGTGCTAAAGATATGAAGAAAAATGTTACCTTTGCCATGCAAACCTAAAAGCCTATAGAATTATGAGAGAAAAGTTTTTCACCTTGTTTTTGATGCTTTTACCACTTGTCTCGTTTGCCCAGCGCCAGGAGACCACCTTGTCAGACGGGTGGCTGTTCTCCCGCGACAGCGTAGAGTGGACGACAGTAACAGTCCCTCACGACTGGGCCATCAGCGGTCCTTTCGACAAGAAATGGGACTTGCAAACTGTGGCCATCGAGCAAAACGGAGAGAAAGAGAAGACGGAGAAGTCCGGGCGTTCGGGCGCCCTTCCATGGATAGGCAAAGGGTACTACCGTACCACTGTCGACCTAAAGGAAAAGCCCCAGTCGGCCATTCTTGTCTTCGACGGTGCGATGAGCGAACCGACGGTTTACATCAACGGCCAGGTAGCAGGTTATTGGAAATACGGATACAACGCCTTCCGCATTGACGCCGCCCCCTTCCTCAAGGAAGGCTCCAACAGCATAGAAGTGAGCCTGAGCAACATAGAAGAGAGCAGCCGTTGGTATCCCGGCGGCGGTCTTTACCGTCCAGTCAAACTCATCCTAGGTGGTGATGCAATGATTGACGACTGGTCCATTTATTTCCGTACCGTCAAAATCGAAGGCAAGAAGGCAGAACTTGTAGTTGAGGCCGGCACCATCGGCGACATCGTCACCGGTACGGTGGCCATGGACATCTCCCTTCGCGATGCGAAAGGTGCCACCGTTGCCTCCGTCCACTCCCCGTTGGATGCCAAAGGATGCCACAAGGACGTGATGCACGTGAACAACCCACAGTTGTGGTCGCCAGAGACGCCTTATCTTTATACGCTCGAGGTCAAGCTTTTCCGCGACCTGCGATTGGTAGACCAGAAAAGCGTCAAGGTGGGTATTCGCACCGTCACGGTCGACAAGGAGAAAGGATTCGCCCTCAACGGCGTAACAAGAAAAATCAAGGGAGTCTGCCTGCACCACGACCTTGGTCCCTTAGGTGCTGCAGTCAACAAAGCCGCTCTCATCCGACAGGTGAAGATGATGAAAGAGATGGGTTGTGATGCCATACGAACCGCCCATAACATGCCCTCCACCCTTCAGATGGAAGTGTGCGACTCCCTGGGTATGATGGTGATGGCAGAAAGCTTTGACATGTGGATTTATCCCAAATGCAAGAACGGTTATGCACGCTTTTTCAAGGAATGGGCCGACCGTGACATCGAGAACCTAGTGCTCAACCACCGCAACCACCCCTCCATCATCATGTGGAGCATAGGCAACGAGATTCCCGAACAGTGGAGCGAAGAAGGTCGCGAGATATCCCGCCACCTGCAAGACCTCTGTCATCAACTCGACCCCTCCCGCCCTGTCACCCAAGGCATGGACCGTGCAGAACAAGCCTTGAAGTCAGGATTCGCACAAGTGATGGACGTTCCTGGATTCAACTATCGTGTTCACAAATACGAGAACAACATCAAACAGTTGCCACAAGGATTCCTCTTAGGCTCCGAGACCGCCTCAACGGTCAGTTCAAGAGGGGTTTACAAGTTCCCCGTCGAGGTTTCCAACCACGCAGTCTATCCAGACGGACAATGCTCGAGTTACGACACTGAGTATTGTTCGTGGAGCAACCTTCCCGACGATGACTGGCGCATGCAAGATGATTTCCCGTGGGTCATCGGTGAGTTTGTATGGACAGGATACGACTATCTTGGCGAGCCGACACCCTATGACGAATATTGGCCTTCAAGAAGCAGTTATTTCGGCATCTGCGACCTTGCCGGACTTCCCAAGGACCGCTACTACCTCTACCGCAGCAAGTGGAACAAGAAGGATCACACCATCCATCTCCTCCCCCATTGGACTTGGCCCGAGCGTAAAGGAAAAACCACTCCTGTGTATTGTTACACCGACTGTCCCTCGGCCGAGTTGTTCGTCAACGGTCAGAGCCAAGGACGCCTCTTCAAGGACGTGTCGTCACGTCTCGACAGATACCGCCTGAGGTGGAACGACGTGAAATACCAACCTGGGGAATTACGTGTTGTGGTGTATGACAACCAGGGGAAAGCCGTTGGTGAGAAAACCATCAAGACAGCAGGGAAAGCAGCCACATTCAAACTTGAATGTGAGCGCGAGAGCCTCTCCGCCGACGGCACCGACCTTTGCTTCGTCACGGTGAGTTTGACCGACAAGGACGGCACGCTCATACCTTTCGCCGACAACCAATTGGAGTTCGAGGTGGAGGGAGCAGGGAGTTTCAAGGCAGCCTGCAACGGGGACGCCACATCATTGGAGCCATTCACGTCGCCCACCATGCGCCTCTTCAACGGTCAACTCGTTGTTGTTGTGCAAGCAGCAAAGGAAAAGGGAACGCTCACGCTCAAGGTGAGAGACAAGAAAGACGCCACGTTGTCGGCACAAACAAGCATTGTGGTGAAATGAAGACAAGGAGAGGCACCGGCACAACCGGAGCTCACTGAGAACGGGATGACGGTGTGACTATTGTTGCATCCGCAGGGAACGTAGGTGCACTTGCGGCACCGGGACAGAAAAATGGGACACCGCGTATTGTTAAAAAATCAAAAATAGGTATGAATTGGGCTGATTATTAGGAGAAAAAGTAGTAATTTTGCATCCGATTTACTCCGTGGAGGCTCTAACAAGTGGCGGCGCGGTGCTGTCCGCCTTGCGGAACAACCTGTTATACAATAAATAATGTACGCAATTGTAGAAATCATGGGTCAACAGTTCAAGGCCGAACAAGGAAAGAAATTGTTCGTTCACCACATGAAAGACGTGGAAGAAGGCCAGTCTGTTGAGTTTGAGAAAGTGCTCCTTTTGGACAATGAGGGAGCCGTGACCGTAGGCACCCCAACGATCGAGGGTGCGAAAGTAGTATGTGAAGTGGTCAATCCACTGGTAAAGGGCGACAAGGTAATCGTGTTCAAGATGAAGCGTCGCAAGGACTCTCGCAAGAAGAACGGCCATCGCGCCCAGTTCACACAAGTAGAAATCAAATCAATCATCGGCTAAAACGTAGGAGAACCAAGAAATGGCACATAAAAAAGGTGTAGGTAGTTCTAAGAACGGCCGCGAGTCAGAATCAAAACGACTCGGCGTGAAGATCTGGGGTGGTCAAAAAGTGATCGCCGGCAACATCATTGTTCGCCAGCGTGGCACCAAGCACAACCCCGGTGCAAATGTTGGTATCGGCAAGGATGACACCCTCTATGCATTGACAGACGGTGTGGTGAATTTCCACAAAGGTGCTCGCAACAAGAGCGTGGTATCGGTCATCCCCGAAGCCTAATCAAACAAGTAAACTATTCCAAACAAACAACAGCATCCCATCTCCTCGGAGATGGGATTTCTGCTTTCATATAGGATGACAGATACTTTTTGCAAGTACAACGTGCGAGTTTTTAATCTAGTCATTCTTTTCAAGTGAGTTCATGCAATTAACCTTATATTATTTTGGGTGTTTGTGGAAATTGATGTAATTTTGCAGTTTGAAATCATTTTTGGTGTTTTTGGAATCAATTCATAATTAGGTTATAAAGATATGCTTACACTAAAACTTATCAGCGAAGAGACCGAGAGAGTGGTAAAAGGTCTTGAGAAGAAACATTTCGAAGGAGCCCGAGAAGCTGTGGAGAAAGCCCTTGCCATCGACAAACGCAGGCGCGAGGCCCAGCGTGAGCTCGACAGTACCAAGCAGCAAGCCAAGCAAATGGCATCACGCATAGGCGCCTTGATGAAACAAGGGAATCGCGAGGAAGCCGAACAAGCCAAGCTTGAAGTTGCTCAACTCAAGTCGCGTGACAAGGAATTACAAGAGGTTATGGCCCAGGCAGAGAAGGAGTTGAACGCCTTCCTTTGCACCATCCCCAACATCCCCCACGAGTCCGTCCCCGAAGGAAGAGACGCCAGCAGCAACGTCGTGGTGAAGGAAGGCGGCGAGAAGCCCGTCCTCCCATCCGACGCCCTCTGCCATTGGGATCTTTGCAAGAAATACAACCTCATCGATTTCGACCTCGGCGTGAAGATCACCGGCAGCGGTTTTCCTGTTTACATCGGCAAGATGGCCCGTTTCCAACGCGCTCTAGAGGCCTTCTTCCTCGACGAGGCCCGCAAGAGCGGCTATCTGGAGGTACAACCTCCATACGTTGTCAACGAAGCATCCGGCTATGGCACAGGTCAGTTGCCCGACAAGGAGGGCCAGATGTACCACTGCAACCTTGACAACCTCTACCTCATCCCCACAGCCGAAGTACCTGTTACCAACATCTTCCGAGACGTGATCCTTGACGAGAGCCAACTGCCCATCAAGCGCTGCGCCTATTCCGGTTGCTTCCGTCGCGAAGCCGGCAGTTACGGCAAGGACGTTCGCGGCCTCAACCGCCTCCATCAGTTCGACAAGGTGGAAATCGTTCGCATCGACAAGCCAGAACATTCCTATGAAAGCCTTGACGAGATGCTTGCCCATGTGGAAGGCTTGATGAAGAAGTTGGAGCAACCCTACCACATCCTCAGGCTCTGTGGTGGCGACATGAGTTTCACCTCTTCCCTTTGTTATGACTTTGAGATATGGAGTGCCGCCCAGCAACGTTGGCTGGAAGTCTCCTCGGTTTCCAACTTCGAGAGCTACCAAGCCAACCGTTTGAAATGCCGCTTCCGTCGTTCCGAAAGCAAAAAAATCGAACTCTGCCACACCCTCAACGGTTCGGCCCTTGCCCTTCCACGCATCGTTGCCGCCATTATGGAGAACAACCAGACCCCCGACGGCATCCGCGTGCCCAAGGTCCTCGTCCCCTATTGCGGTTTCGAAATGCTCGACGACAACAACTTTGAATAAGAATCCCTCGCCTTACTAGAAGTCCTGGTATTTCCAGAAAGACCAGGAAAACTAGGGGAACTAGGAAAACCAGAAACACTAGGAAATCTAGCAAAACATCAACCATAATGAACAAAATCATCAAGAAAGAGCAATTCTCCGAGAAAGTGTTTCTCTTTGAGATAGAAGCTCCACTGATTGCGAAAAGTCGCAAAGCCGGTAATTTCGTCATCGTCCGCGTAGGGAAGAAAGGCGAGCGCATGCCTCTCACCATCGCCGATGCCGACATTGCAAGAGGCACCATCACGCTCGTCGTGCAGAAAGTAGGTCTCTCCTCCATCAAACTATGCAACCTGAATGAAGGAGACTATGTAACCGACGTGGTGGGGCCACTTGGTAATCCCACCCACATTGAGAACTACGGCACGGTGATATGCGCCGGTGGTGGTGTCGGCGTAGCCCCGATGCTTCCCATCATCCGCGCATTGAAAGCCGCCGGCAACCGTGTGCTCAGCGTCCTCGCCGGCCGCAGCAAAGACCTCATCATTCTTGAGGACGCCGTCAGGGCCAGCAGCGACGAGACCATCATCATGACCGACGACGGCAGTTATGGCGAGAAAGGCGTCGTCACCATCGGCATCGAGAAACTCATCAACCAAGAGCATATCGACAAGGTGTTTGCCATCGGCCCTCCCATCATGATGAAATTCTGCTGCCTTCTCACCCAGAAATACAATATCCCCACCGACGTGTCACTCAACACCATCATGGTAGACGGCACCGGCATGTGTGGTGCCTGCCGTCTTACCATCGGCGGCAAGACCAAGTTTGTTTGCATTGACGGTCCAGAGTTTGACGGCAGTCTGGTCGACTGGGACGAGATGTTCAAGCGCATGGGCACCTTCAAACGTGCAGAGCAGGAAGAGTTGGAGCATTTCGAAGAGCATATGGGCACTTCAGAAGAGTCCGTCGTCATTGAAAGCACCGACGTGGTGATGGACGACGACCCGACCAACGACACCATCGAGATTCTCACGGACAGGAACGCCGAGTGGCGCCAGGCACTGCGCAAGCAGATGAAGCCGAAAGAGCGCACCGCCATCCCAAGGGTGAAGATGCCCGAACTCGACCCCGTCTATCGCGCCACCACTCGCCTCGAAGAAGTGAACACCGGTCTCACCAAGGAGATGGCCCTCACCGAAGCGAAACGTTGCCTCGACTGTGCCAAGCCCACCTGTGTGGAAGGCTGTCCTGTCGGTGTGAACATCCCCTCCTTCGTTAAGAACATCGAGCGCGGGCAATTCCTTGCCGCCGCCAAAGTGTTGAAAGACACCTCCGCACTTCCCGCCGTCTGCGGCCGCGTCTGTCCCCAAGAGAAGCAATGCGAGGCCAGGTGCATCCACTTGAAGATGAACGAGCCAGCCGTCGCCATCGGCTACCTGGAGCGTTTCGCCGCCGACTTCGAGCGTGAGAGCGGCAACATGAGCATCCCCGACATCGCCCCCTCCAACGGCATCAAGATAGCCGTTGTCGGTTCAGGTCCCGCCGGTCTGAGTTTCGCCGGCGACATGGTGAAACTGGGCTATGACGTATATGTGTTCGAGGCACTCCACGAGATTGGCGGCGTGCTGAAATACGGCATTCCCGAATTCCGTCTTCCCAACCACATCGTCGATGTGGAAATTGACAACCTCCGCAAAATGGGCGTGCATTTCCAGACCGACTGCATCGTCGGCAAGACCATCAGCATCCAAGAATTGGAAGCCGACGGTTTCAAGGGCATCTTCGTAGGCTCCGGCGCCGGCCTTCCCAACTTCATGGGTATTCCCGGCGAGAACCTCATCAACATCATGTCGTCCAACGAATACCTGACCCGCGTCAACTTGATGGACGCCGCCAACCCCACCACCGACACCCCCATCAACCCCGCTAAGAACGTCATGGTGGTAGGTGGAGGCAACACCGCCATGGACTCCGTGCGCACCGCCAAACGTCTTGGTGCCCAAGTGACATTGGTCTATCGTCGCAGCGAAGCCGAGATGCCCGCCCGTTTTGAAGAGGTGAAGCATGCCAAGGAAGAAGGTATCGACTTCCTCACGTTGCACAATCCCATCGCCTACATCGGCGACGAGAACGGTGCCGTGAAGCAAGCCGTATTGGAAGTGATGCGCCTTGGCGAGCCCGATGCCAGTGGCCGACGCCGTCCGGAGCCCACCGGCGAGCAGAAGACCATTGATGTGGACCAGGTGATAGTAGCCATCGGCGTATCTCCCAACCCCCTTGTCCCCAAGAGTGTGGAAGGACTGGAACTGGGCAGGAAGAATACGATCGTAGTGGATGAGCATATGCAATCGTCGAGGCATGGCCTGTTTGCCGGGGGCGACATCGTGCGCGGTGGTGCCACCGTCATCCTCGCCATGGGCGACGGACGTGCCGCAGCAGCCAACATGCACGATCAACTCAGCAACAAGGAATGAACGGCCTTTACACCATCATCCTGCTCATCACCAGCAACGTGTTCATGACACTCGCTTGGTATGGGCATCTGAGACTTCAACAATCAGGAGCCAGCAAAGACTGGCCCCTGATTGCTGTCATTGCATTCTCCTGGGGCATCGCCTTTTTTGAATATTGCTGTCAAGTGCCCGCCAACCGCTTGGGTTTCAACGGCAACGGAGGTCCATTCAATTTGGTGCAACTCAAAGTGTTGCAAGAATGCATCAGCATCATCGTGTTTGCCATCTTGGCCAACATCATGTTCCAAGGCCAACATCTCAATTGGAATCACTTCCTCGCGTTCCTGCTCATCATCTGCGCCGTGTATTTGGTATTCATGGAATAACCCATGCCGAAGCCTAACGAAAGCCAGCTACTAGAAAAGCGGTTGAAGGAACGTTTGGTGAAGGCGATGGCCACATACGACCTCATCTCCGACGACGACCGCATCCTCGTGGGACTGTCAGGAGGAAAAGACTCCCTATGCTTGTTGGAACTTCTTTCCCAAAGACAGAAGATACAACATCCCCGCTTTGAGTTGGAAGCCATCCACGTCAGGATGGACAACATCGAATACGAAAGCGACATTTCCTACCTGGAATCTTTCTCTCAATCCTTGGGAGTCCCCTTGCATGTCAAGACAACACGGTTCGACCCGTCAACCGACACTCGACGTTCCCCCTGCTTTCTCTGCAGTTGGTATCGCAGAAAAATCCTCTTCAATGTCGCCCAGGAACTAGGTTGCAACAAAATCGCCCTCGGCCACCATCAAGACGACATCCTCCAAACCACGCTGATGGGTCTGTTCTACCAAGGACAGTTCGGTTCCATGCCTGCCTTTCTCAAAATGAGGAAGATGCCACTCGCCATCATCCGGCCATTATGCATGGAAAAAGAGGAAGACCTCCAAGCCTTCGCCCAGATAAGAGGATATCAGAAACAAGTGAAGCACTGCCCCTACGAGCATGCCTCCCACCGCCATGAAATCAAGAAACTCCTTGACCAAATAGAGAAGATGACCCCCGAAGTCCGCTCATGCATGTGGCGCGCCCTCAACAAAGAAGGGAAATTGACAGAACAATAAACTTACTAATACTTTGAACCTTACGCCCTATGGACGACAAGTCACTATTCTTACAACATTTCACCCGAAACAAAGCCATCAGCATCAGCTCCAAGAGCAAAAGGCCTGACAGCATATTCTTCATGATCTGCTTCAACGAACAAGGCCTTGCCTTTTTGAAAGTGGTTGATAAAAACGGCGAGGAGGTGGAAACCGAGTACCGCCTCTATACAGACAACAATTTCAATGTCCTTCGCTCCATGGCAAGAGCGAAGGAGGACATGCAAGAGAAAATCACATGGGGAACAGAGCAAAAACGCGTCTATCTCCATGAATATCGCTGGTTGCTCTACGAATTGATGCGCTGCGACAACATCGTAGACGAAAAGATGCATAAAGTCAGCGTTTCTGAGGAGACGTTGCAGGTGCGCCTTGTGATAGAAAAGGCAGGAAACGGCCAATGCTCCACCCACGTTGACGTGGTGGGCGAGAGTAGCGACCTGCAGCAATTCATGTTCCTTTCCGACAGTCATGTCCTTACTTCCAACACCATCCACCCCATCCACCCCATAGGAGACAATTTCTCCTCCTTGAAATTCTTCCTCATCCAATTCCCTGAAGCATGGTTGGAGTCATTCCTCTCCGTCTTCTACTCCTACATGGAGCACATCGTTCCTGTGATGGACGATTACAAACTGGTGGTTAGCGAACAGCCCATATCGACCGTTCCGACCATCATTTTCGAGAAAGTGGATGAAGACATGTCTCTTTATCTTCGCCTCGTGCAAGGCGTCGAGGGTTTGGACTATGATTTCGTTCAACGCTTCGACCTTGTGTACGTTGCCCGTCTGACGATGGAGCACCAAATCTTGTTGCAACGCATCACCCATCACGACAACCTTGAACAAATCAAGGCCCTAAATAAGAAAATCTTGTCCTTCGCCACTCCGAAGGGGAAAAAGGAGATCTATCAAGAAGGCGACCTCTTCATCATCCCTGAAGAGACAGCAGGGCCATTCCTCGTGGGGTCTCTTCCAGATCTAGTGCGTGAATACCGTCTGGTCGGCTCCGACAAATTGATAAAATACAAGGTTCACACCGCCATGCCCAAGCTCAAGATGAGCATCGGCTCGGGCATCGACATCCTCGAAGGAGCTGCCAGCATCACCATCGACGACGAGGAGTTCTCCTTGAAAAAATTCCTCACTCAATACAAGAAGAACAAATACATCACTTTGGCAGACGGCAACCGCGCCATCGTTGACGAGGGATATATGCGACGGTTGGAACGCATCTACAAGCACGGAGCCAAGAAAGACGGCACCTTGCGCATATCCTTCTTCGACTTGCCAGAAGTGGAAGAACTCATGCATCAGCGGATGGAAGGAGCGGCTTTCGAACACCACAGAGAAGTGTTCGAAGGATTCAACCACCTGAAAGAACAAAAGATGAAATTCCCTCAGGTGAATGCCACGCTCCGCAATTACCAGGCAGATGGTGTGAAATGGATCAACTACCTCCACGAGCAATCCCTTGGCGGCTGCCTTGCCGACGACATGGGTTTGGGCAAGACTCTGCAAACCATCGCCATGCTGACACGCATCTATCCGAAGACGAAGACACCTTCCATCATCGTGATGCCCCGAACGCTGCTGTTCAACTGGCAGGATGAATTGAAGAAATTCGCCCCACAGTTGACCTTCAGCATCTACTACGGCAATCAGCGCAACTTGGACGAAGCGCTGAAAAGCCAGTTGGTCCTCACCACCTACGCATTGGTTCGCAATGACATCGAAGCCCTCTGCAAGAAGAAATTCCACTACATCATCCTTGACGAAAGCCAAAACATCAAGAACGTCGGTTCGCAAACCACCCAGGCCGTCATGCTCCTCCAAGGCAAGCACAGGCTGGCGCTGAGCGGCACCCCCATTGAGAACAACCTCACCGAACTCTACTCGCTCTTCCGCTTCCTCAACCCGGCAATGTTCGGACAATTGGAAGATTTCAACAGGGAATACACCTACCCCATCCAGCAGCAAGGAGACAAAGTAGTGATGACAGCTCTGAGGCGTAAGATCTACCCCTTCCTGTTGAGGCGTTTGAAAAAAGACGTGCTCAAGGAACTCCCCGACCGTACAGAGCAGATGCTGTTTTGTGAGATGTCGGCCGAACAACAACGTTTCTATGAAGAGCGCCGACGATATTATCAAGGCATCGTGCGCTCAGAGATACACGACAAGGGAATCGCCAAGAGCCAGTTTGTGATGTTCCAGGCCCTCAGTGAATTGAGACGCATCGCCTCCGTTCCAGAGAGCCTCAGCGACGGTCAAGTGGCGTCCCCCAAGATAGACCTATTGATGGAGAACGTGCTCGACGCCGTTGGCAACGGTCACAAAGTGGTGGTGTTCTTCAACTTCATCGCCGGGATAGAAATAGTGAGCGAGCGTCTTGACCATGAAGGCATCTACTTCGTGACCATGACAGGTTCCACGAGAGACCGTCGCACGGTTGTAGAACGGTTCCAAAACGACCCCTCCTGCTACGTGATGCTGATGACTCTGAAGACAGGAGGCGTGGGATTGAACCTCACTGTCGCCGACACCGTATTCATCTTTGAGCCATGGTGGAACAAAGCCGCTGAGGAGCAAGCCATCAACAGACTTCACCGCATCGGTCAGAAGCAGAAAGTAATGAGTTACTCCATCATCACCCGCGACACCATAGAGGAGAAAATCCAACTGTTACAACAGCAAAAAGCCGAACTCTTCAACGGCCTGATAGGGAGCGACTCGTCCTCCACCAAGGTACTTACAGAAGAAGACATTGAATTCATCTTAAGCTGACACCCCCCATGCCAAACATCGACTTATACATTCCAGAGACCAAGGCGTTCCAATCCTTGCGGGAACAATTAGAATACCACAACAACAAAGATACATTGCAAGAAGTGGCCGAAATCTTTTTCAAAGCCTTTGGGCAAGCCCCCATCATGTTTTGGGAAAACGGAAAGCTTGCTCCCACGCCGCAGTATGTCTCCAGCCTGCTGTCGTCACGCAACCAGATCAAGTTGGTATACACCCAATTTTGCGCCATGATGCTTTGTGAGGAACGCAACATGGAGGCCTTTTTCGCTTTATTACCCGAAAAGCAAACCAATGCCTTGAGAGACATACTTTTGCACCATTTCATTCCAATGGAGGAGATAGAGAAGAAATACGGCATCCCTCTCAAGACAGACAACAACAGATATGGATGGAGGAACAGAGACAAGCTAGACCTCCCATTCATCGATTACATCTATTCCGGCTACGACTCAAAATGGAACTACACCTATAACGTCTACATCCAAGATGGGTTACGAGAATTCATCTACGAGCCCTTGCTGCCCGGCATGAGTCAACTGGAGGTTTTCGAGGAACCACCAAAATCCATTCACACATACGACAACGAACTATCATCTCTTCAGATACTGCCGGTGGTTGAAGCATTGCTTGAACGAGACATATTGGAGTTCAACGGTGCCCGCTTCACTGCAGCCTCTATCAAGAAAGCCGCCAAGCAACTCGGCGCGAAGGAGTTTTTCACCAACAACGCCCTCCCCAAGGAGATGACACTGATACGCAACTCATTCTTATTGCAAACCGCCGGTTTCGTGAGCAAGTTGACCAGAAAGGTGAAAAAGCCAGACGCTCCAGAAGATGCCATCAAGCACTATGTTCGTAAGATGATGCCCCTCACCGCCCAAACCTACCCGATGGTGCTGAACTACATCAGCGGTTTGCGCCCGAACCATTATTACAACTGTTACGGCGCCTCCCTCATCGAACACACCATCTCCAATCTCTTGGACTTGCCAACTGGCAAATGGATATCAGTCGACTCATTCATTCGCCACGCGTTTGACAGCAGACACTACCATAGCCATCTCACCTTTTTCTATCGTTCCAATTCCAGTGCAAGAATCAACAACAAGTTTGCAAGGATAGAGCATGAAATCAACTACTTCGACCAAATCAACGAGATGGGCAAGCCATATGTAAAAGGTTTATTGTTCCTCCTTGCTTCGTGGGGAATCCTTGAGGCAGGTTGCAGGGATTACAGCAAAGACGACGTCAGTCCTTATGACAGCCTGCTCTACATCCGTCTCACCCGCCTTGGTGAATACGTCTACGACCTCTCCCCCACTTACCAAGCACCGATTTTGGAGAATGACGAGGTTCTGTTCGAACTCGACCCAGAACGCCTTATCATCCGTTCTCTCCCTGATGACAACCCCTACGAAAGCCTCCTCACAGACACCTGCACCTACATAGGCAACCGGCGATACAAGATGAACGCAGAAACCTTCCTCTCACATTGCAAGAGCAGGAAAGACGTTGAACAGAAGATTGCCTTCTTCAAGCGATACATCAGTGGTGAACTCAGTCCCATGTGGCAAGAGTTCTTCGACAGCCTGCTCAAGCGATGCAAACCTCTCACTCCATTGGAATTAAGCAAATACCACCTTTACAGCATCTCACCCGACAACAAGCCCCTTGTCAAGCTTCTGGCTTCCGACCCCATATTGCAAAAGCTCATCATCAGGGCAGAAAACTACATCATCCTGGTGACGAATGCCAACCATACCAGATTTGAGAATAGACTGAAGAGCCTTGGATACCTCATTTAACATCATGAGATCCAACCAGCCGAGCCTTTCAAAAGATCACTCCCAGAGAGTCTTGGCAAAAACATAAAAAAATCAAAAATATAAGGCACTCATGGTGTCAGATAGGAATTTATTTACTATTTTTGCAAAAGTGTATAACCTATAAAAACATTTGATATGAAAACAAGAGCATTATTCATCATGTTGCTTGCCGCCCTGTTCTTCAACATCAGTGCAAGAGCACAAAGCAACGTGGAAAGCGGTGTCATTCCGCAAGGAGAGTTGACGCCCGAGCAACAGGCAGCACGTGAAGCCCAAATGAAAGAGGCACAACGCGAGAAAGAAAAAGCCGCCCAATTGCAGAAGGAGAATGAAAAAAGAGAAAAAGAAGCTAAAAAAGCAGAGAAAGAGGCTAAAAAAGCAGAAAAAGAGGCTAAAAAAGCAGAAAAAGAAAAAGAGAAGGCAGCCAAAGAAGCCAAGAAAGAGCAGAAGAAATTAGAGAAACAAGCCAAGGCCGCTGAAAAAGAGGCCAAGAGGCAAGAAAAAGAAGCGAAGAAAAAGGAGAAACTGATGAAGAAGGCTGAAAAAGCCGAAAAACAAAAGATCAAGGCGGAAAAAAAACACGCCAAAGCAGTGAAAGAACTAAATAACATGTGATATTTGAGAAGCTATAGATGCCATAGAAGATATTGCATAGCTCCCCAAAAAAGCAAGAAGGTTGAAAAAGTATTTTCAACCTTCTTGCTTTTTCATCTGTTTTTACCTGTTTTTATGCTTCATATACCATTGATGCGTAAAAGCCACATACAACAATAATGCTGCCACATCGAAAAACAAAGCAATGACTCCCACCACCTTCCAAGATGGCAACTCTCCAACCAAGGGGATTACGGCATTAGCGTTTCTTCCCAATCCCATGAACAATCCCAATGCCAGCCCCAACTCCCACGCCAGGAAGAAAGAGCTTTGAGATGTCCCACGCTGGCAATGGTCACTCAACTTGATGAAAAACAGGAGGAATCTTGACGCCATGATTCCCGAGCCAAGTCCTATGAGAATGGGAATGGTAACAAAAGCCTGTTCGATTTCCACCAACATAAGCAACAAAGCGAATCCCACCAACAGCATCCCCGCGATTGCCTCACTCATCAATTCCGCATTGACAAAAACGTATTTCTCTGCCACGATTGCCAACAAGAACCCCACCATGAGCAAGGCGAAAAAAGAAAGATGCGCCATTTCTATGGAAAGAATCAACCCCAAGACAGTGGAAAAGAAAAAGAGATTGAGCATCAACCCCCAAGAGGCAGGCAGGATGAACCTATCCAGACTCACCAATTTGATATTGTCACCAGGAGAGCGGAAGGGGAACCTCACCATCATCACCATCAACAAAGCGACCACAGCGGCCCCCGCCGATATCCAAGAGAGTAGTCTGACATCCAAAAACCTGACAAGTAAAAGAGCGGAAAATGGCCCCAAAGCCAATGCAATCCTTCCAAACCAAGTGACGGCATAATTGGCTTCTGTGCGTTGATGTGATTCACAGGTGTCGAGCACCAACGTGCTGTATAACACCATCTCCGCCAAGCCGTAGCAAATACCAGTGGCCAACCTCACCCCAACCATTCCACCAACGGGCAAGTCATAAAAAATGGGAATGGCGAGGCACGCCACCACGCCAAGTATGGCATACCAACACACATGGTTTCTGCGATATCTTTCCACAAGGAACGATACCGACATCCCCAGCACCATTATTCCAATGCCGAAAGCCCCCATCGCCTTTGAAGCCTCATAAGGAGAATCAGCCATGAGGAACGTCATCACCATCTGGACGTTAACAGCCATTCCCAAGAACAAGTTGGCAATGGCCAGAAGCCAGAAGTCCTTGTTCCATAGTCGAATGTGAACGGGAGTGTTTTGGGTATACATTGTTCTCTGTCAGTCAAAGAAATACTAAGACCGCTTTTTGAAATGGTCTAAAGCCAAAAGGCACGTGTTCTCATCGAAATGAGAAAAATCCTCCACGACCACATCACACAACGATGCAATCTTGCTTGCCGGGTTGGTGGTGGCCAACCCGACGACCGGCATACCTGCAGTCCACCCCGCCCTCAAGCCATTGAAACTATCTTCAAAGACCATACACTTATCAGGCGCCACCCCCAGAATCGAGGCAGCCTTGAGATAACAATCCGGATGAGGCTTGCTTTGTGTGAAATCCTCCGAAGTAAGTACAATGTCAAACAACTGTTTGAATTCGGGATGCGCCCTATATACACAGTTCATCTTGGGGATGTTGGAACTAGTGACCAAGGCGGTGGCGACGCCTTTATCCCTCAACCATTTCATAACGTTCTCAACTCCATGGATATAGGCATACTCCATTTGCGCCTCAAAAATATTGAGACGTTTCAAGATGTCAGCCCTCGCTGCCGGTGAATCGAAATTGGCATCGAAAATCTGGTCAAGTGTCTGCCCCTTGATCCTGTTCTCCAACCCCGGTTGTTCAGGATGGTATTCACGACACACCCCACCCCAGAAGATGGAATACTGAGACTCAGTATCCACCACGACGCCATCCAAGTCGAAAAGTGCTGCTTGAAAAGGGAAATCAATCATATCATTATCTTTACGGGTGCAAAATTAGCAAAAATTAACGAAACAGGCAAGATTGTCTTCATAAAAAGGGAAAAAACGTCCCAAGGAGGAAAAAAAGTAGCTCAAAATTGTTTTTTAAAAGAAAAAACACTATCTTTGGGGCAATCAAACACGACTATGATGAAAAAACTACCCCACCTATTTTTATTTGCCATCCTTCTAGGCACTTGCTCTTTGGCAAATGCTGGAGAGGTGACCATCAACCTCAGTGCACAAGGCTATGCCAATGCACAAGACGTCAGTACATTGACAGTGGAAGGCATCACTCTTACGTTCAGCAAGGCAGATGGAAGTTACAGCCCCAAATACTACAACACAGGCAATGCCGTCAGGATTTACGGCGGCAACACGCTCACTGTTGATGCAGGCTCACTCGACATCATACAAATCACAATGGGTTTCCAAAAAAGCAATAGTCCTTCAAATAGCGATTTCAGTGTTGACTGCGGAAGTGCCATTATTGGTGTCACCACGACTTGGACCGGCAATTCCAGCACCGTGGTGTTCACCAACACGGCCTCAACCGGGCATTGGCGTCTGCAAACCATCACCGTGAAGACACAAGCATCAGTCCCTCCAACACCCGAGGTCACCTCCATCACCGCCTTGCGCGCACTTGAAGACGGCACCAAGGCACGTCTCACCTTCGGACGCGACAATCCCGGGAAGATAGAGTACGTGCATGAAGGGGATGTCATCACCGCCTATGTTCGCGATAACGGCATGGCTGTGAGTTTCAAGAATTTCCTTCCCGATGATGCGGGTTGGCACACCCACATCGGCGGCGCTCTCATCGGCAGCGTGGATGGTGAATACAACCTCAACAACGGCATGCCTGAGTTCACCCATGTCAGCACTTCCATTGCCGACTCCATTCTCTGCCTGGACAACTGGGAGATGCCCGCCCCCCTTCTGATAAGCAACTTATCCGACCTGACAGACGAGACCCACCGCGCCGACTACGTGGCAGTGGAGGATGTCACCATCGGCACCACCGACCAAGGCTATTACCTGGAGAGCGAGGGGCAAACAATCGCTTTGGACAACTATTTCGGAATGAGCGACAACCTCCCCGACGACCTTAGGGGAAGGACGTTCAATGTCGCCGGCATCCTGGATGCGTCCGAGGACGGCAACAGTTCAGTCCTCCACTACACACAAATCGACGAGATAGTTCCCGAAATCGCCTTGGGTGAGACACTCCATAGCAATTTAGCCACCATAGGCAGCTATGACGACAGGTTGGTCAACGTCACCATTGACAGGCATCTTGTCACCAATACATGGAACACGCTCTGCCTGCCCTTCGACATCTTTTGTTTCTCCGACATCGTGTCTTCTGCGAAGCTGGCAGAGTTCACGGGTTACAATGCCGGCGACAACAGTTTGGAATTCACCTCTGTGAAAGACCTTCAAGGCGGTGTTCCTTACCTCGTATTCCCAGTCGAAGATGTTGATGAAATCGCCGTTCAAGGAGCCAATATCAAAAGCGGCCTTTCCCCTATAGTCTTCGGCACCTATGAGATGGTGGGCATCTACGAGCCCACCACGCTCTATGCCGGCGACACCAGCGTGCTCTTCCTCGGAGAGAACAACACGCTCTACTACCCTAACGTCACCAATGAATTGAAAGGCTTCCGAGCCTATTTCCAGACCATGGACAGTCAACCCGCCAACATCTTCGTCGACGGTGTGATGACCAACATCACCACCGCCACCATTGACGGTGAATCTTCCGATGGTCCCATCTACAATATCGGAGGCCAGATGGTCTGCACCTCCAAAGGCAAGCTACCCAAAGGCGTTTATGTGAAATCAGGCAAAAAAATGGTCATCAGATAACGAGGAGGAAAAACAATGAAAAGACACATCATCATAATACTCGCCACGCTGCTGACCTCACTCACGGCAATGGCACAGGAAGAGAGAGACACCGTGGTCATCACGTTGCAGGATGGCTCTGAGGTGAGATACACCGATGACCAATTCGACCGTGTCCAGGTCATCTTCAACCTGAGATATGGCGTGAAAGTCTATCTTAAGAACGGCAAGTCTAAAGACTACCTGGCCACTAAAGTGGAGGTGCATGAATACCATGGCGGCGGTGGTGTCATCACCGACAACAACATCAACCGCAACCTCTACCGCGCCAAACTCCTGGAATATCCCCATTTGGCCGCAGACTCCACCATGAACCAGCTCATCATCAAGTCGACCGACGACTACGGCATCACCTACAGTCTGGAATGGAGCTATGCCGACAAGGCCAATCGTTGGACATGTTATGAGTTACATTCAGGTAATAATTTCAGAGGAGATTCGGTGGTACGCCAAGATGACTTCAGGGAGGACCCTGAGATAGCCCCCCAATATCGTTCTACTCTTAATGATTACAGCAAATCAGGCTTCTCGCGTGGTCATCTGTGTCCCTCGGCCGACCGTTTATGTTCGAATGACCAGAACTCCCAGACATTCTTCTTGAGCAACATGCAACCCCAGTGGCAGAATCATAATGGTGTATTGTGGAGCAATTTGGAAAGTTTGGTCCATGGCTGGTCAGACAAATGCGACACGCTCTATGTGGTCAAGGCAGCCACCATCCGCAGCGACCAAGTTTACGAAGAGAAATGCAACGACAGGCTGCTTGTGCCCAAATATTTCTACATGGCCATTCTGTCATATGACAAGCAAAGCAACAGTTACAAAGCCATCGGGCTTTGGACTGTACATGAAAACGTGAGTGACAAAAACAAGAACTATGGCGACTACGCCATATCCATAGACAAACTGGAAGAACTGACCGGTATCGATTTCTTCTGCAACCTGCCCGACGATATTGAAGATGCTGTGGAGAATCAATGTGAAAAGAAATATGACCCAGATACAAATAAATGGTATATAGATAATTGGGGCATCACTTGTACACCACCCGCCCCATGACATTCCTTCAATGACAAAAGCCATCGCTCTATACGATGGCTTTTGTCAT
Source organism: uncultured Prevotellaceae bacterium (assembly GCA_902786665.1). Classification (GTDB taxonomy): domain Bacteria; phylum Bacteroidota; class Bacteroidia; order Bacteroidales; family Bacteroidaceae; genus Prevotella. The sequence continues at coordinate 70,040 of CADADN010000003.1, read as the reverse complement.
ATTTCATTTCATTCTTTTTTTTCACATCATTTTTATCGCGCCTGTTGCAATTCCCTGATGAGCTGTCGTTGCCGCTCGGTGAGATTGGTGGGCAACTTTACATTGTAGGTGATGATAAGGTCGCCAAAAGAACCATCCCCTCGGTCCATACCCTTGCCCTTGATCCTCACCTTGGTTCCGTTCTGTGTCTCGGGCTTCACCTTGAGCTTGATTTTCGAACCGTTGCTGAGGGCAACAATCACCTCGCCACCCAACAAAGCGGTATACAAATCAATGTCCACGCTGGCCATCATTTCACCCTTCCCTTGACGCGAAGTGGATTGACGCCGTGACGCCCCACCTCTATTCCCGAAAATCTGCTCGAAAAAGCTGCTGAAGCCCCCTCCTCCCTGACTGAAGACAGAAAAGTCGAAGCCGTCGAAGGGCGACCCTCCCCCACCCGACTGCCAGTATTGACCGCCTCCGCCAGCGTTATCGAAAGCTTCTGCTTGACGCCATTGTTCGCCATACTTGTCATATTTCGCCCGTTTCTCCGGGTCGCCAATAACCTCGTAAGCTTCGGTGAGGGCCTGGAATTTGGCTTTCGCCTTCGGGTCGTCAGGATGCAGGTCGGGATGGAATTGCTTGGCTCTTTTCAAATAAGCCCTTTTCACTTCATTCTGTGGAATGTTCTTGTCCACACCCAGAATCTTGTAATAGTCTATAAATGCCATGATAAACCTCCTTTTTTACCCATATCAATGCAAAAAACGTGCCAATTTCACGTCAACAAACCCAACAAGTCCTATTGCGGGTCACAAGACCCGTCCCTATGACTTCCTGGTATTCCACGTTGAAAAGAAATTCTCAAATTCGGGATAAAAAGAATGGCCAAAAACAAGTCTCCACTTCGAGATCAACTTCTGCTGACTTGCAATCCAGTGCCACTTAGTTGCATATCTACAAACCTAGCATTGCTGTTCAGTCGGTTGGCCAGGAGAGTCTGTCGTATACGTGCGGCCGCTTCGGGGTCTTTAGCCACCATGTAGAGGTATCCCCCGCCACCAGCGCCAGGTAGTTTGTATCCAAGACAATAGTCGTGGATCATCCTGGTGAGTTTTTCCACCTCTGGAGGATTTGTTCCGCTGTCAAGGAGCTGGTTCTGTTCCCATGTCTTCGCCATAAGTTTTCCCATCCTAGTGAAGTCGTTGCGCTGTATGGCTTCATACATATCGATGGCATGCTCCTTCATGGAGCGCAGCAACTGCAGTTGGTCATGGTTGTTGAGGAACATCCTCCGAACTATTTCCGTGAGTATGTTTTTTGCCGTTCTCGTGATGCCTGTATAGAAAAGCAGGTGGCATGACTTGTAGTCGGGCAGCGTGTATATTTCCGATGGCAACCATCTGACGGTGGGGCATTGGTCGAAGCCACTTGGTGTCTGCAACAATTTCACTCCTTGCAGCAATCCCCCAAACTGATCCTGCCATCCACCACCCGTGGTAAGCAGCTGCTCAAGCACGAGTGTGCGATAACCTATCTCCTGCTTGTCCCACATCAGCCCGCAGAAGTCGTTGAGCGCCCCCAGGACGGTTGCCGCGAGGATGCTGCTCGTCCCCAATCCACTTCCTGCAGGAATGGCAGATAGGAGCGTCAGTTCGATGCCACACCCAAAGGCCCGGAGTTGTTCTTCCAACGAAGCGTATGCAAGAGTAGAGAACCCAGGTTGGAATCCGGCGAGCACCATAGCCGCTTTAGGAATGGAGAAGGGACTTCCCACATGGTGGAAGTCAGCCAGCTGCTCATATGTTGTCACAGTCTCCGCAGCCCCCTGGTCAATGCTTCTAAGCACCACCTTGAAATCTTTCGAAGGTCTCACATAGGCCTGTATAGGCTGTTGCCCGTTAAGCTCGATGGCAATGTTCACCACGTCCCCCCCCTCCATGAGGCAAAAAGGCGGCGTGTCGGTCCACCCACCTGCGATGTCGATACGCACGGGACTTCTCCCCCACACGATTTGGTCGGCATATACCGACATAACCGGTTGCTGTTTGGCAGCGAGTGCTGTAGCCGTCAGCCCATCCTTGAGCAGTTGGAATGCCCTCACTTCCTGTTCCTCTCCGGGGATGCCCTTGAGAGAACGCAATCTCGCCCTGAACATCGCGTCATGTATCCTTGTCATCAACGACTCATCCTCAGGTAGAGGATGCGGCTCAGCGATATGTGCACGAGCGAAGTCAGTTGCCGCATCGTCGAGATCCACTTGATAGAAGATGCTATGTTGGTAATTATTCGCGATGAAAGGCCAGTTGAACATACGGTTTCCCTTTCTCTGTTCCGTCAGTCTGACAAGATTGGCATTGAGGGAGATTTCGTCAGCGCTCATCTTCCTGGCTTCATTCCAAATCATCCTGCCTCCATCCTGCCAATGCTCGGAAAGCATCCATCGCAGCACGAGTCCCATGTCACGCACGTTGTCCACCACGGGGAATATTCTTGCTTTCTGCAGGTCATCCCCTTCCTCGATGGAAGAGATGTCGACACCTCGTCTTTTCGCCCAATCAGCGAAAGGTTCTCCGATGAAGGTTGTGCGAGGGTCGGTCAGTTCTCCACGGAAAAAGTCATTGTATCCATATGGCCTGACCACCCATTGACAGTCGCCCACCGGTACGATGTCGATGCATTGCGAAGGTTCAAGCCTCAGCCTCCAATTGTTTTCCGGCACCCCGGTCACGATGTTGTTACGCGAAAGTATCCATTGCTCGGAGATACAACTGTTCTCAATCCAGAGGTTTTGGTTGCCAATGTCATATTTCACCCACACCTGTGCGTTTTGCACAATGATGGAGGGGTGAGGTTTCCTTGACTTGTGCATGATTTCCCTCTGGTCGTTCACCAAGTTTTGTATGGCCAAAGTGGAGGAGATGAGTTCGTGACTCGTACCATAATGATAAAACTCCCCTCCTGGCAATGGCAGCACGGCCACTTTGAGGGCATTGATGTCTTTGTCGGCAATGACTGGATGTGTGCCCAAAGCCCCGCCGAATGTGGTATACATGTCATATTCCACCACCTCCCCGTCGCGCTCACTGTGGTTCATCAACACACTCATGGCCTTGTCGCTGAACAGCCAAACGCCAATGTCGGTGAGGTAATAGTGGTCGTGACGCAACTTGCTGAGTTCAGCGATGGACGGCTTTTGCAGCATGCATTTCAGCGTTGACGGCGAATGGCAATCAGCCACGAACACGCCATGCGACGTAGCAATATCGTCGCTGAGCCATAGTCCGAAACACACCACGTCGGCCTCAGGGATTTCCGGCAGAGGTTTGGTGGTACGTATGAACACGTCACCACTGACCACCATGGTGTGCAAGTTTTCGGGTGCTGCACGCATGATTCGCTCGTAAAGAGGTACTTGAAGCGACAACAAGTCTTGCGAGAGTTTCTGCCCCCGCTCCCATCTAAACACGGGAATTGGCGTGAGCACTTTCCCCGATGGCGCGTATGACGGTAGCCTTCTGCTCTGTCCTCCAGCATGGAGCAACAAGCGTCTGTCGGAAGCTAGCCATTGCATGAAGTCGATTTCCGGAGCTTCATGCTTGTGGCATTCCCTTAGCAGCCAAGTCGTCCCTCCCCCACTTCCGAGTTTGCGCCCAATAGGGTCGTTGGTGCAAAACCATTGTTTCGGGTCATATCCTGTGATTTGGTGGAAGCAGTCCACCAAGTTGGGGGGAAGTGAGAGCAGTTTCTGCATATGACGAGGACTATTGTTTTATTTTATAGGAGGTGCTAGGAAGTTTTAGGAAGCTCTAGGAAGTTCTAGGAAACTCTAGGAAGCTCTAGGAAGTTCTAGGAAGCTCTAGGAAGCTCTAGGAGGGACTAGGAGATGCTAGGAAATTCCAAGAAGCCATAGGGAGCTAAGGCTGCGGGGCATCGGCCTTACTCGTCCTCTTTCGGTATTCCATAAAACATGCGGCGAGGATGGCGAGTATGAGGATGATACCAGCCCCATATGCGATGCCCTCCGTGGTAGCAATGGTCTTTGGATGGAAGTCGAGGACCACCTCATGCTTGCCCGGTTCGAGACGCAATGCCCTGAGGATGTAATTGACTCTACCCAATGTGGCAGGCTTGCCGTCCACCGTCGCCGTCCACCCTGGATAGTAGATTTCCGAGAAGACCACGACGCCCCCCTTTCCTGTCTCTGCAGTGTATGTGAGGTGATTGGGTTCATACGAAGTGATGTTCACCTTTGCAGTGGAATCCTGCGGGGTGCCCTCTCCCAAGCATTCCTTGAACTGCTGGTCAGCCACCGCCGTCTTACGAAGATCTATCTTGCCAACACGTTCTATTTCCTCATTGGCATTTGCAGCATATTCCACTTTGTCCACCATCCACGCGTTGCCAAAGGCGTAGGGGTTGGGGAGCGGTATGGTCTTCCCTTCCTGCAACGGAAGGATAAAATACTTGGTGTTGAGCATATTGATGACAGGGAATATCGAGTCTCCAGGAATCTTGGAGAAATCGCCCTGCTGTTCACTGATGGCCGGCATGGCAGCCTGCATCTCCGGTGAGATGTAAGCCTCTATCATCTCCTGGTAGCGGCGCAACTTGGCAGCATGATATCCCCCCACGCTCTTATGATAGAACGAGGTCTCGTTCTCGTTGAAGGTATTGGAAGCGAAATTGAGCACACGATAGTCGAGCGATTTGTCTTGCAAGATGGCTTCATCAGTCTCTGTCTTCTGCTGTGGAGTCTCCTTGACCATGCTAGACACAAACATGCCATCGTTGAGGTAGCGTTTGTTCACCATCCACATATCAATCAGGCAGATGGCGATGACCATTGCCACGACCCCGGCAGCCTTCACCTTGGGTGGGTTGTAGACAAGCAGAGCTATGGTACCCAAAATGATGACGAGGAACGAATGCCAGCAATCAGATGTGAAGATGGCCTGCCTCACCTCTCTGAGATTGGCAAGGAATGGTCCCAGTTGGTCAGCGGGGAACTGCTTAAACGCCTCCATTTCGCTGGATGACACGAAATCGGAGAAGAAAAGCGATGGGAAAAGTGCGAACAGCAGGCATACGCCACCTGTCACAATGGCACTGATCAATATTTTTTTGCGGTTTTCCTTCAGTTTTTCGGGCTCATCAAAGATTTGCTTCAGAGCCAACATGGCCAACAATGGTATGGTAAACTCCGCAATGACGAGTATGGATGCCACGGTGCGGAATTTGGAGTACATAGGGAAATGGTCGATGAAGAAATCGGTGAATCCCATGAAGTTCTTTCCCCAAGACAACAATATTGAAAGGATGGTGACTGCCAATAGAGCCCATTTCATCGGTCCTTTCACGATGAGCAGTCCCAAGACGAAAAGCATGACGACTAATGCACCCACGTAGACGGGTCCGCTCGTACCAGGTTGCTCTCCCCAGTATTGGCCAATTTGCGAGTAAATCTGATAATATTGGGGATTGGCTTTTTCCATTGCCTTCTCATTATTGCCCAGGGGAACTGATGCGCCACCTTTTACGTTGGGTACGAGCAGCGACCATGTCTCTCCGATGCCATAGCTCCATTGTGTGATATAGTCACGTTCCAAGCCACTGTCAGTTTGGTTGGCACTGTTTTCCTTCACCAATTCACTCTTGCCGCGCATCGACTCCTTGGAGTACTGCCAAGTATGATAGAGGTTGGAGATGTTCAAGCAAATACCAATGGCAGCCGCCACGGCACATACAGCAGATGCCTTGAGGAAGCGAGCCATTTGCTTTTCACGAATGGCTTCCACAAGAAATGCGACAATCATGAATGCAATGATGAAGAGATAATAGTATGTCATTTGCACGTGGTTGGCGTTCACCTCGAAAGCTGCAAAAAGTGCCGTCACCACGAGTCCCCACATGTATTTCCCTTTATATGCCAAGACGATGCCCGCTATCATCGGTGGGAGGTATGCCAAAGCCCATACTTTCCAAATATGTCCAGCCGCAATGATGATGAAGAAATAACTGGAGAACGCCCACACTATTGCGCCAAGCGATGCAAGCAAAGGTCTGAAATTGAAGGCTCGCATAAGGATGTAGAAGCCCAAGAGATATACGAAGACATACCACACGTTGTCTGGAAGCCAAAGATGGTATGCTTTGACCACTTGCGAGAGGCCATCGGTGCTGCTATAAGACGGTGATGTCTGGTAGGTGGGCATACCGCCAAATGTGGAGTTTGTCCATCGTGTACGCTCTCCTGTCTTCTGGAAGTATTCCAAAGCCTCTTGTCCAGCCCCTCTTCCTGCTGCAGTGTCGTGCTGATAGAGAATCCTCCCTTCGAAGTCAGCAGGGAAGAAATAGGCGAATGCGATGATTACGAAAGCCACGACAGCTATGATGTCGGGCAGTATTTTTTTCAGTTTTTCCATTTTTAATAATGTGGTATGGTTTTAGATGTTTGTGCAAAGGTAGTGGAATTATGCGAACCTACCAAAAATGGGGACATTTTTCTGACTTCCTCTTCAAGTATTCAAGGACAGCGCCGGCAAAGCGGGACATACGGAGAAAGCAATCTGGGAGAAGGCAGGCCAAAGAATCTACAAACAGGTCATAAAAAAAGAGGGTCTTGTCAGACAAGACTCTCTTTTTTGTAGTGGGTGCTGATGGATTCGAACCACCGAAGTCGAAAGACAGCAGATTTACAGTCTGCCCCATTTGGCCACTCTGGAAAACACCCTTTTTGTGGACGTTGGCGGATTCGAACCGTCGACCCTCTGTCTGTCAGACAGATACTCTAAACCAGCTGAGCTAAACGTCCATCGCTTTTTGTGATAGCGGTTGCAAAGGTAAGCAGAAAAAATGATTGTGCCAAATATTTTTGAAGTTTTTTTCTCAGAAAGGATATCCTATGGCAAAATGCAGGCATTGTCCGTCCCTGAAAGAGGGTATGTTGAAATATCCGCTTTTCCCTGTGTCATAAGGCGCATGGATGCCTATACCCCAGTCTATCCTGACAACGAAGAAGTCAAGGTCATAGCGTAAGCCTATGCCAGTACCAAGTGCGAGGTCATCGAAGAACCTTGAGCCCTTGAAGGTGGTTTCATCCATCTCATCAATTGATTTGGTATCCCACACATTGCCTGCATCCAGGAACATGGCTCCATATAGTTTTCCAAGCAGTCGTGTCCGATATTCAAGGTTGGCTTGCAATTTAACGTTACCCACCTCCTCTACAAACCTCCATCTCTTATCGTCGGAATGGAATTTTCCCGGTCCCAAACTTCTGACATTAAACGCCCTGACACTATTGGCGCCACCCACCCAATACTGTTCGGTATAAGGAACATAATCAGAATTTCCGAAAGGGAAGGCAATCCCCGCGCTCACATGCCCCACGAGTTGACTGCTTTCACTCAGTCTCCACAATTTGCTCATCTCAGTATCGAATTTTACAAATTGTGCATAAGGGTTCTTGAACAGTTCCTTGTTTTTTTCGTTCCACTCCCTACCTCCTGCCATGAAGCCCAACGAGAGCAGGTTTCCCGACTCGCTAACCGAAGCAGAGCAAAAGAAAGGATTCCTGTTTGTTGAGGCATTGGTGTAGGTAGCTGTAGCCTTCATTTTGTTGATGAAGACATCCTGCATGGTGGCGAGTAGATACGGATGTTCGACCAACATATCAACAAACTTGTCGGTTCGTCGGTTGAAATAGTTGTACTCAACAGACAATGGTGTGACGAGGAAGGTCCAGAAGGCGTTTTTCTGGAACTTGTATGTCAACTCCCCAGAAACGATGTGCCTTCTGAAATAGCCCGAACGGTTGACCATGTTGCTGGAAGCTTTGATGATGGTTGTCGGCGTGGAGAAGGAACGTCTTTTGAGTCTTCTCTGCCTCATCTTTTCTCGTTGTTCCGGTGTCAATGGCTTGCGCTGTCCTGGTTTTCTTTTTTTAAAGAAATCCCATGGATAGTGTATTCGAGGTATTTCGAGCGACACATCACCACCATATTCATAAGAGTTGATTTTCGAATCAGTACCATCGAAAGTGTGACCAGTTTGCCATTCATAGCTTCCATGCAGGTTGACATCGAGTTTTTCCCCACCTTTCAGTGCGTTTCTCTTGGTGAGACCAATGACAAGTTGTGGACCAAGGAAGCCGGTTGTCTTTCCTTTAAGATTGGATTCCACATAGAAATCGTATGGTTTGTCAAACACGCAATTAAGTGTAAGGTCAAGTGTATCGCATTCCATCGTGGAGTCACGCGGTGTGAAATTGAAGTCCACCGAGCTGAAGATTCCATTACTGCCGATTTTACTTGCCGACTCCAAATAATCGTCATAGGAGAACAAATTGCCATGTTCGAGTTTCAGGTCATTGAAAATGACCCCCGATCTCATCGGAGATCTTGTTCCATTGAATTTGATGATGCGGAAGGAGCCTCTTTTCGTCGAATCTTTCAATTCTTCTCTTGGAGTCTCCCTAAGATTGACGGTGGTGTTTCCCACATACCAAGGCTTCATGACATTGGCGGGAAGACTGTCGGCCAATTGCAATTTCATAACAGCTTTCTGCGGTATAGCGAAGGTGTCTGCCAGGTAAGAGGCATAGCCCGACTGGTAGTAATAATAGCCGTTATTTCGGAACAATTGTGAGATGCGGTTCCTTTCCTTGTCAAGAATCTCCACATCAAACGGCCCCCCTTCCTTGATATATGAATCCTCCATCGTACTATCTATCAAGGCCTTGGCTTCATCTGGAAAATTCTCATACGCCATAGTATCGATAGTATATAGCGGCCCCATGTCCACCTGGTAGGCCACCTTTGCTTTCTTGGGGTTGCTTCCGACCACCTCCGATGCGGTTACCTTTCCTTGAAAATATCCATGAACGTTGAGTGTGGATTGCGCCACCGCCGCCCTCAACTCTGGGTTGACATTGTCAAAAAGGACGGGAGCTTTACCAAAGGAGTTAGTCATCCATTTGGCGAAAGGAGTATCCTTGTCATGGTATTTGTTCCAAATCCACAACCTAGTCTGAAAGGGCGAGCGGTAATAGGAACTACCAAAAAGTGCGCCGTTTGGTGGGCAATCGAGAGCAGCCAGCACCTCCTCCTGTGTTGTGATGAAATGGTCGTTTTTCTCATAGTTCTCAAACTTCACCTTGTCGATGCCCGTATAAAGCCTTTCCCCCTCCGGCACTTCACTCGTAGTGGAGCATGCGCCGATGAAGAAGGAAGAAATGAGCATCGTGAAGGCAACGACGCTTTCTGGTTTGGCCTTTTTCTTCATGGTTTTGTTGTCTTGAGGGTGTCAATGGGCACTATCGTCCTGCTCATCGTTGAGTCTTTCCTGGGCGGCGGCATTGTTGGCATCCGGTCGCTCTTGAAGCTGAAGATATCGGTGAAATGCGTAAGTTTCCTTTTCCATAAGAATCCCGCTCCATATTCTCCGATTTCTCCTTCAAGCCAGTCGTATGAGTCACGGTCGTAGAAGAGTTTAATATATTGATTGGATGTGGGACTGAGCCTGTATTCCGCGGACACGTTGGTGAAGAAGGAGTTGTTCTGTCCCTCCATCTCCGCTCCGGTGGAAACCTTTCCTCCGATGACGACACGCAAGCGATTATTCCAGAATCGTTTGGCGAATTTGAACGAATAATCGGTATGCATGGCACCGGAGGCATCCGTGGCATTATCCACTCCTATGGATAGGTCAAGTGTCCTAAGAGCATTTCCTGAGATGTTGTTGATTTCATTTTGGAGGAAGGAGCTGAGAGCTCCATTCATGGTGAATCCGCTGGTGTTTCCATCAGCAAGGTACATCCCAGTGGTGAGCATGGTGACAGCCACTTTTCCACGTTCCTCGGTTGTCATTGCAGCCAGTTCGGAGTTGATGGTGACATCATCGGGTGCATTGATGATGAACTCCAGTCCCATATCTTCCAATGTCCTAGAGATGACAACTCCGCAAGTGAAGTCCACACTCCTAGTTACACCGTTCTCCCCTTCCACTGTGGCTTTTCTTTCTTCTGTGGCGGTGATGTGGAGGGTGGGGTTCATCGGTTCCCCCTTGAACTCAATGTAACTGCCCTCCTGTATGGTAAAGGTCTTGAGCGGAATTACAGGCAACGAATATTTCATCTCTCCCTCGTTGAGGGTGTATTTTCCAGTGAGGCGCAAGTTATCGATGGTATTGTAACGCATACGCAGCGTGCCTCCCCCCATGAGGTCGATATAGTTGCTATGGTCGGCATTGAGGTCGCACTTGATGCGTGCACCCTCGTCCACACTAAGCGTGAGGTCCATATTGAATCCCGTGAGTGGAGGCCTTGCCACCACTTGTTCGGTAGAGTCGTTGAAATCGACAAATTTCACAAGTTCGTCGAGACGGTTGTCGGCTGCAAGCGGGGAGTCTCTCAACACATAGGTCATGTCGGTGGAACCGAGCACTGACACCAATCCTCTCATGGAAAGTGCGTTGAGCGGTCCTTCCATATTGCCGAAGAAATTGACATAAGCCTTTCCAAACGCTTCCGACTTGCTGTTCTCCTTGGCGTTGACTACCATGAAATTCCGCGCCTGCATCTTAATTTTGAGTAACATCCTTTCAAGGTTAGAGAAATCGAAGTTTCCGTAAATTTCAAGTGGTGTCTTATTGGCATCAAAGATCTCGAAATCCTCAAAGAGGAGCCGGCTTCCCACGATTCGCACCGGGTCTTCGGCCACCTGGAGCTTTACTCCGTATGGCACGCTGAATATATAAGTGTTGGAAAGGAACAACTCCCCATTGACATCAGGCTCTCCAAGTGAGCCTTTGATAGTTAGGTCGCCTTCAGCCTCTCCTTGGAATCCAATGATTTGGTCAGGTATGAACCCATTCACCAAATTTAGAGGCAGTTTATTCATATGCATCTTTGCATCCAGATATCCTTTTCCCTTGGGGTTGTATGTTCCTACGAGGGATCCCACCTCCTCACCCTCTTTGAAGAGCAGCGCGTCAATCTGGTGCGTCCCATCCTCGTTGGGGATGTACACGAATTCCGAGCCAAGGTTTCCAAGCAACGAATTTTCATACATGAAATTACCCAAGTTAAGCGAGCTAGACACAGAGAGGTTGGATGGTGTTTGCACGATGTGGAAGTCTCCATCAGCAATGCCCTCCATCTTCGGCAAGAAAGGTATGAAAGAGAGCACTTTCGCCAGGTCCACCCTTCCCAAGCTGAGCGTGAGGTCTTGCAGTGCTTCTTCATTTGAGTCGTCGGTATACAATTGCATATGCATGCCGTCGTCCGACTTGAGTTTGAGGTTGGCTGACACCCGTTTGTCATCCCCGATGAAGATGTAGTTGTCTTGATTTGCGGTGAATGGTATGTATCCTATGATAGGATTGTTTTTTGTGAGGTTGACCATCACGCCATTTTGCTCTATTGACGCTATGGCACCGATGTCAAGCCCCAGTTTGTCGTTGGCATCGTAAAGCCGAGCGTTGATGTCGGCCCCTTTTTCCAAGATGGCTCCATCGAAGATGGCATTGAAGCAGTAATAAGGGTTGTCGGGATAGTTCTTCACCTGTCCCGTATATTTGAATCCCGTGCTGTCAGTGAGAACGTTGAATCCCACGGAGTCGAGTTGAATGCTGTCGACGATGAGTTTGGAAATGTTGATGTTTCCATTGAGCCCATCGGTATGCGAAGAGTTCAAATCCACCAACAGCTGTTCGAAGTCCACCCCTTGTTCCTTCACGAGATTGACAAAGAAATTGTTTCTTCCACTTGTGAGATAGATGTTGGCATCAGGCAGTTTCTTCCTCAGTGTAATTTGGTCGAAATGCTTGTCCTTCAATTGTTTGGTAAGTTCTTTTGTAAATTGTTCAGATTGTTTGAGCATGACCTTGTATCCACTTCCTCCGTTCATATCGAGGTAGAAGTCGCCATTGTTCACCCTTGCATAGGTGGTGTCCCGCTTTGTGAGCAAGTCCACGGCAAGATGGTCTGGTCGGAACAAAGAATTGTTGTATAAGACGACCATGTCGTCCAATGATCCCTCCACCTTGTAGTATTCATCGAAGTCAGTATCAATGTCGAGATGGGCGCATCCTCTGAACTTGAAAGGTTTGTCGATGATATGCAGTTGGTAAAGGTCAGCTTCAGAAAGGTCGCAAACGAAGGTGCCTTGCAAGCGTTTTGAATTCATGAGAGCATCGAAGGAGATGTTTCCATTGAGCAGTGGATGATGGCTGTCTATGTCAACAGCAAGCCTTCCGTTAGCCAGAGAGGCTTTGGCAGTCATTCCATCGAGGTCGTAGTTGTTGTATTTGAATTTTCCGATACGCGCACTGATGTTCGCCTTGGTTTTAGGCGACATGATGTCGGTACCCTGTCCTTCAGCCTCAATGTGGGCAGTGAGAGGACTCAACCCCATCTTAGGTACAAAATGCTGCAGCGGGAAGCGGTTGGCATCGATATTTGCCGTATATTTCATATGGTCAGAGTCGAAGGACACCACGGCCTTGACGTCTCCTCCGCCTTCCGACGCTTTGAAATCAGCTGCATACTTGTGTCCGTCAGCCTTGAAATTGCCATCGATGTTGATGCCTTGGGGTATGTTCACTTGGTCAGTGATCGACTTGTCCAACATGGCAGTGACAAAATCGAGGTTGTGTGTTGTACCCTTCAGTTTGACATCAGCCTTGATGTGGTTGAAATCAGTCACATTAGCAACATAACCATCAGCATTCATCTGAAGTGCTGTGGGCAAGGAGACATACAACCCTTTGAAATCAACCCTTTTCATATTGCCTTTGGCCTTCCCCTTGATGGCGAGCGGCTGATTTGGCCATTTTCTCACGAAGTCCTTGGGCATGTCACCCATGAATCGCATGAGGTCCTGCTTCCCCAAGTAGGCATCTATGCTGGCATCCAGTTTCCCGGGGTTCTTGTCATCGAAGGTGTTGAGGTCAATGTCCACATTGGCATTGATGCGTGAATCAGGAGTCTGCAAAAACAGGTTGTCCAGATGGAGAGTTTTGTCATCAAGCGCCACAGCTGTTTTGAATTTATCCACCTTGATGCCGCTTTTCTCCTTCAGCGAGCATTCCTGCAGGTCAAGTGCCATCCCTTCAGGTGTGTAGATGATGGTATTAGCCTTCACGACGACGTTGTCGGCCCTGATATGGCTTGTGTCAAGTCCACTTTTCTTTCTTGGTTTTGTATCATCGTCATACTGCGCCATGCCCCCCGACCATTCGAAGTTGTCGAGTTGGTAACTATTTCCATCCACATCAGCCCTGACACCTTCCGCCTTTCCCTCGTGTATGATGGCACGTGCCCATTTTTTCCCAGGCAAATCGACAGCCACGTCGGTGTTGGCCAGAAACAAGTTGGAAAGGTCGTGCTTATTATTCTGTGTGTCGAGAAAGGCATCTGTAGCTTTTGCCTCCCCCACGTATGCAGCTGCCCGTACGGCGTCTCCAGGCATCCTCACATTCACATCTACCCTGGATAGTTGCAACTCTCCCACCCTGACTTTCCACTTTCCAGGTGTGGTGTCGGGCGGCACCGTGTCAGCAAGACAAATCTCAAGTTTGGCACTATCGAGTTTGGCAGCATCAAGATTGACCAATGATTTATTGAGGTCGACGCCGTGGCATTTGAGGTCAAGGTATTCCACGTTGCCTTTCACTCTGATATCATCAATGAATCCGTTGGTGTTGAGTTTAAGTTGGCGGAATCCGAGAGCATCAATTTCCACCTGCTTGTCAAACAGGGGTTTCAACTGGATATCAACATATAGTTTGGCAACATCTGCGATGGTGTCTCTCAAACCAGGTATTGAGTCGTTGTCCTTTATGGCCTTGAAGTCATCGATGGCAAGGTCGAGTGGGAATTTAAGTGAGACATGCCCCACCGAGATGTCCATGCCAGTCTTCTCGGAGGCGTATGCAGCCACCTTCTTCACAGCCCAGTTTTGCACGGGAGGCGTGTATAACAGGACTGCTGCAATCACGAAGAGCAGGATTGGCGTGAGCAACAAGATTGCTCCCCACTTGAAGATTTTTTTCATCATTTCACTTGCGACATGCACCGAGAAAGCCATCAATGCTGGCTTGATGCTGCAAAGTAAGCAATTTTTTGGGAAATAAGGGTAAGGAAAGGAGAAAAAAACACCCATTCAGGCTATTTTTCGCTCAAGTCCTGCGCAGGTAGCTGCATTCCTCACATACTTTTCATCATCTTTGGCAGTTTTTTAAGCCACGAAAAGCCCAAAAGAAACAACCCAACACAACATAGGCCGTAGGGTATGAACAACATTGGCAAAGCTTACAAGCTTTGCCAATCATAGTCACCAGAAATGCACAGCACTTCTTATGGGAACGAATCAAAAACTCCCCCTCGTGTTTCAGTTTGTCGAGAGCCAGAGGTTATAATTCGTTATAGTTCTTGGTGAACGTGTGCCTGTCGGTGACAGATTTGTTCTCCACTGTTCCACCAATCGCCAATCCATGGAACGTATGCTTCGGTTTGACGATTGCACCATTGCAGAAGTCATACGATACATTCTGCTTGAATTCAGGAATGCTGACAAGAGCTCTGAAACCAGTGTCGGAAAACCTGAAATCAGGAGTCTTAAAACTGATCAAGTTGTCATTCATCCCGGTTGTTGACAAGCAAAACTCTTTGTCATTGATAGGTCGTGTAACAAAACACGCAGGGTGCTCAAGGAGTTTGACAGTGGGAGGAGAAGTTATCTGTCCGAGACTAACGACAATGGCATCAAAACCGATTTTGAATTCGTTGATGTCGCAGTCGAAACCTCTACACAACTTGCTTTGGCCAATCACAAAGACCAATCCGCTATTGATATGTATCGTCCCGTTTGAATCAATTGCATCCATTCCGGAAATGGAATACACACGTCCGTTATTTATCTCGATATCAGACGTTTTCGGTTCCCCGGCACTGATAGCATCATCACGAGTCTTCAATTCAACAAGGCTATTGTTGATCATAACCTTCCGACGTGACGACAGTCCTTCGTTCCAACCATTTTCAGTACGTACACGCACACGAGCACTATCAATTCTTATCTCATCGGTTCCTTTAATGCCTCTGTTTTTGCTACCGGTAACCTTGTCGTCGGTACCAAAGGTGAGAACATCCACAATACAGTTCTTGGCATGGAACTTATGTCCCGCACGTATGCCCTTTCCTCCAACCGATGAATCCTTCACACGTACCATGCCCCCCATGATAGCCACAATACTATCGCTATTTATACAACGAGAGTTCTTTCCATTCTTTCCTGGTCCTGTATTGCTGATGATGGTGGTTCGTCCACCATCGATTTGCACGATTTCCTTAGCAGTGATGCCATGTCCTCCTCTTCCTGAAGACAATATATTGAGCATCCCCCCTTCAACCATTACTTTTTTCTTTGCCTTAATGGCACTGCCTGCATTGGATTCTATATTGATGTTGCTGCCACGTCGCACAAAAAGAGTCTTGCCAGAATGTATGGCATCCGCCCCATTGGCAATAATCTTCAAAGGAGCCTTTCCACTGATGGCCAGAGGACCTTTGCTGTAAACACAACCTTTCTGTTTCAGGCTATCGCCCAAGTCAGCATATATGCTGTCGTCTCTCAACTCAGAGATGGAGTCAGTGACAAGGAAGCAAATTTGTTTTGACTGGTTATTGATGGAAGGTCCTTGAGCATTCTTTAGCTTCAAGCCATTGAGTTTGATACACACTTTGTTGTCGCCAATGATTTTCAGCGACCCATTATCCGTTGCTCCCGTAAGCGTACAAGCAACATCTTTGTTTGTATTAATTGTCACGTGTGCCCCATCGGTCTTGATGGAAAAGTCGGATGAGTTTTCACTACTCACGACAGCCTTGTCACCTTTATAAACGACATTGATTACATCTCCGAACTTTGAGTTCTCAACATACATTTGGTTTGAAGGATCGGTATACAATCTTTCGTTCAACTGAGAGTAGTCTAGCTCAATATCAAAAGTGTCGAAATCAGTGGTACCCAACTCTACATCATCGGAATTGAAAGTCCATACAGGAGGGTCAGGCGTGTTGTCTACAGTTATTTCCACCTCTTGGTGGCAAGAAGCCATACAAATAGCTGTAACAACTACTATAAAAGGATAAAAAGCAGGTTTCATACTCTATTGTGATGATTAACTAATTGGCTTGGGATCAAGTTCCTGTAACATATTCAGACAGAAAGCCTTATTCGTACCATCTTCCATGTGCATTGAGGATAAGAGGGTCTTCTGGTGATAGTCCAAGCATGATGCATCGTATGGTGTCGAGGGTATACTCTTCAACACCTTTGCTACGTGCAAAATTGTAGAAGCACTGCGCCAGGTCGTCACCGGGTTCTCCATAAGAGCGAATAATCGGAAACATATCACCCAGGGATTTAGAACGAAAGTTTCCATATGCAAACGATGACAGTTCGTAATCCCTGCAAAGGTCAGCTTCGCTGTAGCCAAGAATTCCCTCAATCACAAAAGACAGCGTACCAGCTCTGTTGACTCCATGGTTGCAATGCAGGAACACGCTGCCCCCTCTTCGAAGCACGTCGGCAATGATAGTCAAATCATTAGCCAACGCTTCCGCACGTCCAGCCAGAGCATAGCTGTAGCGCTGGTTATTGGTGCAGAAATACTCAACCTCCTCAAGTGGTCCTAATGGCGATTTTGGAAGTTTGGTGCCACGCAGGTCGAGGTCTGCTGTTACATGTTCGTTTATTACGAAGTCGTTTCTACCTTTAGATGTTATGTTTTCCGGACGATTGCCACGGAATATCCTGCCGTAAGCAACCTTCTTTCCGAAAGAAGTGTCCCAGCCTCCGAAGTCTCGCACATTGTGCATTCCATCAACACGCAGCATCCTTACCCTTCCCGTGGTATAGAACCTACCATACTTCAAAATATTCGCTTGACCATTTTTATATATCTCCTCAATTATATAATAGCAATACTTTTGAGGACGCATATTACAGAGCAAATACTCCTGGCTATTAATATCTGGATAATAGAACTTCAAATTTTCACTGGCCAAATCACCTTTATGAAACACATTTTCCCTTTCTACGTCAGACTCCAACAGAGTCACCTTCACCGAAGAGATTTCATCCTTTGGAGTTTCAGAATACCAACTCAGCTTGATTCCTGCCGGTCTTGAGGATGAACCTTTGCTATATTTTGTGACAATGCTGTAGTTATAATTGCCGACCAGTTCAGGATTGTCGTATGCACGATTATCAATATATTGCCTCACACCATCATTTTCAATATTAACGATTTCGTATCCTTTGTTGACAAGTGTCTCATAAAAACCTTCTTGTGCGCAAACCGCCGTTGTCAAAAATACGAAAATGGCGGTAAGAATAAATACCATCTGTTTTCTCATCTGTCTTATGTATAAAAAAATGAGTTGCAAAGGTACAAAAAACAAAGGATTTAAAGGGTATGTTTTAAGTATTTTTTGATGTTTTTCAGATGGTTTTCATTCATTTCCGACAAGAACGAGAAAAGAGGTGAAGAAGAGGGAAGTGAAGGGCAGAAGGAAGCCGCGACAATGACGCGGCATAGAAAGACAGGGAGGATGGATGGCGAGTCTGGAAGTTTACGGGCAAAGCGAGGTTTGGACTATGGCGCAGCTTATCAAGACCGCGCCGTGGAGCAGATACAGGCCTCAGCGACAATGCGGTCGTTCTGCTTGGCGATGAATCCATAAGCGGGGACGACACCACCACTTTTTGTTATTTTCTGATGTAGTGAGGGTTGTTGCTTTGATAGGATGGCAAAAGGTTTTCCAGAAACAGACAAGGTGATGTCCCCGTTTGAGGTTGCTCTGGCTTCTGCCTGGAAAAGACCAAGGTGGTCGTCTGCATCGATGCCTTCGAGCAAGGTGATGTCGTGATGGACGTACCCCTTCCTTACCATAAGTTGCAACTCCCCCTCATAGTCGGTGAACACAGAAGATTCCATAGGAGGGTGGTCGATGTCGAGGATTCCGTTGAACACCCACTTCTTACCACTGTGTACGAAAGGTTGCTCCTTATAGTCGGACTTGGAATCGTCATGACGACGAAGGAAGATGGCAGCAAGTATGATTACGATGACTGCAATGATGACAATGGTGGTAATGGCGGGAATATCCATAGGATTAAATAATTTACTGGAGATTAAGATTTTAAAAGATATTGTTTAACTGTTTCTTTAACCAAAGGTCATTCATCTTTCAAACAGAAAAGAGTTTGATGACAAATGTTTTACGAAAACTATTTCTTCTTGTTATCATAAGACACCCCGTTGATGGTGACGTTTTTAAACCTTACATTTCCCGTCCCCTCAAGGATGTTGACCTCAGGTTGAGAAACACCCTCGAAGCGGCAATTGGTGAAAAAGATGTCACGAGCCTGTATGCGATTGTCAAAGCCATCGACATGTATCATATAACGGCTATTCCTGCTTGTGACATTCTCAAACCTGATATTGTGGAAATAAGGGTAGTATTTTCCCTCGTCCACATTCCAATATTTGAGTTCGATGCCCAAAATGGCAAGGTCGCAAGTGCCTACCTCCACATTCCTTACAAACACATTCTTCACTTCCCCTCCTCTGTTGGGGTTTGACTTGATCCGAATGATTCTTGCGAGATTGGGGCTGTCCATCTTGCAATCCTCCACCCATACATTGGAACATCCACCAGTGATTTCACTTCCTATGGCCACGCCCGCATGCCCGTCTCGCATGGTACATCCCCTTACGATGATGTTTTCGCTGGGAATCATCCACTTCCTACCATCATCATCCTTTCCGCTCTTGATGGCTATGCAGTCATCCCCCGTATCAAAGAAGCAATTCTCTATCAATATGTTACGACACGACTCCGGATCGCAACCGTCGTTGTTCCATCCATGGCTTCTCAAGATGAGGTTTCTCAAGGTTACATTCTCAGACATGAGCGGGTGGATGAGCCAGAACGGCGAGCGGTTCACTTCAAAGTCCTCAAGCAGTACATTCTTGCATTTGTAGAAATGTATGAATTGCGGGCGCATGCCATAACCATGCTCAAACACCCGTTTCTCGATAGGCCACTGCTCCTCCAATGCCCGGTTGAGCATATCCTTCTCCTTTCCTGTTGTCCCGTCGGGGAAAGCGACATTGAGAATCTTGTCGGGGTTGAGCCAATTGGTGAAATCTGCTTGCCCGTCGAGCACTCCCCTGCCCGTTATGGCCACATCCACTTCATTATAAGCATAGATGAGAGGCGAAAGATTGTAACAGTCGATTCCTTCTATGCGCGTGAGCACTACAGGATAGAGTTCTGGATTGAGTGAGAAACTCAGCACCGCCCCCTCTTCCAGATGGAGGTTGACATGTGAACGCAGGTGAATGGCCGCCGTCTTGTAGGTCCCCTTTGGGACAAGCACCACACCCCCACCCTGTGCCGAGCATTCGGTAATCGCCTGGTTGATGGCGTTGGTGTAAAGGGTGTCGGCCGGGTCATGGTAGTCAGTGATGCGATAGACCTTTTCAGGGAATGAAGGCACAACAATGCTTTTCTCCACCTTTTTCATCTGTCGCCACGGATTCCCGGCTCTCACTTGAAGTGAGAATAGGATGAGGGCAAGCAAGAGCAATCTACTCATAGCTGTAGTTTTTGTATAAAGATGATAAAACACCCTACTTGATGGCCTTGACCCCTTTATTCGTTGGAGTGATGGGCAGGATTCTCCCATTGCTGTCAAATTCCATCTTGTCGATGCAAACCTCACGGTGGATTCCCGGACCTTTATCCCTGTCGATGAAACCACTGTTGATGCGGTGATATACGACATACCACTCATCTTTTCCCGGGATTTGCAGCACACTGTTGTGAGCCGTTCCATAAATGTGCTCGCCAGGACGTTGCTGCAAGATGACAGGTTGCTCCGCGACCTCTATGGGGCCCAACGGGGAACTGCTGGTGCCATATGCCACATGGTAGTTGGGCGAGCCCGTATCATCCACACTCCAAAGGAAGTAATACAAACCGTTGCGTTTGAAGACATAAGCGCCCTCCCTGAAAGCATAGTCCCTCAACGTCCCCCCTTGCGGTGTCATCACGGTGATGGTCGTCGTATCGATGCTCGTCATGTCAGGATTGAGTTTCGCTCCCGCCATATAGCCATTTCCCCAATAGAGATATGCCTGTCCATCATCAGGGTCGATGAACACATCGACATCGATTTGCTGACCGCCATTCACCCCGTTGGGTCTGCGGTTGACAATAGGCTTGCCAAAATCCTTGAACGGTCCTACGGGGTGGTCAGCTACTGCCACACCTATGGCTTTCTGCCGCCCCTCATCGCCACTATAATAAAGGTAATACTTCCCATCCTTTTCAATGGCCGCCGGCGCCCATGCATTCCCACGCGCCCATTTGGTCTGCCTGGGCAAATCAAGCACCATCCCCTCATAGCGCCAATCCGTCAGATTGGGAGAAGAGAAGCAAGTGAAGTACCATCCGCCCCATCCCGGTTGCCCGTCCGTAGTGGAATAGATATAGTAGCGGTCAGTCTTGGGGTCATACAGGACTTCCGGGTCAGCATGGAAATCCGGCAGGATGGGATTGCCACTCCATTCCTTGGAAGCATCGCCTTGGTTCTCCAAACCATGAAGCACGTGCCCCCAACGACTTTGCAAGCGCTCCAACTCTTCAGCAGTAACGGAGCATATGGTTCCATGCCGAGGGAAGAAATCCTTTTTGAATGCAAGAGGCTTCTCAGAGAAAGTCTTGAGATCCTTGGATGTTTGGTATTCATACCGTCCACTCCCGTAAAGGTCGTACATCAACACGTATTCATCACTGTCGTTGAGTTTGAACACCCCGCTGCCTTCCACCCCTGTATTCGAGTCGGCATAAGCATCGATGAACTTGAAATCCTCTTTCCATGGTCCGAGCAACTTTTTCGACGTGGCCTGCTGGATGCCATTCTGGATTTCCTTACCAGAGGCATCTTTGATGTTGCCTTTGTAAAACATATGGAACACACCATTTCGCTCGATGATGTCGTTGTCTATGCATCCATATTTCGCACGGAACAAGACACGAGGCTCACTCTCGAAACCGGTGAAGTCCTTGTTTGCAAAAGCATAATAAGTGACAAGGCTTTGCCTGTTGTCACCTGTTCGTTGAAGCGTGAAATACACCATGTATTTCCTCGCTTTCTTGTCGTAGATGGTCTGAGGCGCCCACACCCAATATGCATCGGCGAAATGCTCTACATAATCCTTAGCAAGGACGATTTTGGAATGAGTCCAATGGATGAGGTCTGTCGACTTCAGCATGACTATGCCGGGATTTTCCTTCCATCCATTTTTGACGGTGAACATATCCGTGGCAACAATGTAGAAACAGCCATCCTCCCCCCTTAGGATATGCGGGTCGCGTATGCCTCCACTCTCACTGATGGTGTCACTGGCGATGATGGGTTGGTTGCCATTCAACGCAAACCAAGTCTTGGCATCCTTACTAATGGCGAATCTCAACTGCTCTTGTTTCATAGGATTGCCACCACCCTCGAAGTAAGCGAAAAGATATCCAGCATAAGGGAGCGACTTGACAGGTTTGGGAGCAGCCCATCCAGAAACAACAGCTGTCAGCATCAACAAGGTAAAGAATTTTTTCATAGCAAATATGTAGTTTTGGGTGATTGTCATTGGGAAGTCGAGGGCACAGTATCCACATCGTCGTGCCCCATCACTTTCGCTTTGGCTCTTATCACGCTCACATGGTTGACAAGCTCCTTGCGATAATGACTATTTCTTTGAGGAAGCCTGTTGTCGTCGAACACCCCCACCCTCATGGTGTCCACCTCGTCGATGATGTACTTGGGTAGTTCGTCGTTCAAGGATTTCTGCGTCACCAGCATGCACGGTAGTGCTTTCATCACCGCCTCCTTGTCGTTGAGGTCAAGGGCTTGAATATGTCGTTTCGCCTCATAGACGAGTTCCATTCGCAGCGTTTCATCGACATTATGATAGATGGGCATTTCCTTCAACAATTTGTCAGTATTGACAAGACCTATGCTACGGTGATTGGAGTTGGTGACGAGTTCGTCGATGGAAGAGAACAAGAGACATTCAGAAATGATGAACAGTGCCAATACCCCTTTCACCACGCTTTTCATCTCCTTGCGCGTGGTGGAAACGGCCACATATATGCCAATTCCTATGAAAAGTACATTGACACAGAAGGCTGTTCCGAAGTCAATGATGTGTTGGTTGGTCATGAACACATGTATGAGGAACGGCAAGGCGAAAATGAAGAGAGCTATGATGAATCCATTGAGGAAGAAGAGCACTTTCCCCCACGTGTCAGTCGGGCGTTGTTCGATATAATAATAGATGAGGCAAGCCACCGCCATTGCCAGCGGTGGCATCAGCACGACGAGGTCGTCCATACTCTTCTCTGGCATGATGGAAAGCAGCACCAAGGCCACCACCACCCAAAGCATCGACATGAGGTAAGGCCTCTTGGTGCTCACCCGCTTCCGCCAATAAAAGACGAAGAAGGAGGCAAGAGCCAAGACCGCCCACACTCCCACCTCAGCGAAGAAACGCCAATAGTAATACCAAGGCCTTGCATGCCCGGTAATCCATGGTGCGAGTTCGCTCTTCAGCACCTCTCCAGTCGCTTCCGGATGATGTGTGAAAAGCCAGGCATACCACCATCCAAAGGAGAGGAAGGCCACCAATGTCGTGAGTAGCAATGGCCATCCCCGCCCCTTCAGTTCAGGGCGTTTGAGCATCATTGTTGTGATAGCGAACGGAAGGAACAAGGCATAAAAAGTCATGATGCCGTTGCTCAGGAAAGACAATCCCATCATCAATCCGGCAAGCAATGCCCATCTCCATTTGTGCGGATGAGCATAATACCTGCTGTCGTAGAAGAGACGCATGAGGAAATAGATGGCCCCCATTGTAAAAGTGATGCTATAGACCTCATGGCTCACCATCCGCCCCATGTAAATGACATGGTAACATGTAAGGAAGACCATGGTGGCCAGTTCAGCAAATCCCCTCCTTCGCTCCATATATCGTGCCACCCCCAAAAAAAAGAGGCAACAGATAGTAGCCAACACAGCAGACACACACCGTTGGGCACTGATGTTGTCGGGATACATCCTCTCAACAAAAGCAGCCACCCACGCCGCCAAAGGAGGGGTGGAAAGGCACTCCACGCCATTCATGGAAGGCGAGGTCCAGTTGCCCATGTTTGCAATGTCTCTTGCCGTGACGACTATTTTGGCTTCCTCACCATCAGTAGACAATGCACTGTTGTTGACAAAGAATGCCGCCATGCAAAGTACAACGATGAGAAGTGTCTCAGTCCTGATTTTCCTGAATAATTCCATATGGGTTCATTCGTTTGGAGGACAAAGATATGAAACTTTTAAAAAACATGCAAGAATTTTTGCAGTTTTGAATCACGACATTCTGAGAATGGTTGTTATCTTAATCTCCTTTTCAAGAAAAAACTCCTCGTTGCAAGTAGGAAAAGCGCCGTTCCCGCCAATTGCATAACCACCACTGCATGGAAAGCGAAAGCATATCCAGCATGTTCAGCCATCACTCCACCAAGCAGCAATCCCATCCCCATGCCAACGTCCCATGAGACAAGAAGCGTGGAATTGGCCGTTCCTCGCTGGTCGTCTACCGCAACGTTGACGGTCATGTTCATAAACGCCGGCCAAATTGAACCATTTCCCAATCCGATGAGCAAAGGCGACAAGAAATATCCCACACTATTGTTGCAGAAGACAAAGATGCCATAACCGAAGGTTGAGAGCAAGGCCCCCACGGCAGCAATGCGTGTCAGGCGTCCCTTTCGCAACGACTTCGCCCCCATCAGCCTTGTAACGACCAATCCTGAAGAAAGCAGAATGAAAAACACCCCCGTTCCCGTAGTCACTCCCATCACCTCCTTGCTGTAAATGGCCAGATAGTTTTGCAACACCCCGAAGCAAAAGCCAAAGAACACCATGTTGACAGCCAACAGCCATCCTCGCAGGAGGAAAAATCGTCGTATGGACAAAGGCCTTTTCTTTCTCTCCACCGTTTGCTTGGGCAATGTCACAGTGTGGTCAACCGCCAGCCCTATGCCAGCAACCACCAGTGCCACCCAGAAAAGCAACTCGAAACGCCCCGTGTATTGATAGATGGCAATGCCGGCCGATGGAGCCAAAGCCATGGCAAAGTTGTTGCTCAATCCATAATAACCGATGCCCTCATTCCTTCTACTCGACGGCAAGACATCGATGGCCACAGTGCTATTGGCCACGGTCAGTCCTCCGAACGCCCCTCCGTGGAGCGTCCTGACAATAGCAAAGAGCAACAGCGACCCAGCTGCGAAATAACCAGCGAAAAAGATGAAGAACAAGGCATAGAAAACCATGAGCATGCGCTTGCGGTCGAAAGCATCGACGAGGAAACCGCTTATGGGCCTGCTCAACAACGCGGTGAGAGTATATCCCGAGAGCACCACTCCCATGATGTCCTTGCTTGCCCCAAACTGCTCATAAAGATAGAGCGGCAACAGTGGCGCCAAAATGTAAAAAGCAAAAAACAGCGAAAAATTCGCTGTCATCACCTTCAAATAATTACGGTTCCAAAGCGTATCCACAATAGAGGAAGAAAAACTGGCCGGGCGGGTAATGCCCCCACCCGACCAAGCCATATTTTATTGGTGCTGTTCCCTAAGCAGGTCGTTAACAGTCTTGACAGGATTGAAAGTGGAGAGAGGCACTTCAACGAAGACGGTGCTCCAATCGCTCATCGCTCCATTCCACAATCCAGGCAACTCAAGAGCTTTCAGTTCCTTTCCATTCTTGCTCTTGCTGCTGATGAAGCCAGTCGACTTGTCCACATAGTCAGGAAGATTGAACCTCCTTCCCTTGTAATCCTTCACCGCACAAACCAGATCGACGGGATTGAAATGGGTACCCTCGGTGAACATCTTCTGGTACTCCTCATTGCTCTTGTCAATCTGACTGCTCTCAAGAATCTGAAGGCTGACCGTTCCATCCTGATTATAAGTAAGGAATGGGCCACCACCCGGTTCACCCACATTCTTCACCACTCCGCAGACACGCATGGGACGGTTGAGTTTCTTGCGTAGGTAAATGACCAGCTCAGCATCCTCCAGCAGTTTAAGATCCCCCTTGCGACAGCATAGGTCACGTTGTACGAATCGGATGATTTCCTGCAACTTCTCGTGGTCATATTTTCCAGAGTCGAGCACTTCCAAATATTCGAAAGCCTTCTTCTGCAATGTGACCAACACTCCTGCGATGACCTGCTTGAAGGTGACGGTATCCTCCTTCAACCTATCAGGCACGACATTGTCAATATTCTTAATGAAGATGACATCGGCATCAATCTCGTTGAGGTTTTCAATCAGTGCCCCATGTCCACCTGGACGGAAGAGCAACTTTCCATCTTCTGTGCGGAAAGGCGTGTTATCAGGATTAGCAGCCACTGTATCGGTGCTAGGTTTCTGTTCTGAGAAAGACACATTGTAGTTGATGCCGTATTTCTTGGCATAGACATCCAGTTTCTCCTCCACTTTCTTCTCGAACAGGGTCATATGCTCATGGCTGACAGTGAAATGCACGTTTGCCTCACCGTTGCTGGCAGCATATAGCGCACCCTCGACAAGATGCTCCTCCATAGGTGTACGAGGTCCTTCTTCATAATTGTGGAACAACAGCAAGCCTTTTGGCAATTGACCGTAATTCAGCCCGGAAGCCTCCAGCATGGCAGCCACCACAGCTTTGTAGTCACCTTCCTCGATGAGCAGGTCAACACCCTTTCCCTTGTTTTCCATACATTTTTTATCCAAAGCATCGTAGAAAGCGAATTTCCGGATGTTGTCGAAATAGGTTTTCTCAAATGCAGTCGTAGGCACGTCGTAGTCAGCAGAAAGGAAAGCAAACATGTCTTTGAACATGCGGCTAGCAGCTCCCGATGCAGGAACGAACTTCACGATGTCCTTGCCCGATGCCTTGTAGTCTTCCCAAGCCTTGACATACGCCTTAAGTTCATCCTCTTCCGGCGCGATGATGCCTTTTCCTATGGCAGCGGCAGCCTCCAACTTAAGAAAAGGGAAACCAGTTTTGAATTCCTCCAACTGTGTCTCGATTTGCTTCTCTGTAATACCTTTTGATTCGATTTGTCTCAAGTCTTCTTGTGATAACATAATATATTTAGATTTAATGACACATTAACCACGGAATGGTTATATTTTGTCACAAATATACTTACTTTTTCTTAATTGAAAGAATTATTGAGGGAAAATTTGTATCTTTGTCGTGAAATTGTGCGTTTTCACCCCCTCAACATCCCCATGCAAGGGTGTAGCGACAACTTATGCAACAAAATTGGAAATGGAAAAATTGGAATTCACAAAACAAGAAAAACAATCCGCTCGTGAACAAATGGCTCTTCTCAAAGAGCGGATGGTGCCGTTACTCCATGACGGTGACGTGGAAAAGATGCACATGTTGCTGAAACACGCTTTGGACAACCATTTCATCCAACGCGACGTGTTCGGACTCAATCCCTTGCTCTTCGGTTTGCAAACCGCCGAAATCGCCATGGAGGAGATTGGTTTGAAAAGGGACGGATTGGTATCCATCATTCTATATTCGTGCCAAATCAACGAGCATCACAGCAACGAAGACATCGTCGCCCTATTCGGCACAGGTGTAGCCCAAATCCTGCATGGATTGGAGCGTGTCAAGACATTATACAAGAAAAGCCCCACAGTTGAGAGTGAGAATTTCCGCAACCTTCTCATCTCCTTCGCTGAAGACATGCGCGTCATCCTCATCATGATAGCCGACCGTGTTAACCTTATGCGACAAATCAGGGATACAGACAAGGAAGAGGAAAAGCGTCGTGTCTCGGAAGAGGCCTCCTATCTTTATGCCCCCTTGGCACACAAGCTTGGTCTCTACAAGCTGAAGAGCGAATTGGAAGACTTGAGTCTGAAATACCTCGAGACCGACGCCTATTACATGATCAAGGAGAAGTTGAACGCCACCAAGCGCGCCCGCGATGCCTATATCGAGCGTTTCATCGGCCCCATCGAGGAGAAATTGCGTTCCGCCGGCCTTCACTTCCATATGAAAGGTCGCACGAAGAGCATTCACAGCATCTGGCAGAAGATGAAGAAGCAGAAATGTGGCTTTGAAGGCATTTACGACCTGTTTGCCATCCGCATCATCATCGACGCCCCTGCCGACAAGGAGAAGATGCAATGCTGGCAGACCTATTCCATCATCACCGACATGTACCAACCCAATCCGAAGCGCATGCGTGACTGGCTTTCCGTCCCGAAGTCCAACGGCTACGAAAGCCTTCACATCACGGTCTTAGGTCCTGAGAGCAAATGGGTTGAGGTACAGATCAGGACAGAGCGGATGGACGAAGTGGCAGAACGCGGTCTTGCCGCCCATTGGCGATACAAGGGCATCAAGGGAGAATCCGGCATTGACGAATGGCTGAACAACATCCGTGCCGCGCTAGAGAGCAACGACGACCTCCAGATGATGGACCAATTCAAGATGGATCTCTATGAAGACGAGGTTTTCGTGTTCACCCCCAAGGGCGACCTGCTGAAATTCCCGAAGGGAGCCACGGTGCTCGATTTCGCCTACCACATCCATTCCAACGTGGGCAACCGCTGCGTTGGCGGGCGCATCAACAACAAGATAGTGCCCGTTCGTGAACCGTTACGAAGCGGCGACACCGTAGAAATCCTCACGTCGGGCAACCAAAAGCCCAAGGTGGACTGGCTGACGGTGGTGAAGACCTCGCGAGCTAAGTCGAAAATCCGTTTGGCGTTGAAGGAGACGCAGGTGAAAGACGGTCTGTATGCCAAGGAAATGCTGGAGCGGCGTTTCAAGAACCGCAAAGTCGAGATGGACGAGGGTACCATGTCGCACCTTATCAAGAAACTTGGTTTCAAGGAGACGCACGATTTCTACAAGCAGTTGGCCGAAGAGAAACTCGACGCCAACATGGTGATAGAAAAATATGTGGAGCTACGCCAGATAGAGCAAGGCAATGCGCCACAGGGCCCAGTGCGAAGTGCTGAAGAATTCAACTATGCCAGCCCGGAAGAAGCCTTCACCCGTCAAAACGATGACGTTCTATTGATAGACCGCAACTTGAAAGGCATCGATTTCCAATTGGCCAAATGCTGCAATCCGATCTATGGAGACAAGATTTTTGGTTTCGTAACGGTGAATGGAGGCATCAAGATCCACCGTCATGACTGCCCCAACGCCCCTGAGCTACGACGTCGCTTCGGCTACAGGCTTGTGAGGGCAAAATGGAGCGGGAAAGGAAGTTCTCAGTATTCCATCACGTTGCGTGTTGTTGGCAATGACGACATCGGCATCGTGAACAACATCACCAGCATCATCTCCAAAGAGGAGAAGATTGTCATGCGTTCCATCAACATAGAAAGCCACGACGGCCTCTTCGGAGGTATCCTTGTCGTACAACTCGACGACACATCGAAATTGGAGACACTCATCAAGAAAATCCGCACCGTAAAAGGAGTGAAACAGGTGGAGCGAATCTGAAAGAGACAATTTGTTGCGCCTGAACCTCCTTGGCATTGGTTACGCCTGAATTATCTTGGCGTCATCACCTATTTGATGCGTATGGGGAAGGTGATATTCACCTCTGTGAAATCGGCAATGGTGGAATGTGCTTTCACGGAGGCACCTATGGAGAAAGGCAGAGCGCCGGGGAATGTGTATCTAAGTCCGATGCGTTCATAATATTTTTCTTCTATGTGAGCTGCGTTTTCCCCCATTTCGCGATGCAGGTACCAGCCCACCGCCATGGCCAACGACCATTGCCTATAGAACGCCTGATGCTTGACAGCCAATCCCACCGACCACGGATGATGCTTAGCACTCACCCCACGATGTTCCTCTATTTCTGCGACCCTTGAGGTATAAGTGCCATAGAAGAGGTCGAGTCCCACCCCCGATGCCCATCTTCGCGCATAACGGTACATCAAATCCGTCTGCGTGGAATAAGCCATGTATAGTTTGAAATCTTCTGTACGATAATCCTTCTCTCCCTTAGGGGTCTGGAACTGTGTGACTTCGAATTCCTCATAGAGCGTTTTCGCCCCCACTCCGACAGTCATGTCAAGGTAAAGTTTCTTTTCAAAAGGAGGATTGAACCTATATCCCTTTCCCCATACCCTCTGCTGATATGATGGTACATACACCAAGGCTAGAGACGGTCCAATGATATTGGCTCCTTTGTTGGGTCTGTCCAACGCCCCCGTGCTTACATGCCAATAATCGACACCGGCCTTGAGTCCGATTTTCGGTGTGAACATCCAAGTGGCATGCGCCCCCATCCCGAAATAGATGAGCAGATGCGAGCCTATGAGTTCGTTGTCGATGTTGTTCTCCTTGTTGTAAATGGTATTGGAGTATGCCAGTCCCATGGAAATGTCCATCTCCGCCTCAAAGTGCTTGTTACGGAAGAGCGGCCTCTCGAAAGTGCCGAACAAAGCAACGGAATTGCCCATATGAGAGTTGTAATCCACCTCTTCAGCATACCCCCAGTCAGGGTCTTTATCCCTATGCATGGTGACCCCATGGTTGAAGCTCATTTTCAAGTGTGCACCGACGGTAGGGAATCCATAGTCGGCGTCAAAAGCATTGCTGTCCGCCGGCAATGGGTGATAGTTAGCCCCTATGTCAAGAGAGAAGTTGTCCTTTCCTTTCTGCCATTTCTTCTGGTATTTGCCAAAACAGAGTACCCGGCCAGGATTCAATCCCGCCGACACCCCCCATCTCTGCAACGAATCCTTGTCGTCGGCATTAGCCACGCAAATGTTGAGAAGAAGGAAGCAAAAAGAAATCAGTTTACGCATCATCCTCCGTGACGGGTGTCTACTTGTCCAAATGTGGAAGGCACACTTTCGGGAAAGTGCGCAAGGCATTCCTAGTCGTCACCTCCTCCACCTTTTCGCTCTCAAGGCCAAGACATTCAGCCATACGTTGGATGATGCAAGAGACAAATGCGCTCTCGTTTCTCTTCCCTCTCATGGGAACCGGTGCCATATAAGGGGCATCGGTCTCCAGGACGATGCGTTCGAGAGGAAGTTGTGCGACCACCTCAGGCAAGTGGCTTTTTTTGAACGTGAGAACCCCACCTATCCCGAGGCAGAAATTCTCAAACTCCAGCAACTGCCTTGCTTCCTGCAAGTTGCCAGTAAAGCAGTGGAACACCCCCCCCTTCAATCCATCCTTGTATTTTTTCAGAATGTTGACCAATTGGTTTTGCGCCTTTCTGCTATGAATCATCAAAGGCAACTCCAATTCGCACGCCCATTTCACCTGTTCTTCGAAAGCCTCCAATTGCTCTTTCTCGTATTCCCTACTCCAATAGAAGTCGAGTCCTATTTCTCCTATGGCTATGAAATCTCCCGGCAGTCTTTTCCTGATACGTTGCAATACATCCTTGTAGTCCGCCTTTACATCTTCAGGATGCAATCCCGCCATAGGAAAAGCAAATCCTTGATAATCGTGGCAGACCTTCTCCACCTTGTCAAGGTTTTCCAAATTGATGGCAGGAATGAAAATGGCAGCCGCTCCAGCTTCTTTTGCCCTCATCACCACCAAGTCCCTATCCTCTTCGAATTCCGTTCCGTCGAGATGCGCATGAGTATCAATGAATTGTCTCATTCCAGATGCTTTTCATGCCTCCTGTAGTAATAGACCACTCCGTAATTCCTGCAAAGCGCGTATTTCTTTTCAGGAGGCTCGTTTTCAAAATGTTTCTCTATTTGGTTCCATAATTGGAGAATGACTTCATCCACCTGAGGTCTGATGGCATCGATATCAGCCAAAGCCTCCATGGTTTTCGTTTGGTACTGTTTTTGAGCCATATATTTGGCCTTGAACACGTCGAAATGAGTTGCCACGGCACCGATTGGAGGCGAGAGAATGGGCTTCCCCCCTCTTTTGATGCGGTTTCTCTCACCTTGTATCACCTTAGGCCCCCAAAGGATTATGGTCTCGGGTGTTTTCAGATAAGGCACCACCCTTTCATCAGGGTTAATACCATAAAGCTCCACCTCTTCAGGTTTTACCTCCCCTCTCTCCACAGCAAGGAAAAGGACCTGTAAGAAATGGCTGATGAAGGTCATAGCATTATGCTGTAAGTCAGCCATTCTCTTGGAATACCTCACTTGCGTCCTCATGGATGTGGTGTGCTGTCCACAAGCATCACTGAGTTTCGCGTATAGTTTTTGCGCCTTTGCAAGCAGTTGTCGGTCAATGAACCTTCCCCCCACGGTATAAACATCGTTGTTTTCCGTGAGTGTTTCAAGAGCCTTCAGTCTGGCTGCATCGGTTTTAGGCAGGCGCCGGTATGGCATGTCAATACTCCCTTTTCATCATTTCCCTGGTATAAGCCAGCATTTCCCGTTTCCTTTCATTTTCCACACTAACGTTGTCCAGGTATTTCAAGCCTTCGTTGAAGAAGTACTTGATTTTTTCGATGGCGAGTCTGTTGACACCTATTTCATTATAAATCTCAGTCACAGCAGCTATTTTCTCTTGTGGGTCAGGGTTGGCCATGTCCATCCATTTCAAGAGAGTGTCTTTTTGCTTTTCATCGGCCAATGCAAGTGCGTTGATAAGCATGTATGTCTTCTTGTTTGAGACGATGTCTCCTCCGATGGTTTTTCCGAACACCTTGGTGTCACCATACACGTCGAGGAAGTCGTCTTGTAGTTGGAAGGCCAATCCAATCTTCTCGCCAAACTTGTAAAGGCAGTCGGCATCCTTCTGATCAGCATCAGCGAGAATAGCTCCCATTTTATTGGCACAAGCGAGCAATACACTTGTCTTCAGCCTTATCATTTCAATGTATTCATCCTCACTGACATCGTTTCTGTTTTCAAAGTCCATGTCATATTGTTGTCCCTCTCCTATTTCAAGGGCCGTTTCAGTGAAAAGAGAGATGATTTCCTTCAATTTGTCTGGCCTGCAACGTGCCATCATATCGTAGGCGAGTACAAGCATGGTGTCGCCCGAAAGGATAGCCGTATTGGCATCCCATCTTTTGTGCACAGTCATATGTCCGCGTCTGAGGTCAGCATGGTCCATGAGGTCGTCGTGCAACAGTGTGTAATTGTGATATGTCTCAAGAGCGCATGCAGACGACAAGATGCTCTCCGGGTCATCCTTGAAAAGGTTGTATGCGAGCATCATGAGCGTGGGTCTGATTCTTTTCCCTCCGATATCGAGGACATATTTTATGGGTTCATAAAGACTCTGCGGCTTTCTGTCAAAACGTATGTTTTCCAGATAGTCATTGATGAGTTGCAAGATTTCGTTTGAATTGTACATGGTGAAATGTTATTTATTAGGGGTGAATGAATTTACTTTTTAGCTAATATGAATTTTACGGGAAGGCGAGCCATTGTCCTGCAAGGTATCCCCTTGATTTGTCCAGGTTGCCATTTCGGCATCATCCCAATGACCCTGAGTACTTCGTTGTCGAGCCTGCTGTCCACTGGCTTGACTATTTTTGCATCGGACACCGAGCCATCGGCATTGATGATGAAAGAGACAAGAACTTTTCCTTCCACCTTGTCATTTTTGGCAGATTCGGGATAATGTATGTTTTTGTACAACCATTGTTGGAGATCTTCCGGGAAAATGGGGAAGTCGTCAAGATCCCTAAGTTCTTTGACATCATCTTTTACCTCTTCAATGAGCACAGACTCAGTCATATCGTCCAAGATATCGTCGGGCACCTCCTCCTCTTCCAGGAGTTCTGGTTTTGCCTCTTCCTCCTTCTCTTCCAACTTTTCGTTTTCGTATACCTCTTCGACCACCTCGAGTTGGTCGCTTGTCTTCACCTCTTCTTCTTTAACCTGCTGTACTTGCTGCAAAGGTGGGATGAACTCCATGTCTTCAGCTATCTCATCCAAGAAATCGGAATCGAAGAGATAGTCATTTCCATTGGAGGAGTATTCCATGGCCACGACAAACAAGACGATGGCAATAGCCATCCCCATGAAGAGTCTGATCGGTCTTTTTCGTTCCAGGTCTGCCGCTTGGCTTTTCTTTACCTCTATCATCAGCAGTTATATTCAATTAAAAGTCGTCTTCTCACCCAATAATCAGATAAAATCAGCGTTATAAATACGTCAAAGCATCGTCAAGGATGATTTCAAGTTACAAAAATAACTCAGATATTTGAAAAAAGGTGTATCTTTGCCGTCAAAAAAGCAAAAAAGGATGAAAAAAAGTGTTTTTGCGCTATGTTTGTCCCTTCTGACCCTTTCGTCATATGGTCAGGAGAGCCAAAGTGCATATTCATTCCTTCGTTTGCCAGTGAGTGCCCATGGTGCAGCCTTAGGTGGTGAAAACATCACTCTGATAGAAGACGACGCCTCTCTCGCATTTTCCAATCCAGCCCTGCTCTCCTCTGTGAGCGACCGCACTCTTGGCTTAAACTATATGAACTACATGTCGGGCGTACAGTCGGTGAGTGCATCTTATTGCCAAGTTTTGAAGGACCGCGCCACCGTAGGAGCCAGTGCCCAATTGATGGACTATGGCAAGATGGAAGAGAGAGATGCGAACAATGTGCATACAGGCGAGTTCAGTGCTCGTGACATTTCCATAGGCGCCTACTTGAGTTACAACCTCACCGACCATTTGAGTGGTGGCATCTGTGCAAAATGGCTGACGAGCTACATAGGCGACTACAACTCGATGGCGATGTGCGTTGATTTAGGTTTGAACTATTACGACCCCAACCATGACCTCTCCGCCTCTCTCGTAGCGAAGAGTCTTGGCGGCCAATTGAAAGCCTTTGATGATGAATACGAGCGTCTTCCCTTTGAATTACAGGTCGGTGTGACAAAGAAATTGTCAAGCGCGCCCCTTCGTTTCTCGGCAACGCTTCTCGACCTGACCCACTGGGATTACAAGTTTGTCAACCACCTTGCATTAGGTCTCGACGTATTGTTGTCCGACCAGATATGGGTAGGTGCAGGTATGAATTTCCGTCGTGCCAACGAAATGAAGGTGAGCAACGGCGACAGTTCCAGCAGCCATGGGGCCGGTCTGTCCTTCGGCGGCGGCATACAGTTGGAGCGTTTCAAGCTGGGTGTGTCTTATGGCAAATACCACGTATCCTCCTCTTCCATCATTGCAAACATCTCATTCAACCTATAAGATATGAAAAAGATTACAATAGCAATTGACGGCCATTCATCATGTGGCAAAAGCACGATGGCCAAAGATTTGGCCCGACGCATCGGGTATGTTTATGTGGATACAGGTGCAATGTATCGTGCTGTGACTTATTATGCCCTCTCCCATGGTTTATACGATGCAGAAGGTCGCCTTGACATCAAGGAACTTGAGAAGAACCTTTCCGACATCATCATCCATTTCATGCCCAACGAAGAGACAGGACGTCCAGACACTTATCTGAACGGTGAAAACATAGAGGGTTTGATACGTGGCATGGAAGTGTCCAACAAAGTGAGTGAAGTTTCGGCCATTCCCTTTGTTCGCGAAGCCCTTGTAGCCCAGCAGCAGCGCATGGGCAAGGAAAAAGGTGTTGTCATGGACGGCCGCGACATCGGCACGGTTGTGTTTCCTGATGCGGAATTGAAAATTTTTGTCACAGCCAGCGCAGAAGTTCGCGCCCGTCGTCGTTATGACGAGTTAGTGGGCAAGGGTCAGCCAGCCGACTATGACGAGGTATACCGCAACGTATTGGAACGTGACTACCAAGACAGCCATCGTGAAATCAGCCCTCTACGCAAAGCAGACGATGCCATAGAGTTGGACAACAGCGATATGACCATCGCAGAGCAAAACAATTGGCTTTACGAGCAGTATCTTCTTGCCGCCTCTTGCGAAGATTCTGAGGAATCGGAGTGTTCTGAGTAATCTGAATGATCGAAATGATTATACAAGCTTGATTTTTTACACTATTACAATAAAGCCGGCTCCCATTGAGGAGCCGGCTTTTTACATTAATGTCTTTTATTTAAGCAAGAAGAATGAATGGTATCATTTGATGATTTTCTTTCCATTCACGACATAGATGCCCTTCGGCAAGTCTTGCAAGTCGACCTGTCCGTTTCTTACGACAGCCTTGCCCACTTTCATACCACCGACGCTGTAGACATCAACCGTTTTCTCTTCCTCAACCGGCAAGAGTGTGATGCCCGTTTCCTCATCCGGGTCGAACGATGTGATATTAAGTGCATTGACATCCGTGTTGTCGTCTTGTGTAGCGACAAAATAGCATCCGAAAGGCTTTACAGTAGCCTTTCCTTTGACAAATTTCGTACCAGCAGCATTAAGCGTATAAATATTGGAGAGCGTTGTATTCGTGTAAGTACCTCTGAAATTGTATGCACTTGAAGCCGAAACCGCGATAGGGTCTGCATATACGAATGCATTGCTGGCAGAGAACACGATGTTCTTCCCCACAAGATTGTTGTTGGCTCCCCACTCCTGGTTTGGCACAGTGTAGAGATAAGGTTGGTTGGCGTTGATGGTCTGTGCAAATCCAAAACAGACATTGGAAGCGCCCTGAATAGCACAGAAGTCTTTCACCCAGAATTGCTTTCTCTCATCATCCTTAGACTTAAACCAATCCAACGGATGATTTTCACACATGACAGAGGTAGGCGAGAAAGGAAGCACGAAAGTCTGCCATCCACCCACTCCACTCTTTGGTGCTCCAATGGTGGGTTTCAGGGTGAATGAGATATTACTTGCCGTGAAGTACTTCAACACGAAGAAAGGCTCCTTGTCCACCAAGGTGATGTTGTCAGCCTTCGCGCCCTTGATAAAGTTTTTGCCCGAGAGCCCAGAGGGCTTGGTATCGTTGTCACCCACATAATACAGGGTGTTTGTTTTTGAATTGGGCACCACTTTTGTAACAGTCCCTGTAGTACCAGAGAGGTCGACAGCCACAGCGTCAGAAGGAATGCTAACAGTAGCAGCGGGCGCAAAGACAGAAGAAATCTCACCCTCTTGATTGTAGCACATCACCGCATACGACATTTTGTAGCCCGTCACGTATGAAGAGCTTGACCATAATGTATTGTCTTCTCCATAGAAATAGAAGAGTCCATATTGGACATTAGGATTGAGACCTTCAAACTTGAAGTTGATATTATCCGTTGCTCCAGAAGGTATTTCCATGAACTTGACGGAAGAAGCATCGAGACTAATCCACTTTTTCTTTGTAGGATGCAGCCAGCAGAGTTGCACTTTCACGATACCAGCATAAGTAGCTGCTGCTGAATTTTTCACTTTCAAAGTTCCAGCGAATGTGGTTCCAAGCACTTTCTTATCAGTGCAATTATTCACAGTAAGTCCTCCGGAGACGAGTTTCCTGGAATAGCTTCCATCGTTTATTGTCACGGTAGTTTTTCCAAGCTCACTTGATCCTGAGGAAGCGCTGCACACCCAAATATTATATGTCTTAGCATATTTTGGAGTGAAAGTGAGATACAGCGTGACCGTCTCGCCAGCAGGCACGAATGTTGGGAAGTATGATGAATAGGACCCCTTTGAAGCCGTTGTACTTACGAAAAGATATACATTGCCATAGAAGTCATCTCCATTGTTGACGAGTGTCACCTTCACATACTGTTTCGCCCCCTTTGTCTTAGCTCCAGGGAATTCGAAATTGCTCACCGAGACAAAAGGTTCAGCTTTTTTCAGTGTGGCGGTCATGGAAGATGAACTTTGATAATCGCAATTGACATATGTTGTGGACGACACGTGTTGGTCACACAGTTCCCAATCGCCACCTTTTACTTTAGAAATAGGATAGAGTTTGTATGTCTTTTTGGCAGTAAGCTTCTTAGCTGCGAAATCAGATCCAGAAATGGTATAAGAAACGACCCCAGTCGTCTGTTCACTTCCGATGGTAGTTTCTCCTTTGCTCCACTCCTTGAAGACCTGTATGTTCTTGTCTCCGTCAACATACCCAATGCCACAAGTATATGTCTTGCTATTGGCAGTTTTATTGGTATAAGTAACTTTCAAGGTATACGTCCCGCTGCTGTTGGTCAATGAATTGTTGAGCGCATTAAGTTTGGTGTTGTTGTCTACACTATTGTATCCATTGAGGGGCTGCAATCCAATAAAAGCCTTCGATCTGTAGATGTATGAGATTCCTTCTATGACACCTGCATCATTACCCTCACGATCAAGATGATTGAGCACAGAGAGAGAGTAATAGCCATTGTCCATGCCATACCACCCCCAATTGATATGGAAGAGGTCGTCACCGTCGTATCCATCAATGACAAAAGAGTGTGCGTTAGAAGCATCAAGAGCTGCAGAATACAAGACAGGTCTTCCTTGCTCCAATTCATTGATCAAAATTCTCTTCCATTGCCCATAAGTATAATCCGTTCTTGTAATAAATGTGCCTTCCGAGAAGCCAAAATATTCCTTCAGCCTTTTTCCTACATAATCCACGGTAGCCTTGGTGACCGA
Organism: uncultured Prevotellaceae bacterium; assembly: GCA_902786665.1. Lineage (GTDB taxonomy): Bacteria > Bacteroidota > Bacteroidia > Bacteroidales > Bacteroidaceae > Prevotella. The sequence continues at coordinate 32,448 of CADADN010000003.1, read as the reverse complement.
GAGTCCGTATGTAGACTTGAGAGCTGTTCCCACATAGAGAACGAAATTGGCCACATTGGTTTTCTGTGCGGAAGTTTGCGTTGCATTGTACTCATCGAACATATTGTTCCAGTTGAACGCCGTCCCTTTTTTGACCGTTTTGAGAGTATAGCCCCCCGACGAATATCCGGGAATATCAACTTGTAATTTGGATGGCATTCTATCTCGATAATAATATAATATTTGTGATACAGCCACAGGAAGACATCCAGCCATGGTATGGGAATCCCCATTCAAGGGAGTACTATTGTAAAAAGGTTCCCTCTGCCCCCATTTTGTAGTTGTCATGGGCTGAACAGCTGTATGTGTGGGTGTCTGTGTCCTTGCGGGTCCCATATCCTCTTTTCCCACATAATGATGCTCATCGAGATAGACCATTTCCTGAGCATATCGCTTGAGTATGTATTGCATCTGCTCGTTCGGGCTATTCAGACTATAATGACCTGATTCGGAATAGCCGAGAATGGCTTTTCCTCTATCATCACCAGAAATGATGACAAATCCTCCATCATTCCCATTGTTGACGACATAATACGCCACCGTCTCTTCGTTGACCTTTGGTCCTTCGATGATTGAAAGCATGTCGTCATCTACAAATACACCTTTTTCCTGCAAGAAAAATTTAGCCTGCAGGAAAGCGATGTCCTGAGTGACTGGTTTGGCCATGACTTGCAATGCAGCAGCCAAAAGCAAGGCCAAAGATAAGAATAATTTTTTCTTCATAAAATTAAGACATTAATGTAATTGATATTATTTGTTACTTATTTTCCTTTTTGTGATTAGAGATAAAAGCTTTGCACTCCTCCATGAGCCATTTCGGTGTGCTTGTAGCCCCACAGATGCCAACAGACTCGACATTTTCGATCCAATCGATGTTGATTTCCTCAGCCGACTCTATCTGATGCGCGTTAGGGTTCACTTTTTTACATTCGTTGAATAGAACCTTCCCATTGCTACTTTTTCCTCCTGAGACGAAGAGAATGAGTTCATGCCTTTGTGCGAACTTAGCGATGTTTGTAATTCTGTTAGCCACCTGCCTGCATATGGTGTCAAAACTCCTAAACGTGGCGTTTCCCTCGATATGTTGCTGAATGTAATGAATGATGTGGTGATATTCTTCCAGCGATTTAGTTGTCTGTGAGTAGAGGTAGATGTCTCGTTTGAAGTCAAGTTTCTCCACATCTTTCAAGTTTTCCACCACGACGGCCTTGTTGTTGGTTTGTCCTACAAGTCCCAGCACTTCAGCATGTCCGTTTTTCCCGAAAATGACGATTTGTGCCATCGGGTTGGCATCGAATTGCTTTTTGATTCTTTTTTGAAGTTGCAAAACAACGGGGCACGTTGTATCCACGATTTCAATGTTGTTGCACCTGGCCACTTGATATGTTTCCGGGGGCTCTCCATGTGCCCTGAACATGACCTTGACGTCCTTTAGTGAGGCCAAATCTTCATGGTTGATGGTGACCAGTCCCATCTGTCTGAGCCTCTCGCACTCCATTCCGTTGTGCACGATGTCTCCGAGACAGTAGAGTGTCTTTTCCTCTCCAAGTTTTTCCTCAGCCTTGTTGATGGCTGTGGTCACTCCGAAGCAGAACCCACTTTGGTTGTCAATTTCAATGTTCATCTATCAGTTCTTATTCTCAGTTTTCAATTGTTTGAAATATGTGTCGAGCAACATACCTGCAGCAGCAAATGATGTTTGCTCTCCCTTGAGTACACTTCTTTCCGCCTCCTGAAGCATATTCTCTACCAGTAGGTTGTGATAGAAGCTGTTTTTCAGTTGCTCATTGATGGTTTCATACATCCAGTATTTGCTTTGCTCGTTTCTTCTATATTCGAAAAAACCGTTTTGCTTGACAAAATCGATGTACTGGTAAATCATATCCCACACCTCTTTAATTCCCAAGGCGTAGAATCCACTATAGCACAAAACTTTCGGCATCCAGCCACTTTCAGACATTGGGAAGAAATGCAGCGCGTTTCTGAAATTTGTAGCCGCCATCTGGCATTTATCCACATTGTTTCCATCGCATTTGTTGATGACGATGCCGTCGGCAATTTCCATTATACCTCTTTTAATGCCCTGGAGTTCATCCCCCGTTCCTGCGAGTTGTATAAGTAGGAAGAAATCAACCATGGAATGGCATGCCGTCTCACTTTGCCCAACTCCCACTGTTTCGACAAAGATTTTGTCGTATCCTGCAGCTTCGCATAGGATGATGGTTTCCCTTGTCTTTCTTGCCACTCCTCCTAGTGAGCCAGCAGTAGGACTAGGGCGAATGAACGCCTCCGGCCTGGTGGACAATTTCTCCATCCTTGTCTTGTCTCCAAGTATGCTCCCCTTTGACCTCTCACTGCTAGGGTCAATGGCCAAGACAGCCAGTTTCCCCCCCTTGTTGTCCAAGACATGGCATCCGAAGACATCAATGGACGTACTTTTTCCAGCCCCAGGGACACCGCTGATTCCAACCCTGATGGATTTTCCACTATGAGGGAGGCATTTTTCTATCACCTCCTGTGCCATGGCCTGATGTTCGGGATTGACACTTTCGACGAGTGTCACGGCCTGACTAAGAATGGTGACATCTCCTTTGAGAATGCCTTCCACCATCTCAGCCACGGAATAGACTCTTCTGCGGAAGCGCCTTCTGTTAAGGTATGGATTGATGATAGCAGGTTGTTCCACGCCCGAATTGACTGTCAGTCCTTTGTATTCCTCACTATTTTCAGGATGTTCCATGTCACCTATTTTTATATATGTTTATTTCACATTGATGTCAACGATTACTTTCGGAGTCCTTGGGTCATTTGATATGAGCAGGATTTGCGGAGTCCTTTTCACACCCTTCAGCACCTTCTGGTCGGCCGTCACTTTGAGTTTGGCCGAAGATCCAGGTTGGATGACCTTGTCTGTAAGTTCAATCTCCAATCCCTCGGTGAATGTTTGAATCTTACTGATTTCCAAGTCAGTTCTTCCAAGATTTTCGATTACAAGCGTTCCCTTTTTCTTTTTCTTGCCCGCAAACTCACCCAAGTCGAGAGTGGTGTCGGAGATTCTGAGTTTCGGCATATACACCATTTGCTGCTCGGTCACCATTCCAAATGAAGGCAATAGTATGGCAGTGATAGGTATTTGCTTATCCTCACTTATTTTGTCCCCCGGTTTGAAACCGAGATAGACGGCAGTCTGCGTAAGTCCGAAATCATCCATTCTGTCACTTCTGAGTGTAAGGTAAATCACACCCGACTTACCTGGCGGAATGGCAGAAGGTGAAACATCGGCCTTCAAGTATGGCGGCAAGTGCATGATGTTCGGGTTTGCCATCTCACTTGTAGTGTTGAGCACATGTATCTCAGCGACAGGATTTTCCCCCTTCTCGACGTCATCGAAAAAGATTTCCTTCCTATCAGTTTTGAGTTTTCCCAACACATATTGGTATTCCCCTCCATAGTCTTTTACTTCCTCGACGACAACCCCTTTCATGGTCAGGGTGAAGGGTAATGACGCCCCTTGTGTGAAGATATCGATATACTTTTCGAAATGCCCCATCTGCTTGGCATCGAAAGTGGCAGAGACGATAAAGGGTTTGTTCTCTGTGATGATTCCCTTTGGGAAGTTCACTTCAGTGCATCCACAACTTGTTTCCACTTTTTTGATGGTGATGGAGCCTTGCCCTTCGTTGGTTAGTTCGAAATGCACGGTCACAGGTTTTCTGAAGAGCACCTGCCCGCAATCGATGACTTGGTTTGGGGTCGTGATAAGCTGCGCGAGCGCCCTTGTCGGCATTCCCGTAGCCAGCCCCCCCATGACCAACATTGCTTTTATCATCCATACCATCTTTTTCATATGCATCATTTGTTGACAATAATTTTAAAGGCTTTCGTCGTAGCAGAGAACTCAGGTGCGTAAGCACATTGTGCCTTGCAAGTCCCCGACTCGTAAGTCCCAGTCCTATCAATGTAATATTCTGTTTCAATCACATGTGTACCTTTTGCCATTTTATCAAAATAGTAGCAAGTGGTGTAGTCCTTAGGTGCGATGTAGCATCCTCTCCTATATCCCGACCTTTGCTCTACAGGTTCCATACACGCCGGTCTCCTGTCAATGACTTCCACAAAGTCGAGGTTACGCTCAGCCTTGATAGTTATTCTCACCACCACTTTGTCTCCGACCTTCGGTTGACCGTTCTTGGCAATGATTTCCCTTTTTACGGAAAGTCCGGCTTTGGTGTCATTCACCTCTTTTGCATCCTGCATGAACTGTGCGTAGAGAGCTCCCCAAGAAGTTCCATTTGATTGTTTTTCAGCAGTGAACACTTCATTTCCTTTGGTATTGACAGCCGTTTTAACATAGCCCAGTCCTGAGGTAGCTTCCGAAAGCTCCATCCTTTTTCCATTCAATGCCAGGACGGTTTCCATCTTGTTGTCGAGAACTTGTATATTTCCATTAAGGAATGCGTAAATTGCGTCAACGCTGTTGATGGGAGTGCTCCACATCTGAGCCCTCTTCTGCTGTAACAACCAAAGCCTCATTTCATCGAGCACCTCTTGGTTGTCAGGTTCAAGGCGTTGGTATGCCTCCATGGCAGCCACCTCGGTGGGAATGTTGTAACTGCACCATGAGTAATACGCCTTTCTTGTATCATAATACCTCCCCATCTCCTCAGTAGCGACGGAATATTGTGACAAGCTCTTCATATGCAGCTCAGCTTTTTTCTCCTTTCCGAAATGAGCAAGCACGACAGCACTCCTTGCTTTTCCATATATGGTGAACTCTCTTGTCTTGTCATCCAACAGGTCAATAAGATATTGAATGGTGGCCTTGGTCTTGTCAGAAGGCTCCCTTCCGTCGAGAGCATAGTTGTAGAGAATGTTCAACGCAGTTTCGCTGGGTCTTACCACGACGCCTTGAGCTTGCAATTTCCTCAGGTACTCCTCTTCATCCTTGAGCACCTTGTCCATGAATGTGAAAGCCTTGTCTAGCATCTTCTTGTTGTCATCCCTCTTTCCCACCATGGTGTTGATTCTGATGAACATCTCACTGACGGCAGTAGTCATATAAGGGCTTCCATCCATGCCTTTCCACCACGACCATGAACCATCTGCGTGTTGCAGTTCTTCGAGTTTCTTAAGGGATTGGTTGAGTCGGATGCTAATGGTTTGCTCATCAAAGAATTTGACGAGGCTTCTCTTCTGGCTCTCCTCCTTGTCGGCCTGTCCCACCCACGGTGTCTCATTGAGCAAGAGGTCCTTTAGTTCCTCATTCTTGGCAAGATTGCTTGCCATACTTCCGTTGTCACCAAACTCATCCCTCCACTCCATCACGGTCTGCTTGATGTCAGGCGACATATTCATGATGACCTGCCCCAATACATTGGCATAATATGCCGTGGCTTGTGTGATGGCGTTCTCGCTATCTCCTGCAGCCAAAGTGGGCAGTGCCTGTATCATCATCCATGCCGGGTTGTTGGTATATTCCACAGTGAGTTTGGCATCGTCCACTCCCTTCGGGAATAATTTGCGAAGATCGACGGAGGTGGTTTGCGGACCATTCTGGGTGAACGGCATAGTGCGTGTAATCAGTTCCTTGCTTGGCAGTACGGGCAAGTAATGCTGCTCTCCATCAGAGAATCCCTCTCCCTTGGCGATGATACGGCAGACGAGCAATCGTGCATCACCTTCAACATCATAGTCGAAAGTGGCACCGGTGGTTTGATTGGCTTCCAGGTTGAAATCACGTGTTTGGGAGAAAACGATAGTCTCTGTCTCGGGGTCAACCAACTCCATGACAGCCTTTCCGCAAATAATCTTGTCTGTCGTATTGAAGATTCGCGTGGTAACCTGCGCCTTGTCTCCAAGTCTGACGAAACGTGGTACATTGGGTTGCACCATTATGTCTTTCTTGGCCACCGCCTCCGCCTTGATGGCACCATTGTTGAGATGTATGTCAGTTGCAAGTCCAATGAACTGCCATGTGGTGACCGACTCTGGGATTTGGAACTTGAGCACCATATTGCCTTCCTCGTCGGCAGCCACCTTCGGCATGAAGAAAGCTGTCTCGTCGAGATTTTCCCTCACTTGAGTAGCATCTGCCTGTTTCTCCTCTCCATCGCCAGGCAAGCCACTGAGCCTCATTGTTGAGGCTTCATCCATCTCTGCAGAAGAGTTTACAACAACCACTTCTGCCAAACGATTGTTCAAATCTACCATGTCAGCTGATGCAGCCTGGAGTTTCATTCTGACCTTCCCTCCTTCAACAGGCATTGCCATCGGCATTTCATCATATTTGTCATAGTGCGGCTCCCACATGTTAAACAACGTGTTATCGAAAGCAGTGAACTGCAACGAAGGGACGTTTTTTCCTCTGATGATTTTTGAGCCATACAAGGTCATGTCATAGAATTGGAGAGCCCTCCAGTAGGTGTTAGGCGTATACACCCCGACGAGGTCGTTGAAATACCAGCCGTGTGATGAGATTTGGTCAAGCGACTTGTCGTAGAGGGTTGCCATGAGTTGTGCATCTGCAGGTTTTCCATCGGGATATAATGCCTTGAGCACCCATGTTTCCTCATCTCCGGGTTTTAGTTTATCCCTGAAAGTATGCCATGTGAGCATGATGCGCTTGTCGGGCATTGGCCTCTTGATGGAAAGTGTATGCGAATACACTTTCCCTTCCCTCACCCATGCGAAGTTAAGGAACAATCCTGAGGCATACTTCTCATCATACACCCAGCGTCGTGTCTGGATTGCATTGTCAAGCGTGAAGGCTCCTTGTTCCAAAACCTTTTCTTCTGTAAACACGCTATAATAAACCCTTGTGTCACGGTCGGAAGAACCAACTTGCACATACACCGGCGTGCCATCGCTTGGGAATTGGCTGTCAGAAGCATAGAACCAGTCATGTGTTTCCACACAAGGTTTCTTGTCATCAAGAGAGAACACCACGAAATCCTTCTTCACAGTGTCTCCCATGCATACGGCCTCAATCGTGTGACGACCAGAGTCCAATGCAGGTAGCGCCACGTCGTTGTTGGCTTCAGCCGTGAAATTGCCACCGCCGTCGATGGTGTATGCCACGATGCCGTCAATCTCCTTCCCAGATGCATTTCTCAAGGAGAATCTGACAGGTTTCATCTCATCCTTTCGCATCCTTTCTGTCACAGACATGCTGAATGCGGTAGACTTGTTGCTCAATGGCAATGTCAACTTTGCCTCATGGGTTTCGAAAGCCTGGTCTGTGACCATGGCCTGGATGGCTATGTCATAAAAACGCACCCAACTCCATCCATATCGGTCTTCATCGTCGGTGTCGGGCATCAACATGGGAACACGCATATAGAATGCTCCCTCTTCGTCGGTGATGGTGCTGTCGGCAACCAGCACTTCATCGCCGCCTCTACCGTTTCTCCACCACCAAGACGTTTCCCTTTTCACCGTATATTCCACCTTTGCTCCCTGCACAGGCACTCCGGCATAAGTTTTGGCATATCCTTTCACTTGGATGGTGTCCCCGTTCTTGTAGACCTCCTCCACGTTTGGAATCTCCACTTCGAATGTAGGTCGCTTGTATTCCTCCACCCTGAAGGAAGTGCTCCCACCATTTGCAGTGATGGTGAATCTGCCTGTCAGTCCACTTTCGGGGAGTTGGAAATCGACATCAGCCTTGCCGAACTTGTCGGTCACCACGTTTTTGGTGGCCACCTCCTTGTAGTTGGCATCCCTGAGTACGACCTCCAGTTTTTCTCCCTCCAACGCTTTCGTCTCCAAACCTCTCAAGCATTCGTATCTTATCAAACCGACATGCACTTGCTGTCCAGGCCTGTATATGCTCCTGTCCGTGTATATTGCAGTGGTGGTCTTAACTTCCGACGGCCTGGAAAAAGAATAACGCCCATACCACAATTGCTGTGACGGGCAATAATGGTCATCGTTGGTATATACATAGAATTCAGGTTGTCCGTAATCATTCTCATCCTTTTGATACATCACCTCACCTTTTGCATTACAGACAAGTGTGGTGTTCGATGCTATATATGAGACACGTATTTTAGCCTTCGGTAGAGGCTTTCCCGTAGTAGCACTCACGGCAATGAGGCGTACGGCATCATCGGGTTGCGGCTCGCAAATGAGTAAGACGTCACTGACATACATCAACGTCCTTTCAACGTTCACATCACTGTCTCCGGCTTCAAACTCCAACAAATAAGTCCCTTTCTTCAAAGGTGGCAATTCCAGGCTGTCATTGAAGTGCTCATATGGCTGGTGACCATTGTAATGATGGGTGAATTCCATTTCCGACCCCTTCACAATGGCTTTCCTTACTTCGGCCAAGTCGCTTTCATTGAACAAATAATACTCCTTGGAGACATCGATGTCGGTTCTTGCCAATCTCACCGTCAGCGACGGGATGTTCCTGGCATCATCCACCTTGATCATCCGACTTGTTCCAGGTAATATCATCTGACATCCAGCATCGACGTGGAAACAAGGTTGAGTCAAGCCGTCCATGGCATTGTCAAGAGCAACCAACCTCGGCCACCTACCCCATTTCGCCTTTGCTTCATCGATGAACCTTATCAACCGCTCTGCTTTGACATCATTCACTTCCTCCAAGAATTGATATTTGACAATGGCGAGTTCACCGGCCACCTCGAGGTCTCCATACTTTTGCAAGAGGGAGTCGGCCTTATGAAGCCTGGTTGAAGATTCCTCTTTCCTGTCAGCCAATTTCTTTGGCATCCTTCTGAGTATGCTTGCGGCGACAAGGCAGGCTGCTTCCCGATTACCCTCATTTTCATAGAATTCGAGCAATGCTTCATAATCCTCGGCTTGCATGCCCAACACATGGAGCAAGTCGTTGTTGAAATACTTGCTGTCTACCCCCTCATTGAGAGCAGGCACGAATTTTCCAGTCTTGGCATCAGCCAACAAGCGTTTGTTGGAAAGCGATTGCTTGAAATAGCCATTTCCGATTTGCGCCCCATTGTCGATGTCGAGAGTGGGATTGCTCTGGTATATTCTTCCCAGCAGGGACTGCAGTACAGCAGCAAGAACTTCATCCTTCCCTCTCACCGTCTGCTCCCATTTGACCAGCCTGTCCACCTCAGGATTCAACGAGTCTGGCGTAACGGCCGTGATGGCCTCCACCTTCCTAAGTTGCGCCTTGATGAGATGCCCATACTCTTTCTCCTTGGTAGCCTTATCCACAATGGTGTTCAAGACTTCCAACTGATTTTTTGGCAAGTCATCCCTGCGGGCAGCTTCCACCTGCCCCCAGAGACTCTCATAGGACTGTGCAATCAAATCCATAGGAGCCCAAAATATAGTTAATAAGACAAAAAAATATTTCATCATCAATCGCACTCAAGAAGATTGTTTTCTAAATTCGAGCATACCGCCATCACCTACTTTACAGACAGCCTTGACGGCAAACGAAGCGAAATAAGTGTATTTTGGATACAAAGATAGGAAAATTTAGCGAAACTCAAAAGAAAAATAGCGGAAAAATGCCTTTTGAGCGGCTAATTATTAATATTTCGCGTGTTATTATATAAAAAGAAAAGCGCGAATTACTGTCACTTTATTTTACAAATAACATCATTTTCCAAATCCTTTGGAATAGATAATTGTCTGCACGATGCCCCTGGTTATCAAGAAGGCCACAAAAGCAAGCCACAATGCATGGTTGGCGTAAGCATCCTTTCCTATAAGATATACGGAGAAGAAGACGATGGTGGCTACGACAGAAGAAAGCAGCATCCCCTTGGTTGCCGTCACACCGATGAACACCCCGTCCCACACGAAAGCAGCCACACCTGCCAAGGGTACCGCCACAGCCCAAGGCAAATAATCCACCGCCGCCTCAGCCACTGACCTTTCATCGGTAAGGACATTCAGAAACCATTGTCCTCCAATGGCATAAATTAATGTAAAAACAATGGCTATCGCACCTCCCCAAGCGAAAACCAGCCTTACTGTCTCCTTGAATGCAGTGGAATTTGCAGCTCCATGGTATCTGCCACACAATGCTTCCCCTGCAAAGGCGAATCCATCGAGAAAATATGAAAACAATATATATAATTGCACAAGGAGTGTGTTGACAGCGAGCATGACAGCGCCTTGCCTTGCTCCAGCAGCCAAAAAGAAGAGGTTGACTGCAACGAGACACAATGTTCTAAGGAATATGTGGTAATTCACTTTGAAAAATTCCAACATTTTAACAAAATCAAACAACCCTTCCCTTACAAAATGTTTCGTCAACCTCCCGTATACTTTTGCCCAAAGTATGATGGCAATGGCACAGCCCACGTATTGAGCGAACAAAGTACCACAGGCCACCCCTTCCACCTTCATTCCACACCCATACACCAAGGTTAGGCTTGCCAAAATGTTGACCACATTCTGAATGATGGAAATCATCATGGGAATGCGTGTGTTTTGCATGCCGACAAACCACCCCGACAGGCTGTACAAGACGAGCATGGCCGGCGCCCCCCACACGCATATGTCGAAATAGGAAGACGCCAGACCCATCACTTCTTTCTCCGGGTTGACAACTAGGAATGCGAGCCACTTGATGGGAACCTGCAATATCAGAATGGTCATCGCCACCGCGATGGCAACAGCTACAGACCTGCACAACAACTGCAAGACATCAGCGAGATTCCTCCTCCCAAGTGCTTGTGATGTCATGCCACTGGTTCCCATTCTCAAGAAGCCGAAAATCCAGTAAATGATGTTGAACACCATCGCCCCAACGGAGATGGCTCCAATATAAACGGCTCCCCCCATATGCCCCACGATGGCTACATCGACCAAGCCCAATAGCGGCACGGTGATGTTGGAGACGATGGAAGGCAGTGCCAGTTGCAGGATGAGGCGGTTTCGCACCATCCCTTATTTTGCCATATGGTAAATTGTCACCATGTCTTCCCTTTTCAGCACCTTGATGTTTCCCAAGGTGATGGCACCATCGTGACTCGCCCTTCTGGCCATCTCCTCTATTTCTTCGTCGGTGATGTCGCGTCCCAACAGTTGGTGGATGCTGATGGGCATTCCTATTTGCTCAAAGAACCTTTCCATGGCCTCAATGCCCTTCTCCGCCGTCCGCCGTGTGTCGGTGAAATCATTATCCACTCCCATCACATTGACTGCGAACCGAGCGAACCTTGCCTCGTTGCCAGGCATCACGAATCGCGCCCAGCTGCCCCAGATGGCAGCCAGTCCTGCCCCATGGGTGACATCAAACATGGCACTGAGCTCATGCTCCAATCTATGTGTGGCAAAATCCTTTGCAGAGCCACATTCCATGAGGTCGTTGTGCGACAGACTCCCCGCCCACATGATCTGTGCCCTATTGCGATAATCTTCAGGATTACGCATCACCTCCAGTGCACTATCCTTGACCGTACGTAGCAACGCCTCTGCCAAGGCGTCGGTGAGCGTCATATCCTGATGTATAGTGAAATAACGCTCGATGGTGTGCATCATAATGTCAGTGGCACCAGCCGCCGTCTGATATGGAGGAAGTGTGAAAGTACGCTCCGGATTCATGATGCAGAACTTGCATCTGCAAAGATTACTATTGATACCTCTTTTGTCGTTGTTGACATCATTGGTTATGACACAACTGTTGCTCATTTCCGAGCCAGCGGCCGGTATGGTGAGTACGACCCCGATGGGCAGGCAGGATGCAGGCTTTGCCTTCCCCTCCCAGAAGTCCCATGGCTCTCCCTCATAGCCCACTCCATAGCCAATGGCCTTTGCAGAATCGATGACACTTCCTCCTCCAATGGCGAGGATGAAGTCCACCTTTTTCTCCCTGCATAGCGAAATGCCTTTCTTTACGAGCGAAAGCCTGGGATTGGGAACCACGCCTCCCAGTTCAACATGTGAGACACCTTGTTCATCGAGCAGTTGGATGACCTTGTCGAGCAGCCCAGACGCTTTGGCACTTTTTCCTCCAAAATGCAGGAGAACATTCTTGCCACCATATTTCTTGACCAATGAGGCCACTTGTTCCTCGGCCTCTTTTCCAAACACCACTTCCGTGGGTGCGTAAAAATTAAAATCTTTCATAGTTGTGATAGATAGTATGTTTGATTAAAGCGAGAAGAGCCATTCTCATTTATGCGCATTGACATATGCAGTAACCTTCTGCACGGCATGGTGGTAGGAAGCCTTAAGGGCCCCTTCCGAAGTTTTGAGCATTTGGCTCATCTCACTATATTTCATATTGTCATAGTATCTGAGGTTGAAGACAGTCCTCTGAACATCGGGCAGGGTGGCAATAGCCTCTTGAAGTATGGCCTGTGCTTTATCTCCGTCAAAATACTCATCGGCTAGCAACATGGCAGCCACACCCGCCGCCTCATCCATGCTTGTCCCCTGAAGATGTTTCTTTTTTCTAAGGAAGTCGAGAGACTCATTGATAGCAATGCGGTAAAGCCACGTGGCGATTTTCGATTGCCCCCTGAAATCAGGAAGGTTGACCCATGCCTTGACAAAGGAGTTTTGCAATACGTCATCGGCATCTTCATGTACGAGAACGATGCGTCTAATTTTCCAATACAGCTGTTCGCCATATTGGACGACGATTTGCTCAAAAGCCTTTCTTTGGGTTGCAGGGTCAGCCAGAAGTTTCAGCACACCCTTCTCGTCAAATGCCATTCACCAATCGCTACAAAAAACGACATGGACCCCTCACCACAATGGTTCAGCAAGAGGTCCATGCCATGGTCGTTAAAAAATAAGAGGTCTACTTGATGGAGATTTTCCTCACCACCTTTCCCACTTTGACGATGTAGCATCCTTTGGGAAGGTTGAGTTCGATTTTCTTGTCCTGTCCCTCTACTTTGACGCTCATCACACGCACTCCAGCCACATTGTAGACTTGGAGCACTTGTCCGTTTGCGCCGGCAATATGCAGGGTGGACTCTGTCACCGAAATAGTAATGGTCGGGGTCTCTTGCTCAAACTCATATATCTCGACGGCAGGAGTCGCGCTGGCAAAAGCCGGCACGCCTGCAAGCAAGAAAGCAGAGAGCACCAATGTAAGTATTTTATTGTTCATAAGCGCTTGTTTTATGTTGTCAACATGCAAATATAGTGATTTTTTGGATTGGATGGATTATTTGGAACAATTGTTTCCTTGATATTAACGTTTTTTAAGCATTTTCAGCAACGTTATAAGGATAATTAAGCCGACAAAGCCATCGTGTTTGTCATCACATATTGACACCCAAAAGCTTTCTCGACTTGTTGCTTATCAGCTATTATCAGCGAATTCAAAGTTTCCATTGCGTCCATTGCCCTACGACTTAGAGACGTATTTATGAAAAAATTTGAAAATAGTACGAAATAATTTTGTAGGACAGGAAAAAATCTGTAAATTTGTAGGGCAAATTCAAATGTGAAAGACATGGCAAAGAAGATAAGAAAGATTGACCAAGGCCGTCGTGATTTTCTACGGCGCATGGGATTGGGTGCAGGTTCAGCAGTGGCCTTGATGGCCATGGAGCCTTTGAACATATTCGCCCAGGAAAAGAAAAGGGTTGGAGACCCCATCAACCGAATGACCTACCGTGTTCAACATGGCTCAGGCGAACAGATTTCCCTATTGGGCTTCGGCATGATGCGCTTGCCAAACGACCAAGAAGAGGTTAACCGCCTGGTGGACTATGCCATTGAACATGGTGTGAACTACTTTGACACTGCGCCGATGTACATGGGTGGGCGCTCAGAAGTTCTCATGGGCAATGCGCTATCTCGGCATCCTCGTGAGAAATACTACGTGGCAACAAAGATGTCGAATCAAAACTCCCGCGCGTGGCAATTCGACGAGGCGAAAAAGATGTATGAACAGTCATTCGAGCGCCTCAAGGTGGATCATATCGACTACTACCTGCTTCATGGCATCGGTGGCGGCGGCATGGACACCCTGAACCAACGATTCTTCGACAACGGTCTTCTCGAATTCCTGTTAAAAGAACGCGAAGCCGGCCGCATCCGCCACCTTGGTTTCTCCTACCATGGCGACGTGCGCGTATTCGACTGGCTTTTAGACCATCAGGACGAATACCATTGGGATTTCGCCCAAATCCAGATGAACTACCTTGACTGGCGGCACGCCTCCATCCGCGGCGGTCGTCGCAACGACGCCGACGCGGAGTACTTATACAACAAGTGTGAGAAGACAGGTGTCCAATGCGTCATCATGGAACCTTTACGTGGCGGTGCTCTTGGCAACGTATCAGACGAGGCAGCCGAAGAATTGAAAGCACTGCGTCCCAACGACACACCTGCCCGGTGGGGTTTCCGTTGGGTAGGCACATTCCCCAACATTCTGACGACGCTGAGTGGTATGAACCGTATGGACCATCTTGAGGAAAACGTCGCCACCTTCTCCCCTCTCGACCCCTGCACAGAAGCGGAGAACTCCCTGCTTGCCCGTATTGCCGACCAGATGGCCGGCGTGCCCACCATCCCATGCACCACATGCGCCTACTGCATGCCCTGCCCTTATGGTGTGGACATCCCCGGCAACTTCGCCTATTACAACGAAGCCGTCAACAAAAAGATCATCCCTCTGCCCGAAAGCAGCGCCTCGGACTTCGCTTCACGCAAGAAGCAATTTGCAGAAGGTTACCAGAAAGCTCTTGCCGACAAAGGCACTTGGGCCAACCAATGCCAGGACTGTGAGGCTTGCCTCCCGAAATGCCCACAACAGATTCGCATCCCCAACCAGTTGGGTCGCATAGTGGAAACGTTGCGTAGCTAATCCTCTCTGCAGTAAGCGTTGGATATCAAATCCGACGCAGGTCCCTCCAGGTGAATATGTAACGATGAAGCCTGTGCCGATATGTTCGACACAGGCTTCATCGTTATTGATGTATTGCTTAAGCGACACTTATGGTGTCGTCATCCAGCCTGGTAGTACCTGTTGGCCATATTCTGGATGGCATGTTGGTTTGGCACAAGACCACCTTGGTCATCCTTGCTTATGAGCGTCCGCAGGTCGTAGAAGTCACAATGCCTGCACTGCGTAGGGTCTTCGATAACCGAAGCCATCAATTCTGGTTGCACAGCCAGTTGGGCATTTTCGGGGTATTGTTCACGATGGTGTATATAATTCCAAATGAGACTTGTCACGTCTCTGACGTATGCCGTCATATCGTCAAATAATTTCACTTCCAATTCTATACGTTTTAAGGTTAATGGTTTGAGATTTGCTATTAATTGAGGGAAGGCTAATTTATTTTGCTCCTCCCGTAAATAAGACGAGGAAATAGGGAAAATGTTATATTCAAAGGGTGTTTTTTTGTTTTTTTAAGTTTCTGAAATAGAAAGAAACTAGCCAAGCAAATGCGTCTTTTGGCACAAGTCTCTGATTATGGTGAAGACAACAAGCTGTGACACGCGTTCATATCTGTTACCATTAAACGGCAACATACAGAGCAATATGACATCAGCGCGCAAATGCGCACAGCCCCCTCACTCTTTTTCGAGGATTTTCTGGATTTCCTCGTCAGTTTTGGTCAGTTTGTCCTTGCAAAGTTGGATGAGTTGTTTTGCCCTTTTAAGTTGTTCGGCAAGTGAGTCGATGTCCAACTCGTCATTCTCCATCTTCTTGACGATAGTCTCCAATTCGGCCACCGCCTGCTCGTATTTCAAATTGTTCGTCATATCTTTCATTTAATGTAAGAGCCTTGAAGCCCTCATAGCCCCAAGAGGCCAAAATAGTCCCATGGTCCCCAAGTGCCAAAAGAAACCTTTTAGACATAGGAAGTCCAGGTAATCATTTTCAACTTTCAGAATCAGTGTTGTCTTGTGGCTGCTCATCGTGTTTGATGACAGGATTTCTCCTGAGGTTTTCCACGAACTCACTGATTTTCATCAATTCCTGCGGAATCTTAATACTTTGCGGGCAGTGCTCCACGCATTGTGCACAGCCTATGCAATGATCAGCTTGCCTCATACGTGGCACAGCCCTGTCGTATCCTATAAGATATTCCCTTCTGCGCTTGGCATATTCCTCCTCCATGATTTCCAAAGGAATCCTCCCCTCGTTCTTACATTTATTGTAATGTACGAAGATTCCTGGAATGTCAATGCCGTAGGGACATGGCAAGCAATACTTGCAGTCATTGCACGGGATGTTGTCAGTTCCTACTATTTCCTTCGCCACCTCATACAGGAACTCCTTGTCCTCCTCGGTGACAGGCGTCAGCGGACAAAAAGAGAGCAAGTTGTCCTTGAGGTGTTCCATAAATGTCATGCCACTCAGCACCGTAAGCACACCTTCAGGTGACCCAGCATACCTGAAAGCCCATGAGGCAGCCGACTTTTCCGGGTCCCTCTGCTTAATCCTTGTATAAAGGAACTGCGGGAGTTTAGACAACCTTCCCCCCAGCAAAGGCTCCATGACAACCGCCGGAATACCCCTTTTCTCCAACTCTCCATAGAGATATTTAGCGTCGGTGTTATCAGGATTGATTTCATTAGCGTATTCCCAATCCAAGTAGTTGAGTTCTATCTGCACGAAGTCCCATTTGTATTTGTCATGATTTTCGAGCAGGTAGTCGAACACTTCAATGTCGCCATGATAGGAGAATCCAAGGTTCCTGATGCGCCCGGCCTCCCTCTCAGCCACGAGGAAATCGAGCATGCCATTGTCAAGAAATCTTTGGTGTAGTGCTTCCATCCCTCCTCCACCGATAGCGTGTAGGAGATAATAGTCGATGTAGTCCACCTGCAACTCCTTCATGGAGTTATGATACATCTCAATGGAAGCCTTTTTTGAGAAAGTAGTAGGACTGAAATTGGAAAGTTTTGTCGCCACATAGTATTTCTCCCTTGGATACTTGTGCAGAGCGATACCCGTCGAAGCCTCAGATTTGCCTTGGCAATAAGCAGGCGAAGTGTCAAAATAATTCACACCATGCTCAATGGCATAGTCCACAAGTTTGTTGACCATGTCCTGGTCGATTTCGTCACTACTTCCACCCTTGGTGTCCTTCATTGTCGGCAGCCTCATCATGCCATATCCCAGAAGCGATATTTTGTTCTTGGTGTGCGGATCCTCCCTGTAAGTCATCTTCCCCACCGGCGGCTCCACCTGGTTTTTGTATTCATCCTCGGCATCCTTTGCCCCGGCGGCCTTTCCCCCGCATGCAGCGAGAGCAGCCGATGTAGCCAGTGCACCGCCCCCGAACAATTTCAAGAAAACACGTCTCGATATTTTTTTCATAAGTTGATGTTTGCTAAAAGGTTATACTTCACGGTGCACCTCATGCCCCTCCACGTAGATGGCAGACAGGGGACGAGCCGGACAAAGATTCTCACAGGCTCCACAACCAATACAACGCTCCACATTGACAGAAGGGATGAATGGCGTATCTTCATCATTCTCATCAAGAGGCACCATTTCTATAGCTCCTACCGGACAATGCCTTGCGCAATTCCCACACTCCACTTTGTCGGTGACAGCCACACAGTTTTTCTTCACCCACACGGCATGCCCGATTTGTATTGAGGACTTCTCGTCCTCTCCTATGTGCTGTATGGCTCCTGTAGGACACACTTCCGAGCAACGATTGCACTCCGGCCGGCAATATCCCCTCTCATACGACATCTCAGGTTGCATAAGCGTCATCAAGCCAACCGATGGTCTAAGCACCTGATTGGGACATTCGGAGACACATAGTTGGCATGCCGTGCACCTCTTGGCCATATTGCTTGCACTTCGCGATCCCGGCGGTGTGATAGGAGTCTGTCGCTTGGGAGCCACCTTGTCCTCGATGTCAGCCAATTTGCCATCCACTTTCTTCCCCTCCTGCGCAATGGCAGCAGTGGTGGCCAAAGCGGTGGCCAGCAAGAAGGATCGCTTTCCCGTGTCGACAGAAATGACAGTCTCTTCCGTCTCACTCTTGCCCACCTCCTGCTTCTTCACAGCCTTGTGGGCGTATTTCAAAGCTCCGAACTTGCATTTTTCCAAGCAATTACCACAAGCAACACACCGACTGTAATCCACGGAATGCGACTTGTAATCAATACAAGCAGCCTTGCAGTTTTTTGAACACATGGAGCAATCACGGCACTTCCCTTCATCGAAAACCACCTTGAACCAAGAGAAACGAGCGAAGAAACCCAACAAAGTGCCCACGGGACAAATAGTGTTGCAATAAGTCCTCCCATGCTTCCAAGCCAAAATACCGATGACGACGAAAGTGACAAGTGCGATGACAAATGTAGGCAGCCCCCGCATCCAGGCATCCACGTGATAAAACGCATAACTATCGGCGCTTTCAGCCACAGAAGCCAAGGCATTGTTGCCAAAAATCCATAGAGGCTGCAACAAGTGGGTGGCAATCCGCCCAAAACTGCTATAAGGAGCCAAGAGTGCAAACAACGAGCCTATCCCGGCAACAAACGCCACCACCATCACGCCCAGCATGGTGTATCTGAGCCAGGAGACGGCTTTCGAATAGGAATACTTGTTGCGCTTGCGATTGAGCCTTGCCAGCAAGTCCTGCATCACCCCCAAGGGACAAATCACCGAGCAATAGATTCGGCCGAAGATGAGTGTCAAGAGCAGCAACGCCCCAACGATGATGAAATTCAGAGCCAAGAGAGCAGGCAAGAACTGCACTTTGGGCATCCACGACAGCCAGTGGTGCAAGTTACCCGAGATGTCGAGGAACAGGCCAGTGACGCCAATAAACATCACCACAGCCAAAAAGATTCTGATTTTACGTAGCATCAGGTGGAGATTTTCGTAATGAATATGTTTTGTCTTTCCAATACATTCCCTCATTCAAGAAAATGATGTGCAAATATAAGAAAAAAAATCACAACAACTGGTTTCAGAGTGAAAAAAACTATAAAAAGACAACAAAATTATAACATAGTTTAAAAAAGAGGCAATATTTTTGCGAAGAAGAAGTATTTCATTACCTTTGCACACGTTGAAAAGAGAAAGGGAGCAGCGCTGCTGCCAAGCCCTCCCTGGCATTAGCCAACATACGGAATGTATACAGATAGAAGTCATCTCCTCATAGCCCTTTTGTCCTTGTGCCTCGCACTTGGCAGCTGTCGTCACAAACCCACGATGCAAGAGATGGGTGTGGTGCTCGACACACTCAAGGTCGAAAAAAATGCCGCCCTGGTAGTCGACTCCGCCGGCTCTCCGCAATGCCACGTGAGCCTGGAGCTCATCACCTTCGGCAACAAGGAATACTCAGACATCAACGACAGTTTGTTGCGTAGCGGCATCCTGTCCCCGCAATATCTGTCGCTGACCGACATCCACATGACCCCCAAAGCAGCTGTCGACTCGTTCATCCAACGCTACGTCAGCGACTACCGCGAGTTCTTCACCGGCATCTTCAGCGACGAGGGCAGCAACGACGCAGCCACCATCGGCTACACCCTCACCACGAAAATCGAGGAAGGCAAGGACAGCATCCTCAACTACAAGGCCTTCATCAGCAACCGCCAGGGTGCCATCTCCACCGATTATACTTACTGCTTGAACATCGACCTTGGCAGCAAGCGTCTACTAAAGCTTTCCGACATCTTCGTCCCCGGTTCGGAGAAAGGCCTTCAAGAGGCCATCATCTCCCGATTGATGAAACAGACAGGGTGCAAGACCCCCGAGGGGCTTCGCGAGGCAGGTTTCTTTGTCAACATCGAGGCCTATGCCCCCAACAATTTCATCTTGGGCGACAAAGTCATCACCTTCGTCTATGTGGCAGGCGAAATAGCCGACCGCTCCAAAGGCGAGATACAAGTAGAAGTCAAATACTCCGACGTTAAAGACCTGCTAAAACGATGAACGAGATCCTACGCCTCTTCCCCGACCTCACCCCGCGTCAGACCAGCCAGCTGGAGGCTCTTCGTGACCTCTACACCGACTGGAACGGCAAGATCAACGTGATATCCCGGAAGGACATAGGCAACCTATACGAGCACCACGTGCTTCACTCCCTCGCCATCGCCCTCGCACTGCACCCCACCGCAGGCACCGAGATTCTCGACTTCGGCACGGGCGGCGGTTTTCCCGGCATCCCCCTCGCCATCTTGTGGCCCGACTGCCGATTCCACCTCATCGATGGCACAGGCAAGAAGATCCTTGTCGTCAACGAAGTGGCCAAGGCCATCGGCCTGGACAACGTGAGAGCCACTCACATTCGAGGCGAAGAGGAGCGCGGCAAATACGATTTCGTGGTGAGCCGTGCCGTCATGCCTCTTCCCGACCTCGTCCGGGTGGTGCGCAAAAACATCTCCACCCGCCAGCGCAACGCCATCGGCAACGGCATCCTCTGCCTCAAGGGTGGCGACCTTCAAGCCGAGACAGCCCCCTTCCGCCGTTACGTGGAGATCACCCCTCTCAGCACATGGCTGTGCGGCGAGTGGTTCAAGGAGAAACATCTCATATATCTACCATTATGATCAATATACAACGATTTGTGTGCAACATGTTCCAGGAGAACAGCTATGTGGCGAGCGACGATAGCGGCGAATGCATCATCGTGGACTGCGGCGCATTCTATGAAGAAGAGCGTCGTGCCATCACCAACTACATTCAGGCCGAGCACCTCACTCCCAAGCACCTGGTGGCCACCCACGGCCATGTGGACCACAATTTCGGAATCGACACGATATACAAACAATACGGCCTCCAGCCAGAGATACATTCCTCCGACGAGGGCTTCATGACACGCTTGAACGAGCAAGCAGAGCAATTCATCGGCTACCGTCCAGACAACATCTACCCCGCCGTTGGCAAATATCTTGCCGATGGAGACGAGTTGACTTTCGGAACCCATTCCGCAACCATCATCCACACCCCGGGGCACTCCCAAGGCAGCGTGTGCCTATATCTGAAGGACGAAGACATCCTGTTCACCGGTGACACCCTCTTCCACCTGTCGATAGGTCGCACCGACCTTGAAGGCGGCAGTATGATGCAAATCATCCAAAGCCTGAGACACCTTGCCCAGTTGCCTGACAACACCGTCATCCTTCCCGGACATGGCAACCAAAGCACTATTGGTGCCGAACTGGAGCATAACCCCTTCATGGACAGATGACGGAAAAGATCATCCTCGGCATCGACCCTGGAACCACGGTGATGGGTTATGGCGTCATCAAGGTCGTGGGCGAAAAAGTGGACATGCTCGTGACCGGTGTCATCGACTTGCGAAAGTTGGGCGACCCCTACCTGAAACTAGGGCGTATATTCGAGCGTGTCACGGGCATCATCGATGCCTATCTTCCCGACGAGATGGCCATTGAGGCCCCTTTCTATGGAAAGAACGTGCAGTCGATGCTCAAACTGGGTCGCGCTCAAGGAGTGGCCATCTCCGCCGCCATCCAACGCGACATCCCCATCCATGAGTATGCCCCGTTGAAGATCAAGATGGCCATCACGGGGAACGGCAGTGCCTCAAAAGAGCAAGTGGCCGCCATGCTCAAACGGCTTTTGGGCATCACGGAAGACGAGCTGCCCAATTTCCTCGACGCCACCGATGCTTTAGGAGCAGCCTACTGCCACTATATGCAAATGGGGCGCCCGGAGTCCAAAGTCCATTACAAGGGCTGGAAAGACTTCGTGAACAAAAACCAGCAACGCGTATGCAAGCAACAATAAGGATCAGCCACGGCGTGGCCCGCATGCCCAAATGGCGCATGGCCCAGCCCGTCGACATCGAGCTGCTCTCCCAAGAGCACCTCGCCATCGTGGGACGCAACGGCAGTGGCAAGTCGATGTTCACCGACCTGCTCATCGGTCGCCACCCTCTTTTGGGCAGCGATCCCGAATACGACTTCCGTCCCAGCACGCGCCCCCTGGCGTCGGACAACATCAAGCATATCACGTTCCGCGACTGCTATGGCGGCGACAACGACACCACCTACTACCTGCAGCAACGCTGGAACCAACATGACATCGACGAGCAGACCCCCACTGCGGGTTGTCTCCTTGAGGAGACCTTCCTGCTCACGGGGCAAGACACACCCGAGCGCCGCGAATGGCAACGGCACATCTACAGCTTGTTCGGGTTGGACCAACTGCTCGACAAATACATCATCCTGCTGTCAAGCGGCGAGTTGAGGAAGTTCCAATTGGCGAAAGCGTTGTTCAGCTCCCCCCGCTTGCTGGTGATGGACAACCCCTTCATCGGACTTGACGCGAGAACACGAGAGCAATTGCGCGACACCCTTCGCATCCTAGCCCAGGAACAGTCGCTACAACTCATCCTCGTCATCGCTAAAACCGACGACATCCCCGACTTCATCACCCACGTGGTGGAAGTGAGGGGCATGAAGGCAGGCAAGAAAGTCACCCTCGGTGAATACCTGGCTACCAAGAGCCACCGCCCCTCCCACGTGCTGTCGGCAGAAAAGGAACGAGCCATCGAAGACCTTCCTTATAACAATGAGGAATATCACGCGCACGAAGTGGTCAGGCTTCGCAATGTCAGCATCCGCTACGGCGAACGCACCATCCTGGACTCCCTCGACTGGGTGGTTCTCAACGGCGAACGCTGGGCACTCAGTGGCGACAACGGCTCCGGGAAGTCCACCCTGCTCAGCCTGGTTTGCGCCGACAACCCTCAAGGCTACGCGTGCGACATCACGCTTTTCGACACCCCCCGGGGCTCCGGCGAAACCATCTGGGACATCAAGCGCCACATCGGTTATGTCTCTCCAGAGATGCATCGCGCCTACAAAAAGGACCTGCCCGCCATCCGAATCGTGGCCAGCGGCCTGAAAGACTCCGTGGGGCTCTACGTCCGCCCATCAGAAGAGGAGTATGCCACCTGTCGGTGGTGGATGGACATCTTCGGCATCGGCCATCTTCACGACCGGACGTTCATGAGCCTTTCGAGCGGCGAACAGCGCCTTGTCCTTCTCGCTCGCGCGTTTGTCAAAGACCCCGAGCTACTCATCCTCGACGAGCCCCTCCACGGGCTAGACGACATCAACCGGCAACTGGTGAAAGACATCATAGAGGCTTTCTGCCATCGTCGCAACAAGACGCTTGTCATGGTGACCCACTACGAGGAGGAAATCCCCCCTTGCGTGACAAAGCACCTGCATTTGGAAAAGAAATCATTCACACCAAGAACATATACAATCAAGACATGATGAAACGTATACTATTCATTTTAACCCTCCTAGCCATCGTGGCAGGAGCATCGGCACAAGAAGCTTACAACGAGGCCATCCGCATGGCCAGGGATGTGGTCGATGACACCAGCAAACCTCTTGACATGCGCAAAGTTGCCCAATTCAAGTATGATGCCCTTTATTACATGGGGCGTCAGGCAATGAAAACCATACCCAACGACCCTTCGTCGATTCTTGACTACCAAGCCCGGGCATTGTTTCAGTTTATGAACTTGTTCTACGGCCAATACACAATGTCTACCAAGCGTGACAAACCCGCCGTCATCGAATACTTCAAGAAAATAAGTCTTGCCCATCCCCTTTTCAACGACCAGAACAAATCATATGTGCTGGCCTACCTCACATTCCCAGGCGCCATCACCCAGTTTTCCCTTGACACCGACTGGGTGGCCGCCTACAACGACATCCGCAAGGGAATGCCTCAGAAATAAGGTATCGCACCCTGTTTCCAGCATCTCCCAACCACACCATTTCCCCACCCCATCCAAGGCGTGGGGAAATGGCATATCATTATAAAGCGGAAGTTATAGTAAAAAAGCAGAAAAAAGCGTGATTAGGGCGATATATCAGGAAAAATCATTATTTTTGCATCTCGAATGGAATTGAGAGTTCTACACTTCATCCCCTACGTGCCCGAAGATGCAGCCTTGGCAGCATTCCTCGACAAAGTCCTCACCTTCTTGAGTGAAGAGTGCGAGGTGCATCTTGCCATGCTCACGCCCGAACGCAAACTGCTTGAGCCAGATGCCGCTCCAGCGACATCCGAGCCAATGGATGGCATACCCGTTGGCGCAACATCAGAAGTAGCAGGAAGGAAATATCACATCCATTGCATCGGCACAGGCAATCCGAACTATGGCAAAAGCCACCCCGTCAACCTTCTCGCCCTCCAGAAGCGATACTTGGAACTCCTCTATTCCCTGATGCCACAGATTGTCCATGTGCACGGCAGCTATCACTATTTCAACTCCCGCATCTCCCTTTGGTCCCGCAAGCGCGGCTTCCCCGTGGTGTTCTCCCCCTATGGTGGCATGAACCCTGATTTCATCGAAGCCGAATATGGCATGCGCACATGGAAGATGATATGCTACCAAAAGGCGATGACCCGCGGAGCCGCTGCCATCCTCACCTCCGACCCCAAGGAGAGCGAATATGTCCAGCACGAAGGGCTCACCAACCGCGTGGAACTGGTATCCGACCCCCGCACCGACGAATACTGGGGTGAGGAAAACTACGCCCACAGCACACTTGTGCTCTACCAAAAAGTGCTTGACAGCGACAAAGGCATGCACATCGACCAAAAGAGTCGCGAAGCCCTATGCTCCCTGCTCCACCTCAGCCTGAGCGGCAGCACAGAGCGACAACCATTATGCTCAGAAGACATACTCAACCTTCGTAGCATCACCCCCAAGCAATGGCACGACATCCATCTCTTCGCCTTGGAGCAAGGAGTCACGTCCAACTTGGAAGAGGGGATAGCCAAAGCCCAACTCACCATTCCCGAGTTTCACAAGGAGACCCATCCCACCTTTGAATTGCGTCATCCCAAGGACACAAAACCCTTGGACACCACGCTTCTCACTCCCAACCCCATGCTTCGGCGGTTGCAGGAAAACAAGCTTCGCGAAAGCGACGAGCCGACCCGCAACGCATGCGTGATGCTTCTCAACCTGCGCCACCACCTGCGCCAAGACACGGCGACCCTCCGCCATCTCTGCGACCTTACCGCCGTCTTCCGTTTCGACTCGATGGATGAGGCCCGCCTGGCTTCCCTCCTGAAGGAGCTGAAACTCTACCAATTCACCCGCCGCATCTGCCAAGTGCTTGGCGAGACCACCTACCTTGACGAAGGCTACATGCCCGTTACCGCACTCGACGACCGCGGCACAGCCATCCTCAGAAGCCATTTGATGAAATACTGACACATCTAAGCATACTATGAGCAACAAGACACAAGACATCATGCAAGACTTGCGGTATCTTCAATTGTTATCGCACCGTTTCCCAACCATTGCCGAGGCAAGCACGGAAATCATCAACCTGCAAGCCATCCTCCAACTGCCCAAGGGAACAGAACACTTCCTCGCCGACATCCATGGCGAATTTGAAGCCTTCCAACACATCCTGAAGAACGCCTCCGGCAACATCAAGCGCAAGGTGAACGAACTCTTTGGCAACCAAATCAGAGAGTCGGAGAAAAAAGAACTTTGCACCTTGATATATTACCCCCGGGAGAAGCTCGAGCTGGTGAAGGAAACGGAGGAGGACATCAACGACTGGTATCACATCACCATCCATCACTTGGTGAAAGTCTGCCGCGACGTGTCGAGCAAATACACTCGTTCCAAGGTCAACAAGATCCTCCCCCCTGAATTCAGCTACATCATCCAGGAGTTGCTTCACGAGCGTACGGAAGACGTGGACAAGACCAACTATGTGAGTGCCATCACCGACACCATCATCTCCACCGGCAGTGCCGACGCCTTCATCGTTGCCATCTGCAATGTGATCCACCGCCTCGCCGTCGACCAACTCCATATCCTCGGCGACATCTACGACCGCGGTCCCGGCGCCCACCTCATCATGGACACGATGCAAGACTACCACAGTTGGGACATCCAATGGGGCAACCACGACATCCTCTGGATGGGTGCCTGCGCCGGCAACGAAGCCTGCATCTGCAACGTGCTCCGCCTCTCCCTGCGTTATGCCAACCTCATCACGCTGGAAGAAGGCTACGGCATCAACTTGATGCCCTTAGCCACCTTCGCCCTTGAAACCTACGGCGACGACCCTTGCGAGGAGTTCCTTCCACGCACCCTCGGCGAGAACACGATGGACGAAAAGAGCCGCATGCTCACCGCCCGCATGCACAAAGCCATCTCCATCCTGCAATTCAAGATAGAGGCCCAATTGGCCGCCCGGCACCCCGAATGGGACATGGGCGACCGCGACGTGCTCAGCCAAGTGGACTACAGCCGAGGCGTCATCACCCTCAACGGCGAGGAATACCAGCTCAGCAGCAATCATTTCCCCACCGTAGACCCAGCTTCACCCACCACCCTGACCACTGGCGAACGCCAGTTGATGGACCGCCTGCGCCACTCATTCACCGTGAGTGAGAAACTACACCGCCACATCCGTCTCATCCTGCGCCATGGGTGCATGTATGCCGTCATCAACAACAATCTGCTCTTCCACGCCTCCGTCCCGCTCAACGCCGACGGTTCGTTCAAGGAAGTGGAGCTCTACAACGGCAGGAAATTCACCGGCATGGACCTGATGCACCACATCGGGATGCTCATCCGCTCCGCCTTCGAGAGCGACACGGAACCCGACGAGCGCCAGCACGCCATCGACTATTTCCTCTACCTCTGGTGCGGCAAGGACTCTCCCCTCTTCGGCAAGTCGAAGATGGCCACTTTCGAGCGCTATTTCCTCAAGGAGAAGGAGACTCACAAGGAAGAGAAAGGCTACTATTTCAAGTTACGCGACAACGCCGACATCTGCGACCGCATCATGGATGCCTTCGGCGTGGAAGGCCCCAACCGCCATATCATCAACGGTCACGTACCGGTGCATGTGAAGACAGGCGAGACCCCCATCAAGGCCGACGGCAAACTGATGGTGATCGACGGCGGTTTCTCCGAAGCATACCACAAGGAAACGGGCATTGCCGGCTACACCTTGGTTTATCATAGCCGCGGTTTCCAACTGGTTCAACACGAACCCTTCACCTCGGCCCGCGACGCCATCCTCCGAGGCACCGACATCCTCGGCACCACGCAGATTGTTGAGATGTCAACCTATCGCATGCGAGTGGCCGATACAGACAGGGGGGCGGAAATCCGTCTTCAAATCGCCGACTTGGAGAAACTGCTTTACGCCTACCGTCACGGCATCATCAAGGAAAGCGACCGACGCAAAGCTTAGGAAAACGCGTTCACCATATGACTTGATATTATAATAATGTAGGTTGCGACTTTGCCGCAACCTACATTTTCTCTATCAGCAGTTCTTCTGCTGTCAATGTGATTTTCAAGTCTTTCTTTTTGATTTTCAACATCTTGGTAAATCTCTTTCCATTAGCGAAAGCATTCACCAAGACGGAGTTCCTCCCCTTGACGAGATTGTGCAAGCGAATGGCGTCATCCCCATCCTGGACAGCCTCCACCCCCACCCCATCGATGAAGAATCTGACCACTTGAACCAGAGATTGGTTTTCCTTTGCAACGAAGGCGGCCTCAGAACCATTTTCCATGATAGTGCATCCCGGGAAGAACACCGGTGCTCCGAAAGGCGTCTTGACATCCTTCAGCACGCATTTCCCTTCCCCCGCAAACCGTGCAAGCAAAAGGAAAGCCGTGCTGTCCGGGTCGAAAGCCAAGACGGCGTTCCACCCCTCAGCTGTCGGGAGTTGGCAGTTGAGTTTCGCCATCTTTGCAGTGGTTTCGGCATCGATGTTGGAATAATAAACAATGGCCCTTCTGTCAACCACATCCCCCTTATTCACCTTCCTCATCTCATCAGAAAACGATGCATAGAGTTTTGCCGTCATGATGGAATTGCAAGGGGCTTTCTCGTCAAACGCCATCAGCTTGCGCCCCAATGACACCACGCCAAATGTATTGTCGATATTGAGCCAAGGTCCAAACATGGATACCGTCTCGCTGCCATCAAGCAGTTTCTCACCATCAGCCGTGTGGAAAGTGCGTTTTGTCTTGGTCAACTCATCCACGCTGATAGCCATCAGCCCTCCCCTCTCCTTGACAATGGTGCCACTGTCGTTGGCATGCACGAAGTCGGCATAGACGACGGCGTTTCCCGGAGTGGCATAGATGGCGAAACGGTTGTTGAGCGTGGAGTCGTTGGTGTCTATTTCGCCGTTCATCACAAAACTGTTGCCGTCCAACTTGCAGGCGTTTTCAACGACGGGCACTGCATCGGTGCGCATCCCCTGCACCACATACCACCCAAGGAAATTTCCAGTGTTGTTGAGTCTGAAGGGCACGATTACCTTGTTCTTGTCCACGGAGTTGGCAGCGATGTAGCCAGTATAGCTTTCCAGTCCCTTGCTCCAAGAGAAGACGACGAAGCGATGCTCGTTGGCCGCCCTCACGATGTTCTGAGAATGGAAGACTTTCGCCCTGCTGTATTGTCTGTTGAAATCCTCCCATTCAACAGGTTTCATTTCCGCCGTAGGCATCATCTCATGCATGAGCCATGTCATCATGACGCGATGTGCCTGAACTCCCATCCTTCTTGCCTTCACATCAGCCCTGAGCAGCCAACTCCCGTCCTTGGTGGTGGTCTGCCTTGCCTTGATCATCTTGTATGCGAGGTTTTCCAGCATCAGCGCTTTCGGGTCTCTCAAGAAGCAAGCGTTGGTGCTGTATGACGTGATTTGGTCGTAGAGGAAGAGGCTCCAATCGTTACCATTGGGCATGGCAAGCTCCCCATCCGCGAGTGCCAACCAATAGAGCACTTTCTGCATGACATTGTCGTTGTTGTGCATCAGCGCATTTGTCTTCCACTTCTCCTCGCCGTACAATTCTTTCTGAAACAACTTGAGAGCCAGTGCCGCCTCCCCTAGTTCCTGGATGACCACGTTTTGATATGAAGTATGGAAATAATCGTGATTCTGCAGTGTGAAGTCATCATAGAGGTTTTGACCAATGAACAAGTCTTTTATGGTTTTGCCGTCATGTTCCGGATCAATCACCAAGTCGTTGTCGGCATCATCTTTTTGGGAATGGCAGTTGATGGCAAATTCCCGTAGCCTTTCAAACCACCTTGATGCGAGTTCGTCATTGGGGAACAGCCCCAAAGTGGCAGCCAGGACATCGACCTCCCATCCGTTCTCCTCCGCCTTGGTGTCACCCACATACCCCGTAGGTATGGACCTTTCCAATTCATAGTTACATTCAGCCTTCAATAGCTGATAGACATGTTTTTTCTGCGAGTCGGAAAGGAGGTGCCATTGGAAGAAAGCAGAATACGCGACCGACATGGCCCATAGCGAACTCTCCCAAACAGCGTCACCAACACCCGTGCTTCCCCAATATCTGTTGCCGGCACACACCTTGAGCTTGTTGGCCTTGTGTGTGCTGTATGCGAAGACGAGGCTCTTCATGGCCATTTGCTGCAATTCATCCCATGTAACCCCATCGGGCAACTCCACCCTACCCTTTCCGTATTTCACGAGGAATGCGCACACCATGGAGAGGTCGGCATTGGGCCTGACCCCCCTTTCGTCGCTGCCCATGGTGTTCTCTCCCTTGAAGCATCCGCATGGCTCATTGAGGCTGTTGGGTTCCTTGCACTCTTGGAAATCATTTTTCAGATAGATGGCGAAGCGTGACAGCATCTGCAAGATGTCATCTTTCATCTGCGCCTCCTCGACAAAAAAGCCATTGACCACGCCCTCTGTAGGACTTGACAACACCATGGAGTCTCCTGGCATGCGGCAATACGCCCACGAGGCAGCATCCACGTCGACAGCCACTGCCGAAGTGAGAATTGAAAGGAGCAAAAAGAAAAACAATACTTTTTTCATATCGGAGTTTTTCAGAGTGATCGGAGTGGTCGGAATAATCGGAGCGGTCGGAGTGGTCGGACTAATCTGCACTCTTTTCATAATTCCGTAGAGCAATGACAATCAAACTTTTGTCGGCCATGAACGACTGGTATGCCGTTTTGACAAGACTCCAGTTTCTGGTGAGGAGTGCGATGGCAACACATTTCTTCATAGTAGCCCAAAAGGCATTTCTATTTGTCCGCATATAGTCTCTTACAATCTCTTCGTCGCTGACGCCATAGGATTTGAGCAATGCCATGGAAGCAATCCCCGTCCTGTCCTTCCCGGCCGTGCAATGGAAAAGCGTGCACACCCCCTTTTCCGCATTCCTTCTCAAAACATCCACCACATGGTCCAACTGCTTCCTACTATAGTCATCGGTGACGGTCTGTCGGTATAATTGGTTGAAGTCGGGCACCATCTCCTTGAGCTTCTCAGGATGTTTTCTCAGATTTCGGATGATGGTCATCGGGTCGGAGCCTGTCTCATGAGTGATACCAACAGCCGCGTCCTTCAAGATGGGGATTTGCAGGTATTCCACATCTTCGGGCAATGGATCGGGGAACTCGCATACCTCAATGGGCGTACGCAAGTCGATGACACATCCCACACGATGCTTATCAAGGAATCGCGCACAATCCTCCTTGGAGAGAACGCTAAGTTTCCCACTGCGGCAGAACAGTCCCTTTGGCACACACCCATTGCCATCGAGCAAGGGAATGCCGCCAAGGTCACGGAAGTTCAATTTACGGCGAGGGCATCTCATGGTCGTCATTTTTGCCAAAGGTTGTCAGTTGCAATCTTCCGGGGAGACGTGATGAGTCCCACATAAAAAGTGCATACTGAGCCAGAAGGAAAGCCTTACTTTTGAGGAAGACGGGAAGTATCCAGCCATCAAGGATTCAATCGGCATAGTAGGCAGCCCATTCCACCAGGTCCTGCCTGACATAACCCACCTTTCCTTTAATCTTGATTTTGTACCATCCTTTGGTCTTTCCGATGCACTTAAAGACATTATCGGGATAGTCTTTATTACTGTCAGCCTCTGTTATCTTAGTCACGACAGCGGTATTTGTAGATGGTCCTTTGCGCACGTTGATGTTGCCAGTCACCCCGGATTTTCGTGCTACAAATCCCTTACCCTTCTCCGGCGTCCAAACCTCCACACGCCCCTCTTTCTTTGAAATCACTTCCTCCCAGTCTACGGGATTGGCAATGTATGAGGTGGCAGTCTCTCTCACAAACCTCCCCACCAATTGTCCGTCATTGGTCACCACGACTTTCATCCTGTCAGTCTGCGCAACCAAATTGCATGCGATGAAAACAAAGGTCATCGCCAGAAAAATCCTTTTCATATCATTCACGTTTTAATAATCTTGACATATCCTTACCTATCGGGGTACAAAAATACGCAATATTTTTGCTTTTCCATGGTTTTTTCCTACTTTTGTTCTTCAAAAGAATCAAAAATGGGATAAACCCTTATGACGATTACCATCCACCACTCACCATCCACCCCGTAAAGCCATATGAAAAGACTCATCTTCACCCTGCCTATCCTCTTCTCCATCATCCATCTCTCTGCCACAGAGGTCGTACAAACATCAGACCTCACCTTTTATTATCCCGACTTCAACTCCATCGACTTGACCCTGGGGAGCATGCCGACGAGCAGCGACTCCCGAGTGACATTCTGCTGCGAGGCCGCCTTCACCGGCCAGCGGCTGTCGACGTTTGCACACACCAACGTGGCAGACGCCCATGTGAGCAGCGGGACATGGCACAAAGGATATAACTGCCGTGCCAACACAGGAGCTTTCGTGTGGTATGGGGACAAATGGGCGTTTATGGACAAGACAACCTTCCTGAACACCCACCCCACCTGCCGGATGGCCTTTTGTCAGTTTCTCATCATCCTCAATGGCAAGCAGACGCCGATGTGGGAACGTATGCGGAAGAACAGAACCCGATACCGCGCTTTATGTGAGAAGGACGGGAGCCTATGCCTGGTGGAGTCGAGAAAGGTCGTCACACTTGAATATTACATCAAATGCCTGATGGACAACAAAATCACCAATGCCATCTATTTGGACATGGGCGCTGGTTGGAACTACGCATGGTACAGAGACAACTCCGGGAAGGTGAAAGAGATATTCCCAGAAAGCAAACAGGCCGCCGACTACAAGTACCGCACCAACTGGATTACTTTTTATGATTGAGCATACGACGTTTAAAAGTGAAAAATAGCTATTGAAGAGCCCCTAGTATAAGTTGGAAAGTGCAAAAATATCGTTGAGTTCAAGAAAAAACAAAAAAAACTGCCTTAAAATTTGCGTTATTCAAAAATAAAGCCTACCTTTGCAACGCAAAATCGGGATTTAGCGCAGTTGGTAGCGCACACGTCTGGGGGGCGCGAGGTCGCTGGTTCGAGTCCAGTAATCCCGACAAATGCAAGAGTCAAGTGTCTGATTTTCAGGCACTTGATTTTTTTTGACACCGTTTTTGCACAACATTTGCACAACCGAGGGCTTTTTGGCATCGTAAAATGGTGTTCAGAAGTGTTAACTAACAGTACTTTACACCTACGAAAGATTTTGAACATTTTCTTCCCGTTTTTTGGAAAAGTCGATGTTAACCCC
>CADADN010000002.1 GCA_902786665.1 uncultured Prevotellaceae bacterium | reverse complement strand
GGCGATTGCCTCCTTCCCAATTTCCCAGGGCGTTGCCCTGGGCTGGAGGCTTATTGCCCCTTCGGGGCGTTATCGGAAAGATGCGGATAATCATTTAAAGAAAAAGGAGATAAGCACCAATGACAGGTGTTTATCTCCTACTCGATTATCGGATTTCAAGGTGCGGGCCCCACATCTGTGGTCGATGTGACGAGCACGACCTTGACGGCATCAATAGCTGGTAGAGAGAACGATATCCACGATACACGTGACATCGGTGACGGAGAGTTGACCATCCATGCTTGTATCAGCATTCTCATAGCCGAAGGGGTCGGGAGAGTTACCTAAGACGTAGTCGACCATCGTGGTGACATCTGTCACGGTGACATCACCGTCGAGATTGACATCACCCAACAACTTGAGCACCCACCATCCTCCTTTCCATTGGAAGCGCCCTTTTGTTTCCACGCCGAAGTCGAAACCCTCGGGAACGGTGAGTACGCAGGGGCGCTCGGGATATCCCACCCCCTCACAGGCACTTTCTCCCAGGTTTTCCATGGATGAAGAAAGGGAGAGGCTTTTGAGAGCACTACAGCCATACAGCATGTATTCCGAGTCATACACGTTGGAGATGTCCATATTGCTCAAGTCAAGGTGTTCGATGCTGCTGTAGAAGAACATCGCATCGGTGTTGGTCACCTCTGAGGTGTTGAGGTATTCCAGTCCCTCCACCTCGGTGATGGGCATCTCCCTTATCCAGCTGTGTGTCATAGTAGGCCTTGCTTGGGCGAACGACTCATCGAACACCACGTGGTTGACGCTGAAGCATACACCATTTCCAAACCATTCCGGTTCCCCATCGACCTCTTCCAGGCCATAGGTGGTTTCGGTTCTCTTGTCCCGCTTGTTATCGTAAACGAAAGTGAGTGTATAATAGCCGTCATCCTCTTCATTGGGAGTGAGTATGACGTATGGCTCGGCTCCTTCGTCGTCGGGTATGATGCGCGTGATGTTGAAGGTGCAATCATCCATGAACACACGCTCGCCTGCAGTGGTGACAAAGCGAATGTCAGAAAGAGTAGCCTCTCCTGTTGTGAACGGAATGTCGGTGAGGAGCGAGAGGAAGAGGATGGGACCACTCTCCCCTGTGAAAGGGGCGGCATTGTCGGATGTGACGATGACGACATAATGGTCGTTTTTCTTTCCTATGCTCAGCGTCATCCCTGAGGCCATCCTGTCGGAGAGGGAGCATCCCTCCTTGTCGATGTCAACTCCCTCTGGCAATGTGAGGTTCATTTGCAAAGCAATGTATTCATTGGTGTTGTCAAGACACACGTCAACGGCTTGCGGCACTCCTGTCGGCAGTTCCACATCTTCCACGCTGACATTGTCGGCATGGAGAGTCACGGCTGCGGCCATAAAGGCCAGCAATGATAAAAACATTCTTTTCATGGCAGCAGGTTTATTTGAATATCACTTTCTTTCCGTTCCTGATGTAAATGCCTCGCTCGGGGGAGTTCACCCTCCTTCCCGAGAGGTCGTAGTAGTGCGGTGCCTCTTGCTCCTCGCCATCCACGCAGGTGACACTTGTCGTTGTGGTCTCCACGTTGTCAAAGGCATGGTCGGTGCCATTGGTCTTTGCCAGGTGTATGTTGGCGATGGAGATGGCCTGCGCCGTGGTTGCGATGTTCACCAACTGTTCATTGTTGCCAAACAAACTGTTGGAGAAGGAGAAGACAACGACTCTCCAAGTGTTGTCGCCTATCTTGCGATACATCACCTGATGTCGTCCATGATGTCCATCGGCTATGGTCACGCCCTGCAGTTCGGCATCTCCGGGCAAGGTCACGTCCATCTGAAGGGCGGTGTAGGTGCCAGCGTGTTCAACTGCGAGGCAGAAACAGTTCTCCTCCGGCAGGAGCGTCAGCCTGTCCGTACCCTTTGTTCTCAAAGCCATCGTGGTGGTGTTTCCAAACTCCGTGTCCCCCACCAGGAATGCGGTGAGTGCCACGGCGTCTGCGATGGTGATGTCGCCATCCTGGTTGACGTCGGCCTTCTCCTCACTGAAAATCTCCGTGTCGGTGCCCAACAGGTGCAGGACGATGGCCATCACGTCAGCCACGTCGGTGTCGCCATCCTGGTTGACATCGAAGTTGTTGTCCACATTTTCCTGGTCGGCATAAGGCTCCTCGGGGTTGTCGGGGTTGTATAGTTGCTCGAACATGGCAATCAGCGTGACGTCGTCGTCGGGCATCTCAAACTCCAGCGAGGATTCTCCGCTGAGCAGCTCGCCATTGTCGTAGCACCATCCCAGAAACAAATATCCCTCGTTGGCATGTGCGGTGATGCCTACGAAAGTACCCGCCTCAATCAGTTTGCCACCGGGTCCCTCCACCATTCCCGCCTCGTCGTTGTCGGTTTGCAAGTAGAGATAATGGAAATGCTCTGGAGGAACGGGATTGTCGGGGTTTTCCTCATAGACGGCGACCAGTGTCACAAAGTCGCTCCCCATGACAAAGGTGAACTCTTGTTCCTCGCTGACAACCTCATCGTTGAGCATCCAATATCTGAACAGGTAGTGGTCGTCGTTGGGATAGGTGCCAACAAGCACCTCTTCTCCCTCGGAATAAGAGCCTTCCCCATAGGTCGTGGCCACACCTTCAGGACTGCATTCCAGCGTCAGTGTGAGCGTGGCATAAGGCTCGTCGGGGTTGTCGGGGTCGTAGCCACCCGTGTCTGGATTGTCGGGGTCTTCTTCATAGACGGCCACCAGTGTCACATCCACGTCTGGCATGACAAAGGTGAACTCCTGCAGGTCGCTGACCACTTCGCCGTCACGCATCCAGTATTGGAAGAGGTAGTGCTCATTTTCGGTGTAGGTGCCCACCACCACTCCTTCATCCAACCCATATTCTCCCCCGCCGTAGGTGTATGCCACACCATCAGGTGAGGTCATCAGTTCCAACGTGAAAGTATGTGCGGGCGGATTGTCGGGATTCTCTTCATAGACCGCCACCAACGTGACGCTGTTGTCCGGCATGACGTAGGTGAACTCTTGCTCATCGCTTACCACCTCTCCATCGCGTGTCCAATGCTTGAAGAGGTAGTGCTCATCATCTGAATAGGTTCCTACGGCCACTTCGTCGCCCAAGGCATAATCGCCCTCACCGTATGTGTAAGCCACGCCCTCCGGTGTACACTCCAAGGCCAGGGTGTACGAGAGGTTTGGCTCTGGCGGGCTTTCGGGGTCGTAGTCCTCTTGCGCCATTGCCACAGCCACCCCTATGAAGAGGAGCAGCAATGTGGCTGCTGTTCTTGATTTCTTCCACATAAGCAGAGGCATTTATTTCACCACCACCTTGGCGGAATGGTTGTTCACTTTCACGACATAGACACCCTTTGCCAGCGGTGTGAGGCCATCGCCAGCCGAGGTTCCCACGAGTGCGCCTCCGGCATTGTAGATTTCCACGGTGGCCAGTCCAGCCCCTTGGATGCCGATGCCTCCCTCTGTAGGCATGACGCTCACGCCTGTGGCGCCATAGAGTTGTGCTATGCCGTCGGCGTGGGTGTCATAGACGAGCACGAAGCGGTCTTCCAACGTGCCTGCATGGCATTCGAACTGGTAGTCCTCCACGGTCAGGTCGATATACAGTCCGGTCTCCTTGTCGAGCAGCAGCACCGGGCAGTCCATCTTTTTGGCACTGATGGTGTAGGTGCCTTGTTGTGGCGCCTTTACGCCGAGCATCACGCTGCCAGCCGGGCGCTCATTGATGGAGAAGCGGTTGCCGAGTTCGTCGAGGGTGTAGAGTTGTGGAATGGCGTTTGCCATGAACTTGGCGGCGTCGTCGCCCAGGTCGTATGCGATGGTTTTCTTTTCATTGAATACCACGCGCGTGCGGTCGCTGTGCTCTCCGTCGGTCAACGTGAGGTTGATGAAGAGTCTTGTGACAGCAGTATCGACCTTCCGTTTGGGTGCCGGCGACTGATTGGCCTGAGTCTGGAGGTAGGTGAGCCTTCCGTCGAGCGGGAACTGCACGTTGGCCACATTCTCAGGCTTTTGAACGAAGAACGCCTCAAACGGATGCAAGATGTATGCATCGTCGCCAGGACGGTAGGAGTCGTAGCCATCTCCGTTCCAAATAGTGATGGGTGACTCATAGCCCATGGCATTGATGTCGTAATAGCATGGATAGGGGTTGCCCAATAGGTTCCAACTGGCATCCTGGTTGCTGTCTGAGATGTAGGTCTTAAGGCTCAAGTCCTTTTGCTCACCGTTGAATACGGGATTTTCGACCTTGCCAGTCAGTTTGCCGATGATGTTGCCCCATTCATCTTCCTCGCCCTCGTCAATGGATTCGCAGTTGAAGATGTAGCCCTTTCCGGCTTCAAGGCATTCCGCGTCGGCGGGCACGTTCTTCCATCCACCACTTCCATTGCTTGCACGCTCGTTGCCATCATAATATCTGAAGACATAACGTCCGGGAGCAGTAATGTCTCTGAAATTCACATTGAAGGGGAAGGTGAGGAAATACCACCTCTCCGGGTCGATGTTGATGTCGAAGAAGAGGTTTTCCACGGTGATATTGCCTTGGTCGATGAGGCTGGCACCATCGGTGCCGTCTCCCATGAGGTGAAAGTCGCCGAAAGGCTGGTTGTCATCACCGGTGATGATAAATCCTGAATAAGGATAAATATAGATGTCGGGAGTGCCGGGGATGCGGTCGTCGTCATCGAGACTATAGTCCGCTTCTCCGTTATCGAAGTTGATGCGGCTGCGATTATAGTTGGCATCATAAGGACTCAGTCTGAGGAATTTACTCCACTCGGTGTCCCAATAATATGCATTCCAGGTGGTTTTCGGCTGTTCGGGTACATGGAGGATGGATGTCTGGTAGTTGGTGAAGGTGTGCATCGCCACATCTTGAGGAATAAGGGTCTTCACGTAATAGTCCTTGATGTTATTACAGCCAGCAAAAGCATTCTCGCCAATCGACTGTAAAGACGAGGGTAGATGTACTGTCGTCAAGCTTCCATTCCATTGGAAAGCACCATCCTCGATGGTCAGGAGTTGGTCGGGCAGGACGATGTCTATCAAGTCACATCCCGAGAAGGCCTCGGTTCCAATACGCTTGAGTGTGGAGAGTTCGTCGGCTTCTTGGTCGTCCATCTTTGCCGACAGCCTGACGATTTGCAAACCACTGTTCTCGAAAGCATGGTCTTCGATACTGGTTACGGAATAGGGAATCTCTATCTGCTGAAGCGAGCTGCAACCGGCGAAAGCATAACTTCCAATTGAAGGCACACCCTCGCACATCGTCACCGTGGAGAGATTACCACACCCTTGGAAAGCAGACGCTCCGATTTGGGTGTTCTCACCATTGATAGCCACCGTGGAAAGACCACAAGGATAAAAATTACCATTTTCATAAAGAGTTCCATAAGAGCCATAGAAAGCATAGCTTCCGATATTGGTGTTTTCACCATTGAAAACGACTGTTTCAAGAAGAGAACAGTTCCTGAATGCCGATTTTGCAATTGACAATCCATCTGCTTTGGCTTCTACACCATCGGGACGACCAGCAAAAGTCACCGTCTTAAGGTTATGAAGACCATCATAATTCCCCCAACCTAGATCTTTGCAGAAAGCCCTACCTATATAATTGACCGAATAGGGGATGGTGATTTCCTCGATACTATTGCATTCTACGAAGGCATCATCACCAATAGTGGTAATCCCTTCGTTGAGAACCACTTCCTGCAGTGCTTGACAACCTGCAAATGCCGCGTTGCCAATGGTTGTCTCATCAGTCTTTAAAGGTGCTCCCTCTGGTTGAGCAGCAAAAGTCACTTTTCTGAGACTGGCAAGTCCAACGAAGCTGTCATAACCATTCCATCCATTCGAGAAAGCACTTGTACCAACATTTTGCACCGAATAGGGAATGGTGATTTCCTCAAGTCCATCGCAGTAGGAGAAAGCATTGTCATCAATGGAGTTAAGCCCTTCATACAAGACGACCTCCCGCAGGTTGGGGCTATGGGCGAAAGCGTAGGGCTCTATTTTGGTGATGGTCCTTGGCAGTTTGATGGTCTCCAACTTCTCCAACTCGCAGAAGGCATTGGTGGTGAGAATGTCGTCCTGAGAGCAATAGCCTGTGTAGTATTCGTATGGGTTGTAAACGATGGACACGTCTGAAAGGTCAAGATCTCTCAGTCTCACCATCTTGTTGCGCATGATCATGATGTCATAGCTGTTGATGGTGCCATGAAGTGTCAGTTTCTTGATAAATGGCAGGTTGCCCTCTCCCACCTTGTCATAGAGTTCCGACCCAACGTTCTGTGCGGTCACCGTCACATCCACGTCAGTATTTGCTCCTATGGGCATGAGGCATCCATAAGCCCATGGCCATGCATCCACATAGTCGTAAAAGGCTGTGGCAGGCACGTTGATGGTAAGGTTGCTGAGGTCGTATCCGTAGTCCTCATAATTCCAAGTCGGTGGCACGGCATGGTTGATGGTCACTTCCGTCGTGCTTGCAAAAGCGTAAGGGGCGATTTCGGTGATGTTGGAGGGCAAGGTCAGTCCAGTGGCGGCAAAGAGAAGGGTGCCGGGGTTGGCTATTTCTACAAGGCCTTTATCACCACCCACCGATTGATAAACAGTATTGTTGGCATCCACGGTGATGGTGTTCAATTTCTCGCAGCCCTCGAAGATATTTTCACCGATGCTTGTCACGCTGGCGGGGATGTCGATGGAAGTGATGCTTGTTCCATTGAAAGCTCCATCCCAGATGGCTATGACGGGGTTGCCATATACATCGCCGGGGATGACGACGGAGGGAGACGAGTCGTCATAGCCTGTCACACTCAGGTCGAAATCATTATTGCCGTTTCTGTCACCATGGTATGACAGACCTTGATATACAAAGTCGATTTGGTCTTGCGAATAATCACCAAAAGAAAGATCCTGCAAATACCAGTCTCCACCAAAGTCTTCCCAATGGATGGCTAAAAGGTTGTCCCCGTCCTTGAAGTTCCAGCGTGGGATGGTCAAAGGAGCTCCACCTAATTCTATAACTCCTATGTACTGTCCATTGAGGTAAATTGTGGCTTGGTTATCGACAGACAAATTCATTTCCACAAACAATGGCAACGTTGACAGGTCGATGTTGGCAACTCCACGAAGATAGCAAGAGCCATTTTCATTAATGAGTGGATTATACCACATATTCCAAGGCCCCGTTTCGTCAGTCCATGAGTTGTCGTCGTATCCCTCTTGATACCACTCATTACCATTGGCATCGGTTTGTGGGTCGGTGAGCATGCTCTTCATGGGCCAGCTCCCATCATTGCGCCACCAGGAATCAGGCACATGAACATAAATGGCGTAATCGAAATAGCCGGAGCCGCCTCCACTATTGTCATATCTCACAGCGATGGTGTTTTCGCCTCCAATGGCGTTCTCGAGAGGATAATATCCTGTTTCACCATCTTGCTGCACTGCATTTCCATTGAAGTAGATGTCCGCCACGTCGTCCACGGAAATCTCCAAATAGTAGGTCTTGCCCGCCTCACCAGTAAAACAGGTGAAGAAATAGGTTTCAGCAGGATCATCATAGGGAAAAGAATAATAATCCACCTCCCATCCGCAAGGGTTATCGTCAGATGAGATGGGGCCATTGTCTGTTGTAAACGTATTGTCCACATCGTCATAAGCTGTCATATACCAATAGGTTGACACTGGTCCACCTGCTTTGTATTTCATGGGCCATGGGGTGTTGCTGCCCCAATTTTGAAAGACTTCCCAGGCAGCCGAAGCCGGGAATGCATTCAGAAGCAACATCAATAATAAGATAGATAAATGTTTCATAACGGTATGGTTAAATAAGATTAGTAATATCGCTTCAGTAAGCTCTTTTGTCTCAAGTCATATCATATTGCAAAGAAAAACATTTTTCGTCATTCCACCCTTATCAAAAATTGTCCTTTTTTGTCCATTTTAGCACCAAAGAATGATGGTCAATGGCAAGGCCGCTTGATGGTTTCTGGGTTAGGTCGTTCAACTTTTTCATTTTACATACCATCATTGGCAGAGGCACAAAAAGGTGTGAGCCTTCTTCCGTTCTCCGTCAGAAGGTTCTGCAATACCCGTAACATAAAGAATGAAACCAGCTCACACCCAATGTCATATATCTATGAAACCCATTCCTCCAACCAGGGGGAATGGTTCACCAATATACACCACGGGAGAAGCAGCCTTCAGCCTTTCACCTTGTTACTTTGAATTTTGCAGATTCTCTGACTGGTGAAGCTCAACAGCTCTTCTCAATGTCTGCCAACGGAAGGTTCCGAAGACAAAGGGCAAAGATTGTGCAAACCGAAAACAATACAAAACAAAAAGTTTTTTTGTTTTTATTGTTGAGGCGCAGCCTATCTCCGCTTGAATGGGCAAAGATAATGCATTTTAAAGAGAATACAAAATAAAACACGAAGTATTTTTGGTTTGACTCCCAAGATGCTGCCTATCCTTACAGAGAAGTAGAGGTTGTTTCAAAGACTGCTTGCTTGTTGTGAGCTGGACTTTATGTTACATTATGCAAAAATAGTGCTTTCCTTTAGATTCGTCACCATCATTTCATGTCCTTTTTTGTCCATTTTCACGATGGGCCATTTCCATCGGGAGAAAGGACAAGTTCAAACAGCAATTACACCAAAAATGGCCAGGTGGAACCACTGATTGCATTTTTTCTGCATTTTTTTACACCTGCGCAAAAAACTTGCGTACATCACTCCTACCTTTGCAGCGGAAATCACGGAAAAGAGGGCACAATATCCCTTGAAGTGATGCAGTGGCACCTTTTGCTACGCCTTTCGAACAGGCTCTGAGGCGAGAGCGGAAAGCACCACATCGGGTTCTTTGACATGCTGACACATCATCTATATACCGGCATCCATACGCCGACATCCAGCTGCCAACTGCAATCATGTTGCTGAGTTTGAGACCGGGCAAAAAGGAAAACGTGTCCTGCCACGTTATGGAAAAAGAAGCCTCTATGTGTAAAGACACCTTGCGTGTCGCAATCATGTCTGTTGAAACAGACCTCTTAAAAAAAACTAGAACATCCCTAGAATAACCTAGAGCTTTAAGTCTTATAAGCTCTATATATCTTATAAGTCTTATAAGCCTCCTAGGAAAAGCCTCTTATAAAATCCGTCATACGCTTCACACCTGTCAAAGGCATTCAAGAGTCTGACCTGTCAGACGATATGAGAAAATATAAAAAAAGAAAACATCTCAACGATGAAAGATAACAACAATCTCCCGGCCCGTAACATCGCAAACGAAGAACAAGAGTTGACTGTGAAGATCCGGCACATGCTGCTGCTCAACCCCTTGATGGATTTCAAGGTGGTCAAGCATGCCTACAACAGCGTCGCCGAACTCAAGCTCGGTGAGAAATGGACTTTCCTTCGCAAACTCAATGAAAGTCGCAAGGAGTTTGTCCGTGAAGCTTCCGACACCAACAACGTAATAGAATATGTGAAGGACCACCTTGAGAACTGGAACCAAGAGATTGCCCCCCTCACCATCGATGACATCATGGAGATTATTAAAGGCACGAAAATGGATTTCATGGACTTGGCTGAGAAATACATCACCCCCATGGCCATCTCCCAAAAGCTCAACCAATATCTCATCGGACAGGATGAATATTCCCGCAAACTCTCGCTCTGCTTCTACATGCATGTCATGAGGTCGAGAGGGAAGGGGAAGAGGATGCCCCGCCCCAGCCTCCTTGCCTATGGACCCTCTGGCGTGGGCAAGACCTTCGGCCCCCAGACGCTTGCCAAGCTTTTCGGCTTCAAGCTTGGCGTCGTCAACTGCAACTCCCTCGTGCAGGAGGGCATCGTGGGACAAACAGTCACCGCCGTGTTCACCGAGCTCTACGCCGCCAACGGCAACAGCGTGAACGGGATGGAGGACTCCGTCATCTTCTTCGACGAGTTCGACAAGCTTTTCGAAGCTGGTTATTACAACGAGCGCATACTCAACGAGATACTCAATATCATCGATGACAACAACACGGTGCAGTTTGCCACTGGTTCATGGGGCAACAGCAGGGAGCGCGTTTCCACCGGCGGCATGCTCTTCATCTTCTCCGGTGTCTTCAGCGGCATCGAAAGCATCGTGCAGAAGCGTGTCAACACCCGCTCCATCGGCTTTGGGAAAGAAAAAGGCGAGAAGGTGGAGGGCGACTACCACCGCTATGTGCAGGAGAATGACTTCGTCGAATATTTCAACCGCGCCGAGATTGCCGGACGAATCACACAGTACGCCTATGTCTGCCCCATCAGCAAGGACGGCATGGCAAACATCCTCCGTGATTCCAAGGAGTCGCCCGTGGGATATTTCGAAGATTACTTCAACCTCCGCGGCATCGGCTTCAAAGTAACCGATGATGGAGCAGAAGCCATCGCCGACTATGCCTCACGCAAGAACCTCGGCGTGAGAGGGTTGAAATCCACCCTCTTCAAGATTCTCGAAGACGATATGTTCACTCTCGACAAGCAGGAAATCGTGGTGGACAAGGAGTATGTCGAGCGGAAGACTGCCTGATGATGTGTCGGCAAGAATTACGTCCCTCGCAGTCTGCGACTGCGAGGGACGCTTGTTTTTTTCTTTCAAGGAGTTAAAAGGGAGATTGTCTTTCAGGAGTTAAAGAGGAGTTAAAAGGGAAGTTAAAGAGGAGTTAAAGGGACATATGTTCACTTTTAAGGAGTTAAAGGGACGATTGAAGATTGAAGATTGAAGATTGAAGATTGAAGATTGAAAATTGAAGATTGAAGATTGAAAATTGTCTTTCTGGAGGTAAAAGGACGTATGTTCGCTTTCAGGAAGTTTTTTTCAACTTTTTCTCAAATTTTTTCCAATTACGTAAATAGGTTGCGGAGCGTGCATATACCTTTGCACCTAGAAAAAGACAAAAGCGGTCTTTGAACTGATGAAATAAAAAACAGACAA
The DNA here is from genome assembly GCA_902786665.1 of uncultured Prevotellaceae bacterium. Taxonomy (GTDB): domain Bacteria; phylum Bacteroidota; class Bacteroidia; order Bacteroidales; family Bacteroidaceae; genus Prevotella. The sequence goes on along the minus strand of CADADN010000002.1, from coordinate 165,541 downwards.
GTGCCGTAGATGAGACTTACTTCGCCTATCAAGCCGAGGGTCGTTGGTTCGAGTCCAACCGTGGTTGAAGCCATGCAATCAGCATATTCACATTGACCGCGTAGCTCAGTAGGTAGAGCATCGAAAAAAGTGTCTTTTCGCCTGTTGCCTTGCCTTTTTTCAAATAAGGACGCCATCGCGATAGTCCATCGCCCGTCCACCTTTCATTGGGATGTATCTCCTCTCCCTTATAAGGAGTAGAAAGAGTAATTGGTCGCATATGGATTCAACCCCCATCATCCCAACCAGCAAATCGCCAAGTGCTTGAAATTCAAGACCTGGCGATTTTTGTATGCTTAGATGCTTCGTGTGAGTCTGGCGTTCTTGGCTCCATTGGACATATCGTTTTTGTTGCCAAGGGGGAATTTCCCTACCACAAAATAGGGAAAATCCCTCCCTTAATAGGAATCTCCCCTTTGCTGGTATTGAAAAGGGTATTATCTTTGCAGCAGAATAAGAAAAAACTGTTTCATAGATAGATAATTAACTCTCTCACCAACACAAAGACTGTAAAATAGATGCCAGGAAGGCATCATCAGCAGTGACTGCTGAATGGCACAACCGTAAAAAGTAAGCTAAAGACAGGGGCGCACCAAGGTGCGTCCCTGTTCTGTTATCTTAAAATAAAACCGCCACTTTTAGTATCACATTTATTTTTTTTCTTTATATTTGCATCAGAATGGCAACAAGGGTAAGAATTGTTGTGAAAAAGCATCGGGACACCCGCATCAACACCACTCATTTGAATAACAAAAAACCCAAGAGATATGAAAACACCAACCCACACATCAATCCTGGCATTGGCGACAATGGCCATGGTGCTGTTTGGCACCCTCGCTCTGCACGCCCAGGGCAGCGACGTGGAGACCCACCGTCAATACCTTAGCGGCACAGGCTGCGACGACATGGTGGAATGGGATTTCTTCTGCACCGACGGACGCAATGCCGGCAGATGGACAAAAATCGGTGTACCCTCTTGCTGGGAGTTGCAGGGCTTCGGCACCTATCAATACGGCATGCGCTTCTACGGCAAGGCGACACCCGAAGGAATCGCCGACGAGAAAGGTCGCTACAAACATGAGTTCACCCTCCCCGCGTCGTGGGCGGGCAGGCAGACCTTCCTCGTCTTCGAGGCGGCAATGACCGACGCCACCGTGACCATCAACGGCCGCAAGGGCGGCAGTCACCAAGGTGGGTTCTCCCGTTTCATGCTCGACGTTTCCGACCGCATCTTCTACGGGAAGAAAAGCAACCGTCTGGAGGTGGAGGTGAGCAAGGAGAGTGCGAACACGCAGGTGAACATGGCCGAGCGCCGCGCCGACTATTGGAACTTCGGCGGCATCATCCGTCCTGTCTTCGTGGTGAGCAAGCCGCCCCTCAACATCCGCCGCGTGGCGGTAAACGCCGGCATGGACGGTCGCTTCCAGGCTGACGTCTTCCTCAACCGTGCCATCCCCGGCAGCAAGGTGGACGTAGAGATTGTAGACGACCACGGCAAGGTGGTGAGCAAGGGCGAGGCCGCAGGCACTTCCGACCACCACAAAGCCGACTTCCAAGTCAACGCCCCACACCTGTGGACGGCGGAGACTCCCCATCTCTACACCGCCATCTTCACCCTTCGCGACAGCAACGGCAAAGTGCTGCACGTGGAGCGCGAGCGATTCGGCTTCCGCACCATCGAATACCGCGAAAGCGACGGTGTCTACATCAACGGCAGCAAGGTGATTTTCAAGGGTGTCAACCGCCATTCCTTCCGTCCCGAGAGCGGCCGCACCCTGTCGAAGGTGAAGAACATCGAGGACGTCAGACTCATCAAGAGTATGAACATGAACGCCGTGCGCCTCTCCCACTACCCCGCCGACCCGGAGTTTCTCGAGGCGTGCGACTCATTAGGCCTCTATGTCGTCAATGAGTTGAGCGGCTGGCACTGGGCTCACGAGACGGTGGTTGGCACCCAACTGGTGGAGGAGATGGTGACCCGCGACGTCAACCACCCCTCCGTGGTCTTCTGGAGCAACGGCAACGAAGGCGGTTTCAACTACGAACTGGAGCCCGTCTTCACTGCATTGGACCCCCAGAAGCGCGTGGTGCTCTACCCCTGGGCCAACCGCAACGGGTTTGAGACGAAGCACTACCGCTCCTATGGCGAGACAGCGGAATACATGCGGCAGAAAGAAATCTTCATGCCCACGGAGTTCCTACATGGCCTCTACGACGGCGGCCATGGCGCCGGCCTCGCCGACTATTGGCGACTGATGATGTCCAACCCGCGTTGCGCCGGCGGCTTCCTCTGGGACCTCGCCGACGAGGGCGTGGTGCGCACCGACCAGGACGGCATCATCGACTGCATGGGCAACTTCGGTGCCGACGGCATCGTGGGACCGCATCTGGAGCGCGAAGGTTCCTACTACACCATCAAACAAGTGTGGAGCCCCGTCCAACTGTCAATGATTGACGATGTGTTGGCAGTGGAGAACCATTACGACTTCACCAACCTGAAGGATTGTCATTTCACCTACCGCTGGTTGGCGATGCCGCCTTTTGGCGGCGACAAGGAGAAGGAGATAGGCAAGGGAGTGATGAAGTCGCCCGACCTCCCACCCGGCCGGCATACCACCATGCCCCTACCCGACCGCCCCTCCGGCGCCGAGGTGTTGGAGGTGAAGGCCACCGACCCCCATGGCGAGGAAATCTTCACCTGGCGTTTCACCGATGACATCAAGAATGTTCCCCAAAGGCAGCAAAACACCACAGCAAGCTCTTCCGTGACCGTCAGCGAGGATGCTTCACGCTACGTGGTGAGTGCCGCCAACCGCACCTACACCTTCTCCAAGGAAGACGGGCGGTTGACAGGCGTGACGGTAGGCAGTCATCCTCTCTCCCTCACCAATGGTCCACGCCTTGTCGTGTCACGGCGCAGCGACCGCTCGTTCGACCAGTTCTACAACCACGATGACAAGGAAGCGTTTGAGAAAAAGACGGAATACACCCTATACGCCGACCAAGGGGCGTTCGACGGTTTTTCATTGGAAGGCAACACCCTCACCGTCGGTTATCGCCATGGTTCTCTCGACCTTGTGAGATGGACATTCCTCGACGATGGCGCGGTGGAGATGGATGCCGAATACCATTTCACCGGTGTCGCCGACCTGTTGGGCCTCTGTTTCGACTACCCCGAGGAAAAGGTGAGTTGGAAGAAATGGGTGGGCGACGGTCCCTATCGCGTGTGGCAGAACCGCATAGAGGGGCCGCAGTACGGCTTCTGGCAGAACGACTACAACGACCCTGTCCCCGGCGAGTCCTTCGAATACCCGGAGTTCAAGGGCTATTTCTCCCACGTGACGTGGATGCAAATCGGCACCAAGGAGGGGCGCATCGGGCTCCAGCCAAGTGACGGCAGCCACGTCGGCGTCTACCAGCCACGCGACGGCCGCGACCACCTCCTCTACACCCTCCCCGAAACGGGCATCGCCCTGTTCAAGGTCATCCCCGCCGTGCGCAACAAAGTGAACACCACCGACCTCAACGGCCCCTCGGCACAACCCGCCTGGCTGGAAGGAAAAGACACCTTCCACGCCGTGTGGAGATTCGACGAATAGCCATCCCCAGAAGCCGTAGGGGGAGGTTGTGGTACAGCAAGAAATTGCGCCATCTCATATTCACGACCAATGACTAGATTCCTTTTCATTTCCACTATGTTTTTTTGTTGCAAAAGCAGCAAGAATGAATGACTATAACAAGAAACGTGTGAGCAAATCTTCAAAAAACATACATTTTATATTTGATTTTTGAAGATTTGCTCACACGTTTTCCTTCTGGGGAGGAAGGTCTTATGAGAAGCTTCCCATAAGACCTTTAGAATTCTCAAGAGCGACCTCGACATACGACCCGTCTACCACAAGACGGACGACGGCATCAAGGCGCACCTGAACCTGGCCGTGCTGGCTTACTGGATTGTTTCCGTCACCAAGTACCGGTTGAAGCTGAAGAAGTACCCCAACATACGATGGAGCGAAATCATGCGGATAGCCTTGGCGCAGGCCGTTGTCACGGCAGAGATGGAGACGGCGACAGGGTCAGGGTGAGGCAGAGCACCGAGGCGGAAAAGGAACTGGCTGTCCTATACAGCCTGCTGGATATCAACGCCAATCACATTGGAAAGGTCAAATCCGTGGTACGCCCAAATCCACCTCCAAAAAATCCGCCTCCTGAAAATCAGGGAGTTCCATAAGATTAATCTGCAATGTGGGTTAAGTTTAAGATTTGGTTAAGATTGTTCAACCATCTTGACTGCGCCGCAATAGTGCTTACGAACTCTTCCGGGACACCTCATTTATATTGTCCCATGAGTATTTTAACCACACTTAGATGTACCACACTCAGATGTACCTGTCGAGAGCCAAATAAAGAAACTCTTTTGCCGGGAAATATGATTAATGGCTGAAGTTTTCCACCCTCACAAATTATGTAAAAGTTTTATTATCACGAATTTAAGAATTTTAGAATTGATAAGCAGATGAAAAGAATTTCGACCTGTATGGTTGAAATTTGATGAACAACCTTCGCCCAAAGACCGTGCCCCCCAGGGATATTCACTCGGAGTGCAACATCCCCGCCCCTCAAGGGGAGGGGTCAGGGGTGGGGTCTGTAACTTCAACGCCAAGAGACCATGCCTACACCCGGACGCTGAAAACGTCATATTAGAAAAACGCAAGAATAACCTTTGGGTCAAATACCCCACCCCTGCCCCTTGCGGTCAGGCACAAGACCTGACCCTACAGAGGGGCGGGGATATGCGCGCACACCTTTTGCTCACGACAAATTGACGCAACGCATTGAACATTCTTGGCGTTTGACTCATTGAGCATTTTTGTTTTTTCCCACCCTTTTTATCACGAATTTGAGAATTAAAGAATTCTCCAACCTGTGGTTGGATTATTAATGCCGGACGGCCTGAAAGGCCAACGAGATATCAGCCCAGGGCAATGCCCTGGGAATCTATGTGTGATATATAACAATCGCCCTGCAAGGGCAAAAGCCTTACCCAACCATTCTTTTGCCCTTGCAGGGCGAATTCACCCCTTTCCCACAACCCTGGGCGTTGCCCTGGGCTTAGAGCAGGTTGCCCTTTCAGGGCGTTTCAACCACACCTTTGGAATTTTCCATTATAATGAATTTATAGGAATTTGAGATGAAAGGACAAGTCATTTCCTAACTCTATTGCGTAAGGTTCGTGTCGTTTGCGACGATAATTCTTCAAAATTCGACAGTAGCATCATCTAACTAATAGAAGCTAATCTTCATTTTCATCAGCCCGGCAACAGTTACACCATATTGTTGTCGGGCTATATTTATCAAACCAAATGATGAACTGACCTCCCCCAAAACGGCCTTCTTGTACCGCCATTGTACCTCGCCCTTCTTAAAAGCACTTATCTGAAGGTTACATTGAGTAGCCATAAAAGACAATAAAAGTTGGTTCCTCATCTTCCATATTCGAAAAAAAGGCAAGAAAGTTTCATTATTTTAAAACTTATGTATAAATTTGCACCATGAGAAGGAAAGTGATAGCGTTTGGCAACTACTACCATGATTTTCTGGCAACCTTGAACCAGAAAGAGAGCCGAAAAGTGAAATACATCATATCTCTATTCGAAACGTAAGACCGTATGCCTGTCAAATTCATCCGCCACATCAAGGAGCACGGAAATCTCTATGAATTACGGATGAAATACGAAAGCAACATCTATAGGGTGTTTTTCATTTTCGACGAGGATCAGATAGTGGTCTTGTTTCATGGTTTTCAGAAAAAATCTCAGAAAACGCCAAAAACAGAAATAGAAAAGGCAATCAGGATTAGGAAAGAGTATTATGAGCAAAAAGGAACAACCCATTTATGATGTAAGTGCCGAATTGGCTGCTGAATTTGGAGCCCCCGGCACCCAAGAGCGTGACAAATTCGATGAGGAGGCTTATGCTTTTTACACAGGCCAACTGTTGCTGGAAGCCCGGAAAGAGGCGAAAGTGACACAAGCCGAACTGGCAAGAAGGACTAACACAACCAAGTCGTACATCTCGCGTGTGGAGAATGGCGACATCGTGCCGAGTGTAGCCAAGTTCTGGCAGATGATCTCGTCTCTTGGCATGCGTATTGAGATTTTGAAACCCATAGGATGAATACTGATTTCGTCCAACAGAGGTGGATTTCATAGATTTATGGAATCCGCCTTTACATGAATCACGGACGGAGTTGATTCTATATATCATATGGAATGACACATAACTATTCGAGGGCTCAACCTAAAACAAATCCTTCATAAGGTTTAGTTTTTGAATGTGACCGCTGTATTTGTTGGACTTGAGTCCATACGTGGTGACAAGGGTAGGAAAAACATCTATTCCAGCAAAATAATTTTGAAAATAATATCACCAGAATAGGAGAAAAAACACCCATTCCGGCAAAACAATTTTTCTTTCACTCATCAACCTTGGTGTTTCTAGCATACTGCACAAGAAATATCATACCTCCCACTTCGGATATTCGCTGAAAAACCGAAATGGCCTTTCAGTTTTTCTGACTTTTTTTTGTAGGATTGGCAATAATTGACTATTTTTGCAGATAAAGGTGCGAGATTATCCGTATGATTTTGAAAAATTGTTGGCTAATCGGTCAACGCCCCCGGCCCCCTCTAATCTTAGAGGGGGAATAGGTTACCCCTGCGAAGACTGAGGGATTGCTAATGATTTTTTCAAAGAATGACAAAAAGGGTCAAAAAAGTATTTGCCGTGAACGCCATCATCAAAAGACTGCTGTTGCTGCTGTGTTTCCTTCCCTCCTTGTCGTGGGGACAGGAGGACGACGGCATCGAGGTGTTTGGCAAAAATTCTCGTTACAACCGCCCCTGGACCTTCTGGTATTGGATGTATGGCTGCGTGAGCGACGAGGGAATACGCCTCGACCTCCAAGCGATGAAGGATGCGGGCATCGCCGGCTTCTACCTCATGCCCATCAAGGACGTGAGCGACGGCGAGCAATATGGCGGTACGGCACGCCAACTGTCGCCGGAATGGTGGAAACGGATGGACACCGTCTTCCACGTGGCCGACAGCCTGGGACTGGAGATGGGCATCCATCTCTCCGACGGCTTCGCCCTTGCCGGCGGGCCATGGATCACACCTGAAATGTCGATGCAGAAGGTGGTGTGGACCGACACCATCGTGAAAGGTGGCAAAGAAGCCGTCGCCTTGAGACAACCGGAAGCCTATCAAGGCTATTATGAGGACATCGGGGTGTATGCCTTCCCACTGAGCAGCGGGCGAGCACAAGACCTGCCGAGCAGCCCCCTCGCCCACGACCCGGCGAAACCTGTCGCCTCAGTGGAATTTCCTTTCCGCAGTACGGAGCCATGCGAGATACTTTTCACCTATGACGCACCGTTCACCCTGCGAAATGTCCGCATCGTCACCGGCGGCAACAACTACCAAGCCCACAGGTGGAAGGTCTACTCCTCCACCGACGGAGACCATTTCGACCATGTGTGCGACATCCAACCCGCACGCCAAGGATGGCAGAACACCGACGCACAAGCCACTTATTCCATCCCCGCCACCACTGCACGTTTTTTCAAGTTTTGTTGGACACCCGAGGGCAGCGACCCCGGCAGCGAAGACTTGGATGCCGCGAAATGGCGCCCGGTGCTGAAAGTGGCTGACCTCCAACTGGGCAGCGAGGCCGTCGTTGATGGCTATGAAGGCAAATCAGGACTGGTGTGGCGAGTGAGCGGACAGAATAATCGGAGTGATCGGAATGATCGGAGTGATCGGAGTAATCAGAGTGATTGGAGTAATCAGAATAATCAGATGACCCCCACCATCCTCCCTGCCGGAGGCACCGCCGTGCTGCCCCCCGGCCTGTGGCGCGTGCTCCGCATGGGGCACACCTCCACCGGTCACACCAATGCCACGGGAGGAGGCGGCCGCGGCCTGGAGTGCGACAAATTCTCAAAAAAAGCCATCAGGGAACAGTTCACCCATTGGTTTGACACCATCTTCCAACACAACAACGGCCACGGCATCCACCGCTTGCATGTGGACAGTTGGGAATGCGGCTCCCAGAACTGGGGCGAGCGGTTTGCTCAAGAGTTTGAACGCCGTCGCGGTTACGACCTTCTGCCGTGGCTGCCCGTCTATGCCGGCGTGCCAGTCGGTGGTAGCGAGCGCGCCGACTCCGTGCTCCGCGACATTCGCCTCACCATCGCCGAATTGGTGGACGAGGTGTTCTTTGCAGAAATGGAGAGGTATGCCCGCGCTCATGGCGTGAAACTATCAGCCGAATGTGTGGCCCCCACGATGGTCAGCGACGGCTTGCTCCACTTCCGCCACGCAGACCTCCCCATGGGCGAGTTCTGGCTCAACTCCCCCACGCACGACAAGCCCAACGACATGCTCGACGCCATCAGTGCCGCCCACACCTATGGGAAGGACATCATCCAAGCCGAGGGGTTCACCGAGGTCCGCGGGACGTGGGACGAGACACCAGCACTGCTCAAGCCACTATTGGACCGCAACTACTGCCTGGGCATCAACAGCATCGTGTTACATGTGAACACCCACAACCCGTGGCCCGACCGCAAGCCCGGCATGACACTCGACGGCATAGGCACCTTCTTCCAGCGCGACAACACCTGGTGGCGCGAGATGCCCGCCTTCACCCGATATGTCACCCTCACGCAAAAAAACCTCCAAGCAGGCCAACCCGTGGTGGACCTCGCCGTCTATATCGGCGACGAAGTGCCACGGCGCGCCCTTCTGCCCGAGCGACTCATCGACATCCTCCCCGGCCTCTTCGGTGACTCGTTGCTCCACCGTGAAGCCTTGCGCTTAGCCAATGAAGGACAACCCTTGGAGACCAGTCCCGTGGGCGTCACCCACACGAAGAACATGACCAAGGCCGAAGACTGGGTCAACCCCCTCCACGGCTACAAATACGACTCCTTCAACCACGACGTGCTCGACGGCATGCGCGTGGAGGACGGTGTCGTCGTCACCCGCGACGGCATGCGCTACGCCGCCATCGTGATGCCCGGCGCACACAAGATGAACCCCCACAACATCATTACGGGAAGCGAGAAAATCGAAGAACTGCGCCGCCAGGGAGCCACCATCATCGACCGTCCCTGGACCGCCGCCGACCTCTCCGGCCTCGGCATACCCCCCGACATCATCCTGCCGCCAGGCATCGACTTCACCCACCGCCACGACAACAACGTTACAGCCACCGACTATTATTTCCTCTGCAACACAACGGATACGGCCATCACCTTCGTCCCCCGCTGCCGTGCACAAGGAAAACACCATTACCTCCACGACACGATGGACGACACCATCTGCCTGACAAACGACACCATCACCCTTCACCCTGGAGCCTCCATCTTCTTCATCGTCACCGACAAAGAATATCCGCGAGACAAACTCACCCCACAAGAAAACAGCCGCCACTACAGACGACAGCCCTCACAAATGACAGAGGTGAGCGGTGAGTGGCAACTGACGTTTGAGACGACCGGCCAGCACACCACTTCCGACCTCGGAAAGGGTTGGCAGGAGTATGACGATCCGACCATCAAATACTATTCCGGTCACGCCACCTATGAGACCACCTTCAAGTTCAAGGGCAAGGCCTTAAAGACCATAAAGACCTTGGAGACAGGCAAAATCCGGCTCCGCCTGAATGAGGTGCACGACATCGCCACCGTCTATGTCAACGACATCTGTTGCGGCACGTCATGGTTTCCACCCCACCTGGTGGACATCACCAAGGCCGTGCGCCCTGGGAAGAACACGCTGCGCATCGAAGTGGTGAACACCTGGGCCAACGCCCTGCAAGGCTCCGACAACGGCACGCCACCCTACGACGGCATCTGGACCAACGCGAAATACCGACGCGCAGAGAAGGACCTCCTTCCCGCCGGACTTGGGAAAGGCGTTTTTATTGAATATTGAAAATTGAATATTGAAGATTGAAAATTGAAGATTGAAGATTGAAGATTGAAAATTGAAAATTGAAGATTGAAGATTGAGCTTCGGTCGATGTTGTTCACGCTCGGCAGACTTCATCAAGCAAGCTTGGTCTACTCTCGCTTAATCACAACATTGAAAATTGAAAATAGGAAGTAAAAAACATACATATATGACACACATCACACGACAACTGACAGGCATCATCGCCATATTGGCGCTGACCCTCCTCCCCCAACCCCTCCTCGCCCAACACGAGGGCGACGACATTCTGCGGCAAATCTTCACCTACTGTCCCGGAGAACACGCCGGCCTGCACGCCGCATACCTCGACTACGACAACCAATGGCACGAAATCGGCCAACTCTGTTCCAGCGACTACGGACAGTGGGGAGCGGAGAAACGGATGTACCACCCCAACCTCGTGCATGCCTCCGACGGCACATGGCGCGCCGTGTGGCAAGTGAACGACAACGCCCCCACCTTTGCTGCCGCCTATAGTGCCGACCTCATCACATGGCGCCCACAAGACTATCCGAAGATGAGCACCCGCTCCTGCGAGAAACCCATCATCTTCGAGGGTGACGAGGGTATGTTCGACATCTACTACAAGTCGGGCAGCGAGAAACGCTATGTCTATGCCTCCAATGACTTCCGCACCTTCTCAAAAGACATAGAGAGCGGCATCGGCGACGCAGCCTGGGCTACCTCCAGCGTCACCATCGGCGACCGCGAATACGAAGGTCAGATATTCGACATCAGCCAAGGCGAACTCATCCCATTGCTCACCCATTTCGAGCTGCAGCGGCGCGATGGTGCTATGAGTGCCGAGCGGATGGGCGACGACGCCACCCGCTACAACGAACTACAGGCAGCCACCGCCACCCTCACCATCCATCCTGGAGAGAAGAAGGCCATCAGCGACAAACTCATAGGCATCTTCTTCGAAGACATCAGTTATGCAGCCGACGGAGGACTCTACGCCGAACTGGTGCAGAACCGCGACTTCGAGTACTCATCGCAAGACCGTCGCGAGTGGACCGCCACAACGGCGTGGACCTCACCCTCCCCCATCACGGTGGAGACCGACAACCCATTGAGTGCCAACAATCCTCACTACGTGGTGTTGGAAGCCGCTCCCATCACCAACGAGGGATGGGACGGCATCATGGACCCTGCCCCGGGACAGGCATACCAATTCTCCATGCATGTGCGCAACATCGACTGCAAGAAGAAGCAATGGCTCGTGCAACTGGTTGCTTCCACCGGCGAGGTGCTGGCGGAGAGCAAACTCACCACACGCGGCACGGAATGGCAGCAGTACACCGCCGTACTCAACACCAGCCAATCCAAGACACGCCCCACAGGCGACGACATCCTCACCTGCTCCCTCCGCCTCACACCCCTGAAGAAAGGCAAGGTGGCGGTCGACATGGTGAGCCTCTTCCCCCAGGAGACATTCCACAACCACAAGAACGGCCTGCGCAAGGACCTGGCGCAAGTCATTGCTGACCTACATCCCAAGTTCGTACGCTTCCCCGGCGGCTGTATGAGCCACGGCCAAGGCATCGGCAACATCTACCACTGGAACCACACCGTGGGGGCACTGCAAGACCGCAAGCCCGACTTCAACATCTGGGGCTACCACCAGACACGAGGACTGGGATTCCTTGAATATTTCCAATTCTGCGAGGACATCGGCGCCGAGCCGCTACCCGTTCTCGCTGCTGGTGTGCCATGCCAGAACTCGGCAGCCAACAGCGAAGGCTATGGCGGACAACAGGGCGGCATCCCCATGGAGGAGATGGAGGCCTACTGCCAGGAAATCCTCGACATGATAGAATGGGCCAACGGCAACCCCGCCACCAACCGTTGGGCACGGCTGCGAGCAGAGGCAGGGCACCCTGAGCCCTTCCACTTGAAATACGTGGGCATCGGCAACGAAGACCTCATCTCGTCGGTCTTCGAGGAGCGTTACGGCATGCTCTGCAAGGCCATCAAGGAGAAGTATCCCGACATCATCGTCTGCGGCACCGTGGGGCCGTTCCACTCCCCTTCTGCCGACTATGTGGAAGGCTGGGACTACGCCAAGAAGCACCACGACATCATCGACATGGTGGACGAGCACTACTACGAGAGCACGGGATGGTTCATCAACCACCAAGACTACTACGACAACTACGACCGCAAGGAGGCCAAGGTGTATCTCGGGGAATATGCTGCCAGCACGAGGGAGAAGCGCAGCAACGTGGAGACAGCCCTGGCAGAAGCCATCCACCTCTGCAACGTGGAGCGCAACGGTGACGTGGTGGCGATGACTTCCTACGCCCCGCTGCTCGCAAAAGACAAGCACCACAACTGGAACCCTGACCTCATCTACTTCACCAACACCGAGGTTCGCACCACACCCTCCTATGAGACACAACGCCTCTTCTCCATCCACAGCGGCGACCGATATGTCAGTTGTGCCATGAACGCCGACCAGAACATTTCACACCGCGTGGTGGCCAGCGTGGTGGAGGACAGCAAGACGGGCAAGCGCCATCTGAAGGTAGTCAACGCCCTTCCCGCCGCCCTCACACTCCACGTGGAAGGACTGTCCATCCCGGAAGGCACCCCTTACGAGGGTTTCAGCGGCAAGCCCGCCGACCAACAAGTAACACTGGAGAAAGGCACCGTGGCCGGCGGCACCCTCACCCTGCCTCCCTACTCCCTGAGGGTCTTTGAGCTTTAGAGTCTTATAGGGCCTACAAGTCCTATAAGACCTGGCCCTATAGCATCCTATTACCTCCTATAGCTTCCTATAACCTCCTATAATCTCCTATATCCTCTAAAGAAATCTTAATTTCTTATCACTTAAGACTCATAAATGCGGTTTTTTGCCTAATTTTGCAGCGTTTTAACCAAGCATACAAGACATGGTCAGAAAAAATATCATCACCATCCTCATGGCTGTCTTCATCTCACTGGCAGCCACCGCACAAACCACCGACATCGCCACCTTGCGCAAAAACGCCAATGCAGGCAATGTGAAAGCACAAGTGGAGTTGGCCAACTGTCTCCTTGGCGGGAAAGGTGTGAAAGCCGATTTCGCCGAAGCCGTGCAATGGTACACCAAGGCTGCAAACAAGGGCAACGTCGATGCGCAGTTCACCCTGGCCTATTGCTATGAGATGGGCTACGGCGTTGCCAAAAACATGCAAACAGCCGTGGACTGGTATACGAAAGCCGCTGAGAAAGGCGACGCGAGAGCCATGAACAGCTTAGGCCATTGCTACGATGCCGGCGCCGAAGGATTCGACAAGAATTACAAGAAGGCCGTAGAATGGTACACCAAGGCCGCAGAGAAAGGTCACGCCGGAGCACAGTTCAACCTTGGCTTGTGCTACTCGCAGATGAAAGGTGTGGACATCGACTATGCCGAAGCCGTGAAATGGTGGGAGAAAGCCGCCGCACAAGGCAATGCAAATGCCATGTTCAGCCTCGCCAATAGTTACCTCACAGGCGAAGGGGTGGACAAAGATGCCACGAAGGCGTTTGGATACTACCTACGATTGGCCGACAGTGGCAATGTCCTGGCACAAAACGAGGTGGCGAAACTCTATTCCCGCGGGGAAGGCGTGGAACAAAACTATGGGAAAGCCGTGGAGTATTACACCAAGGCAGCCCAGCAAGGCAACGCCAACGCCCAACTCGCCTTGGGCAGGTTCTACGACAACGGCATCTCCGTGGCTCAAGACTATGAGGAAGCCGCCGCCTGGTATCTCAAGGCTGCCGAGCAAGACATCCCCGAGGCACAATACAACATCGGCAATATGTTCTTCAACGGCATGGGTGTGGCCCAGAACTACGAACAAGCCTTCCATTGGATGGAGAAAGCCGCCATGCAGAACTTCCCTGCAGCAGAAACCGGCATAGGCATCTGCTACTACTACGGCTATGGCGTAAAGCGCAACAAAGACCTAGGTCGCCAATGGGTCAACAAGGCCGCCCTCATGGGTGACAGCTACGCCAAGGAGACACTGAAGAAGCTGAAGTAAATTGAAGATTGAAGATTGACCTTTGGTCGATGTTGTTCACGCTCGGCAGACTTCAAGCAAGCTTGGTCTGCTCTCGCTTAATCACAACATTGAAGATTGAAAATTGACCTTTGGTCGATGTTGTTCACGCTCGGCAGACTTCAAGCAAGCTTGGTCTGCTCTCGCTTAATCACAACATTGAAGATTGAAGATTGAAAATTGAACATTGAAGATTGAAAATCGGGTTGCCCGTTGTGATGTTTATACAATGAGCAACCCGATTTTCATTTTTCATTATCATTGCCTTCCTCTCGGCATTTGCATATAGGTGTCGTGCATGGATTCGCGGCGTGGCCAAGAACTATGCTCGACAGACATTTCCACGCTGAAGGAGGGGTTGACATTGTATCTGACAGCCGCCCCTATCCTGTCGCCAAGGTCGCCCATATCATAGAGGGGATAGGGTATGAAGCGGCTTTGCACAAAGGATTTCTGCCCATAGAGGTAGGCCTCCCAATGTTCATCAAACTGATAGCCCAAGACGGCGGAGACACCCGCACTGCGATAAACATCATGGTTCCAGTACAAGTTGTTGAAATACCCTCCCACCGCCATGGAGAGTTTGGAGGTGATGGGCATGGCATACATCGCCGAGATGCTCTGGCCGAAGCCTGCCCCATGGTGCGCATGCTTCCCGAAACCTGCGAAAACGGAGGCTCCGATGTTGACATTCAGACCTTGGTGCAAGTCCCATGTGCTCCATCCCGGTCTGAAGAAAGGCATCCGGGTGGACCACACCTGCCCCCTGTTGTCGAGCGTGGGGAGATGGAGGGTGTCGCGACGCTCCTCCAAGGGAAGCCTGCTTGCGGCATACTCCTCCGGGGTGTATTCCTTCACCGCCCTTGCGGCGTTGTAAGTGTCGACGACCTTGACAGGCGGTTGCACCTCCAGCAGGTCGGTGGTGTTGTAACCTCCAACAACTTCCTGGGCTGTCGCCGCCATACAAGCGAAGGCCATCATCAGAAAAAATGCCATTCGTCTCTTCATGCTGCAAATATAGGAAATAATAATGATATAGGAAAATTGAAGTTTGAAAATTAACATTTTCAAACTAATTGGAGGTCTTAGGAGGAAAAAGGAGAGCCTACGAGGGCCTGTGAAACCCTAGGAAAACTTGGGAAACTAGAAAAAACAAGGAAGGCATGGTAAATATCCCCGTTACGGTGTGAGTTGCTTGATATATTGGTGGAATGCATCGGCATATCCGCTGGTGACGTGTATGATTTCGTCGCCGATGTAGATGCAGTCATTGCGGTCCACCTTCCTGATGCTGTCGAGTGCCACGATGTAGGAGCGGTGCACGCGGAGGAACTTCGTCGTAGGGAGCATTTCCTCCACTGCTTTCATCGTGAGGTGTGTAATAAGGGGCTTGCGTTCGTTTTTGAGGTAGAACATAACATAATCCTTCATGCCGGCGACATAAAGGATGCTGTCGAATGCCACTTGTCGCAACTCACCGTCCACCTTGATGTAGATGGTGGTGGCGGGAGGTGTGGTGTTTGTCTCTTGTGACGTGGTGGCATCCTCCGTGCTGGTGGTCCTTTCAAACCATTGCTTGGCTTTCTCCACCGCAGCGAGGAATTTCACATAACGAATGGGCTTGAGTAGGAAATCGAGTGCCGACACCTCGTAACTCTCGAAGGCATATTCCTTGAATGCCGTGGTGAAGATGATGCGTGTGGTGGCAGGGACGGAGCGTGCCAGTTCCATCCCGTCGATGTCGGGCATCTGTATGTCGAGGAAGACGAGGTTGGCCTCTCCGCTTTGGATGGCTTCGAGGGCTTCCACCGGGTCGGTGTGTGCGGAAAGCAGTTCGAGGCTGGGTGTGCGTTCCACAAACGACTGTATGAGTCTGACGGCCAGGGGCTCGTCATCTACGATGATGCATTTGAGAGGATTCATGGTTTGAGTGTGATTTTCACGTGGTAGGTGTCATCTTCGAGGGTCTGCTCCCATTGGTGGCAGTCCTTGTAGAGGAGGTTGAGCCGCCTGCGTGTGTTCTCGATGCCTATTCCCGAGCCGCTGCGGTCCTTCTCGTCCTTGGGATGGTTGCTGTTGTCGCATATGAATGTCAGCAGCCCGTCTTCCATCGTCAGGCTGATGTCGATGAACGAAGGTTTCGTGTTGCTCACCCCGTGCTTGAAGGCATTCTCGATGAGTGAGATGAAAAGCAGTGGAGCCACCTCCACATTGCCCGGCACGTCGAAATGCGTGGTGATTTTAGTCTTCTCGTTGCAGCGCAGGCGCATCAGCTCCACATAGTTTTTCATGAATTCCACCTCGCCAGAAAGCGACACGTGTGTTTTCTGCGTCTCATACATGGCATATCGCAGCAGGTCGCTGAGTTGTGCTATGGCGTCTTGTGACGCATCGGGGTCGATTTGCACGAGGCTGGAGATGTTGTTGAGCGTGTTGAAGAGAAAGTGTGGATTGATCTGGCTTTTCAGCCAAGCCAGTTCGGCTTCCATGTTCTTCGCCTTCTCCTCTTCAAGTTGTTGCCTGATTCTTTGTACGCGAAGGAAATGCCTGATGCCGATGGCTAATGTGATGGTCGCGAAGATGAGAAGGAAATGGACAAAGAACCTGAGCATCGTGTCGATTTTCCACCATAGCGGAATGTTATGGCTGGTCATGAACCTGAACATATGGTATATGCCGAAGTTGAGGATGGCGATGGCGACGATGTTGGCCAGGACGAACCATAAGAAACGTCTCTTGTAGAAGAGGAAGGGCTCAAAGACGTAGAAGTTGAGGAAATAGAGCACGAGCGGTGAAAACAGCGTGAACAGCACCATTGTTCCCGTCCTCCAAGTGGCTTCAACATTGAAGGTGGCGAACAACACGGCCAGCATGGGGGTGATGAGTATCACCGCCCATGCTGCCAGCTGCACCAGCAAAATCTGCCTGTCTTTCTTTTCCATTTTCATCATAGCTGCAAAGTTAGTTGTTTTTTTTGATAGTTGATAATGCTTGATGATAGTTTTACATCTTACTGGTGATTTTGTTGGATTTTAATATGGCATTTGCTGTTGTTGTCCCTGCCCTTGTCCTTGTCCGCCTCCGCCGACGCTGTTGATCATCTCTCCTTGCGACTGTTGCTCGATGAAGTCGCTCTCTACTTTCGACACATGCATCTTGGCCTGGCGCTTTGAGTTGCCGAAGTTGTAACTGATGTTGATGCCTACGTTCTGGATGGGGACGCTGATTTTGGAATGGTTGGTGAAGTCGGCTCCACGGCTGTAGGTCTCCAAGCTGAGTTTTCCTCCTTTGGTGAGTCCTGTGGTTGCCATGACGCCCACGGAGAGCTTATCGTTGAAGAAACTCTTTGTGAGGGAGGCCGTGAGGAGGTTGAAGCTTGATGTCCATCCCTGGAGGGTGTAGGTTTTGGTGGAGGTGATGAGGTAGGTGCTGAGCTTGAGGTCGAGAGGCAGGGTCTGCTGCAGTCCCACCATGGCGTTGCCTTCCCATCCGTGGTTGCTTGCATTGAGTTCGTCGCTCTTCATATGGTTGTAGGCAATCCCTCCGTTGAGGAAGATTCGTGTATTCTTGTGCAGGAGCCAGTTGGCGAACACGTTCAGTCCCGTCTCACTGCTCTCGACGATGTTTCCGTATGTGGTGTGTAGGACACCGTTTTGGAAGAAGCTGTACTGCTGTATGCCGTCGTTGTGGAAATTCTGGTTGAGTTTGGCGCTCACCATGAGTTTCGGGGTGTAGAAGTTGTATACCAGACCTATGTTGTTGGAAGTCTCTGTGGTGAGGTCGGGGTTTCCGTATGTGAGTGCTGTGGGCGTGCTGCTGTCCTTGTAAGGATTGAGGTATGTGATGCCCGGTCGTGTGATGCGCATGTTGTATGTGAGTCCGATGTTGCTCGTCATCGAGGCCTGGTAGGAGAGGCTGGCGGATGGCACGAGGTTGCCGTAGGTCTTTGAGAAGTCGGCGCCGTTGCCCAGTTTGTACTCCACGTCCTGCCATGTCTGTTCGTAGCGCAGGCCGCCCTTTGCGGTGAACTTGCCCATGGTCCTTTCATACTCAGCATATCCGGCGAGGATGTTGTTGGTATGGCTGTAGTCCATGTTGGCGATGTTGTTGGTGGTGGATTCTGTAGTGGCGTGGTGCGAGGTGAGCTTGAGGCCGGCGTTGAGTTTCTGGTTTTCCCCTATCGGTGTGGTGTAGTCAGCCTGCAGGATGTGCTGCGTGGTGTTCTCTTCATTGTCCATCTGCGTGGTGAGGTCGATGGCGGATTGCAGGTTGCTCTCCGGCTCATTGCTTTGCTCGGTCTTGGTGGGGCTGAGTGAGAGGAGGTATGTGATGGACACCTGGCTGGTGCGCTCTTCGTTGAGGAATCGCTGGTAGTCGAGGCTTCCGGAGAAGGATGTCCTGCGGCTCTTCATATCCATGTCGTAGCCGTAGCTGAAGCCGGAGCCGTAGGTTCCTCCTGCCATGTTCATCAGCGAGTAGCCGTTGTTCTTCATCTGGAAGGAGGTGACGGATGCCGAAGCGTTGACGCTGCTCATAGGGTCGAGTTCGTAACCGAGGGAGAAACTACCCATGACAAAGGGTATTTTCGTCTTGGAGGTGATGTTCGACAACATCGTCGACCCGTCGTTGGCAGTGCGGGTGGTTTCCATCTTGGTCGTACCGGGTTTCATCTGGCTGTAGTTGGCGTTGGCGCTGTAGGAGAGTTTCCCTTTCTGTCCGCTGAGGAAAGCTCCCAAGCCGGTGTTGGTGGTGCTGGCCATGGCACGGATGGTGCCGTTGTAGCCATCGAGGCTGACGCCACTTTGCTTGTTCATGATGAGGTTGAGGATGCCTCCGGCTCCCTCTGCGTCATACTTGGCACCGGGGTTGGTCACCACTTCGATGTCTTTCACGGCGGTTGCGGGCATGCTTTTGAGCACCACGCTGGCGTTTGCGGAAATCATGGGATTGGGCTTGCCGTCCACGTAGATTTGGAATGAGGAGGAGCCGTTCACGGAGATGTTGTCCTGTCCGTCGACGGTCACCATGGGCACCTTGCGGAGCATGTCGAGCACGGTGGCAGTCTTGGAGTCCTCGTCCTGGCTCACCTTGTAAGTCATTTTGTCGGTTTCCATCTTCACCAGTTTCTTCTGGTGCACCACGGTGACTTCATCAAGTTGTTTCTGCCATTGTATGGAGTCCTTAGGGATACTGTCGTTTTGTGCTGCAGCCGTTGTGCAACAGGCTATGGCGATGAGGATGATGAGTTGTTTCATATCTTTGCTTTAGTATTTTCAAATTACTGTGCAAAGATAGGATGAGACGGGGCTTTGGCGAAATGATTTTCGACGAATTATAGGGATTTCTTCGACGAAATTCGCCAAAGTGATGGTTAAGGAAACGAAGAATGAGAAGTTAAAGAAGTTTTCGCTGCGCTCGAAGTTAGGACAATAGATAGCGAGAGTTGTTTAAATGGCAAGTACCAATGTCGTTAACTTCGGCAACTTCGTTAATTTCGAAAAGAAAGCTATCCTTCCTCCAAGACGAGGAAGGCTCCTGCGACGTGGACGAGTTCTTCGTGGATGAGTTGCTGCAAGGCATTGTTGACTTGCTGCGTAGGCAGGAGGAGGGCATGGAGTTCTGCGATGTGGTGGCGCTGGTGGTCGGCAAGGAGTTGGAGGATTTTCTGTCGCGCCCCAATCTCCCCTTTTTCTGTTTCTGCTTTGGGGCGATGTGCCAGACAGACGTCGCACTGCCCGCAGTCGGTGGAGCGTGTCTCGCCGAAATAGCGGAGGAGTTGCCTGCTTCTGCACACACTGTCGTTGGTGGCGTAGCCCGCCATGCTGTTGATGCGCTCCACATAGCTGTCCTTGCGGTCCTCATACACCTCCCGTGTGATCATCAAGCGGTGTCCGTCCTCGCGTCTCTGGGTGTAGTAGATGGCGGGAATCTGCCGCTGTGGTATGAAATGCAGGATGTTTCGCTTGCTGAGTCCCTTGAGAACCATATAGACGGTGCTGCGGTCAAGCCCTGTCTTGTAGGCCACCGCACTTTCGTCGATGAAGCAATAGTCGGCGAAGAGCCCACCATACATCCTCAGCAGTGCGGTTATAACCTTCTCCTCGTTAGGCGCCGTCCGCTCCAACAAATATAATTGTTCGCGCGAGAGCGTAAACTTCACTCGCGCACTGTGGTCGGGGTCGGCATCATATTCCACATACCCCGCCCTTTGGAGGATTTTCAACGCCGCATCGACATGAACGGGGAAATGGTGGAAGTTGCGGCAGAACTTGTCGATGTCGAACTCATGTGTTGTCGCCTCGCCACTTCCCACCCCCATCTGGAAGAAGTCGGCCAAATGGTCGTAGACTTGGCGCACGTATTCCTTCTCCGGGAAGGTGTCGCTGACACGCTTGTTGAGTTTCCGCTTGTCGGAGGAGTTGTATAGGAGCACGGCATAGGCTTTCTTTCCATCGCGACCAGCGCGCCCCGCCTCTTGGAAATAGGCTTCAAGAGAGTCTGGGCAGTCGATGTGCACGACGAAGCGCACGTCGGGCTTGTCGATACCCATTCCGAATGCGTTGGTGGCGACCATCACTCTCGTCTTTCCGGCCTGCCACTCTTTCTGCCGCACGTCTTTCACCGCTGACTCCAGTCCTGCGTGATAGAAGGTTGATGAGATGCCATGCTGGTTGAGCCATTCCGACGTTTCCTTCGTGCGCTTTCGACTTCTTGCATAGACGATGCCGCTTCCTTTCACCGCTTCTAGGATGTGGAGCAGTTCGGCCTGCTTGTCGGCGGCCTGACGCACGATGTAGGCCAGGTTCTTCCTTTCGAAACTCATGCGGAACACCCGTTTCTCGGCGAAAGCCAACCTTTCCTGGATGTCGTCTACAACCTGCGGTGTGGCTGTGGCTGTGAGTGCGAGAACGGGGACATCGGGTTTGATGCGCCTGATGTCTGCGATGCGGAGGTAGGATGGTCTGAAGTCGTAGCCCCATTGGCTAATGCAGTGGGCTTCATCAACAGTGATGAAACTCACCTTCATATGGCTGAACTTGACAAGGAAGAGTTCTGAAGCGAGGCGTTCGGGGGAGACATAAAGAATCTCCACCCCCCCGAAGACAGCATTGTCGAGCGTGGTGACGATTTCCTGATGGGTCATCCCTGAGTAGATGGCTGAGGCTAGGATGCCTTTTGCACGGAGATGGGCCACCTGGTCCTTCATTAATGCGATGAGTGGCGTGACCACCACGCACACCCCCTCATGCAAAAGTGCCGGCACCTGGAAGGTGATGCTCTTGCCTCCACCCGTGGGCATGAGCCCCAAGGTGTCGTGCCCGCCATCGATGCTCTCGATGATGTCACGCTGAATGCCCCGGAAGTCGTCATACCCCCAGTATTTATGCAGGATTTCCTGGTATTTGTCCACGGTGCCCTCCTTTGGAGTTAAAAGGGAGTTCTCCTTCGCCCCCGGTCCGCGGCCTCCCCCTCTCGGGCAGAGGGGGAAGTTAAAAAGGGGTTAAAAGGACGAATGTTCACTTTTTCTGCCTTTACCGTTTCGCAGATAATTGCCACGACTTATTTTCCTTACTTTCAAAGCCACTTTCTAAGGTGTCTCAGCCCGTTCTTCCTCTGTCTGGCGGATGTCTTCTATTTGGAGTTGCACGCTGCCATGCTTGTAGATGTTCTCCTCGATGGTATAGACGATGTCGAAACTTCGCTTCGACTTGATATAGCGTGCTGCAGCGCTTTGCCCGAATGCGATGCCATTCATCACGTGGCTCGACTTGGAGTCCACCAACTCGAGTTTGATGTGCTCCTGCTCGCGTCCCACCACCTTGCTTGTACCGAAGTCGTAAACACCCACCGTACAGAAAAGCGGTTTCTCATTGCCTGGTCCGAAGGGTGCCAGGCGTTTCATCTCGTTGTAAAGCCGTTTCGACGAGATGTCGCGGAAGTCGATGATGGCGTCGATATTGAGGAGTGCTTCTGTCTGCTCGGGTTGGATATGCTCCTCCACGTATTGTTGGAAACGACTTCTGAATTTCTTGATGTCGTCCCATCTCAGTGTGAGGCCGGCGGCATAGGTGTGACCGCCGAAGTTGAGCAGGAGGTCCCTACAGTGCTTGATGGCGGAATAGACATCAAATCCAGCCACGCTGCGTGCGGAGCCGGTGGCGAGGTCGCCGTCACGGGTGAGCACCACGGTGGGACGGAAGTATATTTCCGTCAGTCGTGAGGCTACGATGCCTATCACGCCTTTCTTCCAGTTCTCGTCATACAACACGATGCTGGCTTGGTGCTTCTGGCTTTCCAACTTCGCCACAATCTGGTTGGCCTCCTCGGTCATCTGCTTGTCGATGTCCTTGCGCTGCTCGTTGTAATGGTTGAGGTGCCGGGCCTTGCGCAAGGCGGTGCCGAAGTCGCGCTCAATAAGCAGTTCCACACTCTCCTTGCCGTTCTCCATACGCCCGGAGGCGTTGATGCGAGGACCAATCTTGAAGATGATGTCACTCATGGAGATTTCCCTGCCGCTGAGGCCGCAGATGTCGATGATGGCCTTCAACCCTATGCTTGGATTGACGTTCAACTGCTTCAGCCCATGGAAGGCAAGGATACGGTTCTCCTCCGTCACCGGAACGATGTCGGCGGCGATGCTCACAGCACAGAAGTCAAGAAGTGGTATGAGGCGCGAGAACGGGATGTTGTTGTTCTTTGCAAACGCTTGCATGAACTTGAAGCCCACTCCGCAACCGCAGAGATGTTTGAAAGGGTAGGTGTCATCCTCACGCTTCGGGTTGAGGATGGCCACCGCATCAGGCATCACGTCATCGGGGACGTGATGGTCGCAAATGATAAAATCAATGCCCATGCGCTTTGCTTGGGCAATCTCCTCGATGGCCTTTATGCCGCAGTCGAGGATGATGACTAATTTCACACCGTTTCTTTGCGCATATTCCAACCCCTTCATGCTGATGCCATACCCCTCTTCGTAACGGTCGGGGATATAGTAGTCGATGTTGGAGTAGAATTGCTGCAGAAACTTGTACACCAAGGCTACCGCCGTGCATCCGTCCACGTCATAGTCGCCATATACCAGTATCCTCTCCTTGCGCCCCATGGCATCGTTCAGTCTGTCAACTGCGATGTCCATGTCTTTCATCAAGAATGGATTGATAAGGTCGGCCAACTGTGGTCTGAAATAGCGTTTTGCCGCCGACTCAGTGGTGATGCCACGCCTGATGAGGAGCGATGACAGGATGGGACTGATGCTCAGTTTCCCGGCCAGCTCGTCAGCTGCTTTCTTCTCGTCTGGTGTAGGTGGTTCGTAATTCCATTTAAAGTGCATTTATGTGGTTTTTATTTCTGTTTTCCGCTCTCGGAGTGCACCTTTCCCAAGGGATGGTGCATATGCAATAAGACATAAAAAGGCAAATTGCATGTAAAGATACGAATAATTTCCCAACCAAATGCATTTTTAACTTATTTTTATATAGTTGACAGGGACGACAACTATTCAGAGAATATTTTTCATCACGATTTTTCACGAATTATCTATGAATTAACCATCAATTGTTTTTGGGGGTATGTACAACCATTTTTTGAAAATCACATGGACAATTATATGGAAATCATCTGTTTTTATGGTTCGCACAACAGATACCATTCACCATAACCATATATGGAATCCCAAGTTTCAAAAATATCCAAACAAAAATTTGGAAATGAAGACCAAAAACACTATCTTCGCAGAAAAATCGAATATATGATTACAGATGACAAGAAAGAAAGATACATCAACCCATACACCGACTTTGGTTTCAAGCGGCTTTTCGGCACAGAAATGAACAAGGATTTGCTCATCAGTTTCCTCAACTCCATCTTGGGCAATGATGGCGACATCCGCATCCGCGACATCAAATACCTCAACAGCGAGGTGCTGGGAGAAGGGTACGGTGACCGAAAATCAGTTTTCGACGTGTATTGCGAGACAGAAAATCATTCCAAATTCATTGTCGAGATGCAAAAGGCGGAGCAAAGATTCTTCAAGGACCGCAGCATCTACTATGCAGCGGCCCCCATTCGCGAACAAGCTCCCAAAGGCAAGTGGGACTACCATCTGGAGAATGTCTATACCGTGGGCATCCTCGACTTCGTATTCCCCGAAAATGAGTATCCTGAACAGAGTTACCGCCATGAAATCAAGTTGAAGGATGTGGAGGACAACCACGTATTCTACGACAAACTGACCTTCATCTATTTGGAGATGCCCAAGTTCACCAAGACAGAGGAGGAATTGGAAACCATGGCAGACAAATGGATGTTTGCCGTGCGCAACCTCTCACGCCTGCTCGACCGTCCCAAAGCATTGCAAGACCGTGTGTTCAAGAAATTCTTCGAACAAGCCGAAATTGCACGCTACACTCCCGAAGAGCGAAGAGGTTATGAGGAGAGTGTGAAAAATTACCGTGACTACATCAACACGGTGGACACAGCCCACCATAGAGGTTATGAGAGTGGCCACGCAAAGGGAATGGCTGAAGGAAGAGCTGAAGGAAGAGCTGAAGGAAGAGCTGAAGGAAGAGCTGAAGGAAGAGCTGAAGGAAGAGCTGAAGGAATACAAGATGTGGCGCGCAAAATGAAAGAAATGGGTATCCCTAGCAATACTATCATAGATGCCACCGGACTTTCAATAGAGGAAATCGAAAAGATTTGAAACAGCTGTCAGGAATTATCCCCTGTGATTATCCGCAAACAGCCTTGTCAGAAATCTCCATCACCTGCATATCCAAGCAATAAGTCGAAACCGAAAGCAGAGGGTTGCATGCCCCGATAGGATTTGCTTATTGTCACAAACAAGCCAAAGGTCGAACTATTCCTTGCTCGACCTTTGGCTTGTTTCCCATGGGAGGGATGTCTCTTAAGTTGATTAGTCGCCCAATGGCTGGTTTTTGCGGGCGTCCTTCATTTTCTTGAGTATGTCCTTGGGTATGGCGTTGACGTTGACCAGGTAGTCCATGGTGTTGTCGGCGATGAAGGCCTTGGTCATATACCAGATGCCCTTGTAGTCGCCAGCCTCACCCCAAGAGTTCTTCACCATATAATACTCCTTGCCGTTTTGGTCCTTGGCGAGACCGTAGATGAGCATGCCGTGGTCGTCGGTCAGTTCCCAGTTGTCATAGCGCATCTGACGGCGCTCCTGTGTTGGCGTGAGTTCCGGCACCAGGCATCCCAGGGAGTCGAGGAGGTTGGTTTTCTCCACACGTGAGAGTTTCAACCAACGAGCCATATCGCTACCGACAAGGCTGGTCCCTTTCGTATCGATGGCGTAAGCAAGGCCCTTGCGAGTGAAGCCGTCCTCTGAGACATCTCCACCCCATGCCACGGTGTATCCATTCGCCACGGCATTGTCGATGATGCGCATCATGTCGTCCATAGGAAGGTTCCACGACAGCGGGTTGCGCCAGTTGTCCTGCACCTCCACGGGGAACTGAGTGTAGAAGGGCTTGTGGGTGTAGCTTGTGATGGACACATAGTCATCCAAATTGATGCCGAGGCTCTTCACGAAGGTTTCCGGTGTATACTTCTTGCCTTCATAGGTGAATTCTTTCGGGCATTCTCCCAAATAGGCATCAAGAATGCCTTGGAGACCTGGCTTCCACTGGGTGGAAATCTTGCTGGCGCTGTTCTTAGCCACGGCGTCCACATAGGGCGACATCAGGCTGAAGAACTCGGTGAAGTTATTGAGGGAGTCGCCGTAGAGGCTTCCAGGGAAGGGCATGGCATCCTCAGGGCAGATGCCGTAGTTCTTCAATACGTAAAGCACGTCGTATGCGCTGCCGCCCTGTGAGAACTGGCAGTCGCCGTGCAGACGCACCACCTGGATGGCACGGTCCATATAGGTCTTGTTGGCCACGAAACTCTCGCAGAGGTCGTAGGTCTTGCCTGTAGCCTTCAGGATTTCAGCCTCGAAATAGCTTAATGTGGAATAGTCCCAACAGGTGCCGGAACGGTTCTGGTCCTTGACGCTGGTGATAGGTATCTCCTTCACCGTGGTGAAAACGGGTTTGTTGCTTTTCTTCTCTTGCGCGTTGGCACCGATGGCAAAGGCTGCCAGCAGGGCCATCATGATGATTTTTCTCATATTCATATTATTTTTATGGTGTTTTTTATAAGCTCCATGACATTCCAGATGCTATGCCATGGCGTGTGAGGCCATGTATTCTTCCACATCCTTGGGATGGTAGGGGATGCGCTCCTCGCCGAGGAAGCGGCAGCCATCGGCAGTGATGAGTACGTCGTCCTCGATGCGTATGCCACCGAAGTCCTTGTAGGTCTCCAGGAGGTCGAAATTGAGGAATTCTGCACAATGCCCGCTCTTCCTCCAATCGTCGATGAGTGCCGGGATGAAATAGATGCCCGGTTCGTCGGTGACAACGAAGCCCTCCTCCAACCGTCGTCCCATACGGAGGCAGTTGGTGCCAAACTGGTCGAGAATAGGTCTTGTCTCCTCGTCGAAGCCCACGTTGATCTGGTCGAGTCCTTCCATATCATGTACATCCATGCCCATCATATGCCCCAATCCATGAGGGAGGAACATGGCATGGGCACCAGCTCTTACGGCTTCCTCGGTGTCGCCACGCATCAGGCCCAACTCCTTCAGGCGGTCGGTCATCATGCGGCAGACGGCGAAATGCACGTCCATGTATTTCACGCCGGGACGTGCCACCTCGAGCACGTAGTCGTGGCAAGCCTCGACAATGGAGTAGATGTCAAGTTGACGTTGCGTGAATTTCCCGCTTACGGGCATTGTGCGGGTATTGTCGGAGCAGTAGTGCTCCATGGTCTCGGCACCGCAGTCGCAGAGGGCGAGACGCCCGGCCTCCAATGGTGCGGAGGAGGGGTTGCCGTGCATGATCTCCCCATGCTGTGAGAAAATGGTTGCGAAACTGACCATCGCCCCGTAGGAGTGGGCGATGCCGTCCACCTGCCCTCCAATGTACTTCTCTGTCACTCCAGGGCGTATGAGTTTCATCGCCGTGGTGTGCATCTTGTAGCCTATGGCGCAGGCGTCGGTGATGGCGTCGATTTCCTGTGGCTCCTTGGTGGAGCGCATTTTCACCACGGCGCGTATGAGTGGCATTGAAGCAGCAGCCTTCTGCTGTGAAGGGTGTATGCCAAGCAGGTCCATCAGTTGGATTTTGATGTCGTGGCGGTAAGGCGGAAGGAAATGTATGGTGCGGCCTTTGGCGGCGTCGCAGAGGGTTTTCAAGGTTGCCATGGGGGCTGAGTTCTCCACGCCCACCTGTGCAGCCAGGTCAGCCACACTCTCCACGCTGCCATACCACACGATGTCCTCGATGTCGATGTCATCGCCGATGAGTGTCTCCACATCGTTGTCGATATCGATGACGCCCACCAGGCCATCACGTTTCTGACCGAAATAATAAAGGAAGGATGAGTCTTGGCGCATCGGGTAGTAGCTGTTGGCTGGATAGTTGCACGGCGACTCATTGTTGCCGAAGAGCAGTATGATGCCTTCGCCAACCAGTTTTTTCAATTCAGCACGTCGTCTGACGTATGTTTCTTTGCTAAACATGATGCAGTTATTAGGATATGTTTTTTATTCTGAGTAATCCGAGTGATTCGAGTATTCCGACAATCACGAGATGGGAAGTGCAAAGTTAGTGAAAATATGCGAACCCACAAAAAAAGCGAAATCTTTTTTGCTTCTATCCGAGTTGGGTGGGAGGGCAAATGCAACACATCACTTGGTGAGCGATACGACCCCCACGATACCGAGTCCGGTGAGGCTTGCCGCCGTGCCATACATCAGTATGGAACTGGTGAGGTTTCTCTTCTTATGCGTCTTGTCGGAGAACAAGAAGATGGTTTTCGACTTGTAGGTTTCTCCCGGGCGCAACACCGTGGAAGGGAATACGGGATGGTTGGGACTGTCTGCCAAGTGCATGGTTTCCAGGCATACTGCTGTTCGTTTTTGGTATTCGACACCGTTTTTCCCCACAAGGGAGCCATCCAGTCCGTTGGCAGTATAGACATGCACGGCAGGCTCAGTGGTATAGACGCTCATGCTTCGCCCACTCTGCTCGTCATAGAGGATGGCAGCTGGTTTCGTCAAGTTCCCGGGATGCTTCAAGACAAAGGAGTGGTCGTATCCCTTGGTGATTCCCATCTGCTCGTCGAAGATATCGATGTCGGTGCCAATCTTCTTGGGTGATGTGAAATCAAAGGGGGTGTTTTTCACCTTCATGAAATTCCCGTCGAGGTTCTTGTTCTTGTCGTAGGTGGCGATGTATTTCGAATCGACCTTCAACGACTGCGACAGCACCTGTGTAGTCGGGTCTCCTGAGATGTTGAAGAAGGTGTGGTTGGTGAGGTTGACTACGGTGGGTTGGTCGGTGACGACTTCATATTCCACGGAGAGCGCATCATCGAATGTGAGCCGGTAGGTGACGACGACCTCCAGGTTCCCCGGGAAGCCGTTCTCTCCATTGGGCGACACCAGTTTGAGTTTCAGCGTACTGTCGTTATGCTCCACCATGTCCCATACCTTGTCGGCGAATCCGGGGTATCCTCCATGTGAGATGTTTGCCCCTGTCCTTTGCAATTCCACCTGCTTGCCGTCGAGGGTGTATTGTGCATCCTTGATGCGTCCTGCATATCGTCCGACGACACTTCCGAAATTCTGCTTGAAGAGATGGTAGTCGTCGATGTTGTCGAAGCCTAGCACCACATCCTTCAACACCCCGTTCTTGTCGGGTGTCATCAGTGAGACTACTCTTGCCCCATAGTTGGTGATGCAAGCCTCCATATGGTTGTTCTTCAAGACATAGAGTGCAGTAGGTTTTCCTTCCACGGTGGAGATGAAACGTTCGGGGTCGAGTCCCGACTGGGTGACGCTCGTCGGTTTCAAACTGGCAATCAGCGTTGCCATGTTCTGGATGTAGGTGCGTGTGGAGATGCCCATGACCTCTTTGTTCTCATACGGCGAGGTGTCGTATTCATCACCCACCATTGTCTGTGCGTAGGTCATATCCTCACTCGGTGCCATGTTTTTGGGCAATGGTTTGTAAGGATTGGACACTTGTTTCAAAGGCGTCAGCCAACGTCCCTCTGCATCCGGGAATGCCACCACCTCAGAAACGCTTGCCAATGGAATCCCTCTCCTCCTGTATTCCGCACGGAGGTCGAAATAGCAGGTCTTCGGTCCTGCAGTCTTGGCATGGACCAAGGGGGAGTTGCGCTCGAGGTCTTTTCTCACCTTTTTCCTTTCTCTTTCCAGAGCAGTCTTCAGTCGCGAGATGTTGACGGTGGCGAATGAATTGTAATGGGCGATGGTCATCTCAGGGTTCTCATCGGTGTAATAAGTGCCATTGCCCGTGTTGGAACCTTTGCGATGAACATAGAGTGGCCTTCCGTTGTCGGGATTGACAAACCTGGGCATCATGGCATCACCTCCCATCAACTGGAAGCGGCTCACCTTCTTCACGACATCGTCAGGAAGTTGCTGGCTTTCAAGGAACCTTATGGCATCGGGTATGCCGTTGAGGAAAGAAGGGTCGCCCGTAAGGGAGTGGAACTCCATCATCTTGTTGACCATGGCGATGGTGGTCGCTGTATTGATGGCTCTTGGCTCGTAAGAGCGTGCATGTGCGGGTTTGAGGTCCTCGGGGGTGTATTGGTCGGCCCACCCTGCCAGAGGTGGCTTCTGCTGGAGGTCTCTCAAGAGGTGCATGGCCTTGAGGATGGGTTGTTTCAGGTCTTCCCTTCCCAGCGAGGTGTAACACTGCAGGAGGAAGTCGATGTTCTCTTCCATCACATCGTCGTTGAGGGTGACAAAGGGTGTGTAGTCGGCCTTTCCCTTGAAGGGATGGTCGTTCATGAAGGGATACCTCTGCGGCCATCCGCCATTGGGGTACTGGCTTTCCACAAAGAAGTCGATGGCTTTTTCCAACGGTGCGAGGAAGGTTTTGTCGTGCTTCTCCAAATAGATTCTCAAGAGGAATTCTGCGCAATGCTTGGTGACCTTGTCATCGAAGGTGGCGTTGCCGTAATAATGCTGGAATTCCTCCAGTCTCCAAGCCTGTTTACCTACGGTGTCATACCATGTCTTGAGGGAGTCCTCGGGCTCGAGGTCGAACATATAGTTCCACCCGCCGCAAGGGAGTTGGCCTTGCATGATGCACAAGGCGACGCATTCGGCACACTCATAATAATACTCATCGTTGGTGGCGTGGTAGGCGTCGAGCAGCACCTGCCCCACATCGGGCGTGGAAGGCGACTGCAGCCACACCATGGAGCGACGCGCCTCCAACTCCCCCCATTGTCGTGAGTAATCAGGCAGATAGTTCCACACGAATCCTCCGTTGTAGGAAGCCACGTCCATCATGTATTGCGTGGCACGGCGCATGGCCTGCTGCACATCGCCGTCGCCTGCTGAAACGCCCAAAGTCGCCAGCCACAAAGCTATGGTAAGAGAGAGATGTCTCATAATTGCATGGTTTGAAATACTTGAAAAAGCGTGTCTTTGTCGCGAATACCCTGTTAAACAAGTATTCATCCGTGATTAGACGTGGTAAAAATATAAAATTTTATGCTTGTTAGGGACTGTTTTACAAATTTTAACACATATTCGCGCCTTCAAACCACTTGTTATGTGGAAGGTATGCTTTAAATTTGCAAAATCATAAGCTTTCTCCTTTGGCGAGGGCTTCGTCACCGCACGAAGAATCAACCACAAAACCATTATCAACACCATGCCAAACTGTTATTCAGAAAATGCTGTTGCCTTGCTTCGTAAACTAATCGCCACTCCAAGTGTAAGTCGTGAGGAGGGATGCGCCGCCGACCTTTTGGAGGGTGCCATTTCCTCCACCGGTTTGTCTTGCCGACGCGACAAGAACAATGTATGGTCCATTGCCCCCGGTTACGACCCGTCACGCCCCACGCTGTTGCTTAACGCCCATGTGGACACCGTGCGCCCCGTGTCGTCATGGACCCGTTCCCCCTTCAGTGCCGACATTGAAGGCGACCGCCTCTATGGCCTGGGAAGCAATGATTGTGGCGGCGGCCTGGTGTCGCTGCTCCAAGTGTTCATCCATTTGTCGCAAATGCAGCAGCCCTACAATCTGATTTACCTTGCCTCCGCAGAAGAGGAGGTGTCGGGAGCCAACGGCCTGAGCCACGTGCTTCCCCTGCTGCCACGCATCGACATGGCGTTGGTGGGCGAACCCACGGGGATGCAACCCGCCGTGGCGGAAAAGGGGTTGATGGTGGTCGACATGGTGGCCCATGGGAAGTCGGGGCATGCCGCCCGCGGCGAGGGTGTGAACGCGCTCTACCTGATGCTTGACGACCTGTTGTGGCTTCGCGATCACCGTTTCGAAAAGGTGAGTCCCCTGCTTGGCCCCACGCTGCTGAACGTCACCGTGCTGAATGCCGGCACCCAGCACAATGTCGTCCCTGACACCTGCACTGCCGTCATCGACGTGCGCACCAACGAGTTGTACACCAACGAGGAGGTGTTCGACATCATCCGCTCCCATGTACGCAGCGAGGTGAAGGCCCGCTCATTCCGTCTGAAATCATCATCCATCTCCCTCGACCATCCTGTGGTGAGGCGCTGTGTGGCGATGGGGAAGCAGCCCTTCGGCTCTCCCACGTTGAGCGACCAGGCGCTGATGCCCTTCCCGTCGTTGAAGATGGGACCGGGAGAGTCTTCCCGCTCCCACTCCGCCGATGAGTTTATCTGCCTTTCTGAAATAGAGAACGCCATCGAGCAATACATTCGTCTACTCGATGGCGTGAAGCTGGAGAATTCTGAGGAATCGGAGGGGTCGGAGTAATCGGAATTGTCAGAGCAATCGGAATTGTCGGAATAAAAGGAAAGCTCGGCACAATCGGATTTTTCCGACTGTCCCGAGCATTCCTTTTTATCGTCTTTATTTGCTTTTTGGTCTCTATCTACCCAGCCATGCCTCCGGGTTGAGTTTTTGGGTTTCCCTTCTGAGTTGGAATTGCAGGATGTTGTCTTGTCCTACTGTTCCGAGGACCTGTCTGGTGCTCACATGTTGACCCTTTCTCACCACGACGTTCTTGAGGTTGCAATACACGGAGATGAAATCTCCATGGCGCACCATCACCACCAATTGTCCCGCCACGCTGGCAACGGCAGCGACCTCTCCGTCGAAGATGGAACGTGCGCTGGCACCCGGCTGGCACTGGATGTTGATGCCTTTGTTGTCAAGTTGCACATTGGACAGCCCTTCAACGTTGTATTGTCCGAAATGGCTGACGATTTTGTATGAGCCGGTGACAGGCATCGGAAGCCTTCCCCTGTTGCTCTCAAAGCTACCACTGATTTGTCGATCGGCGACAGACATGGTTTCGGCCCTTGACTCTTCCCTGGAAGCGGCAGCAGCCTCTCTCTCGCGGCGCTGTGCGTCGGCTGCGGCCTTACGCTCTGCCGCGACACGAGCCGCCTCGGCCTCTCTTGCAGCCTGCTCGGCTCTCTGTTGCTCGGCAGCAGCCTTTCTGGCAGCCTCTTCGGCAGCCCTTGCTTCCTCGGCAGCCGCGCGCGCTTGTCTCTCAGCCTCACGCTTGGCTTTCTCCTCTGCCTCACGCTTGGCCTTGGCCTCGGCATCGCGCTTGGCCTTAGCCTCGGCATCGCGTTTGGCAGCAGCCTCGGCAGCAGCCTTTTGGCGAGCCTCTTCGGCAGCCCTCTCAGCGGCAGCCCTTCTCTCAGCGGCCGCTCTTTCCGCCGCCGCCTTTCGCTCAGCCTCCCTTCGTGCCTGTTCGGCAGCGGCTTTCGCCCTTGCCTCCTCGGCTTTGGCAGCAGCGATGCGTTTCTCCTCCTCTCGCTTGGCCTTCTCTGCGGCAGCCTTTCTCCTGGCGTCATCTTCCGCCTTTTTCCTGGCAGCCTCCGCCTCGGCCTTTCTGGCTGCCTCGGCAGCAGCACGCTGGCGTGCCTTCTCCACCTCCACAGCCACGAGTCTGTCTATTTCAGCGTTGATTTGTGCGTTTTTCTTCTCTTGGTCGGCAATGATGACCTGTATGGTTTGCTGCTCACCTTTCAAGTCATCCACCATTTTCTGTTGCTCAGTATGTTTCACCTCCAAGTCAGCCTTGGCGTTTTTCCCTTTGGAGAGGAGTTGGTTTTTCTGGTTCCTTGCCACCTTCAACTGCTGGTCCTTGGCATTGATTTCCTCTTGCTTGAGTCTCACTTGTTCGCCTTGTGCTCTTTGGAAAGCAGCGTATTCCCTAACAAACCTGAGTCGCCTGTAAGCCTGAGAGAGGCTGTTGGCGCTGAAGATGAACATGAGTTTTTCTTGTATGGAGCTGTGTTTGGCCATATACCTTACCGACTTGATATACTTTTCCTGTCGGTCTTTAAGTTGCTCCTGCAGTGTGGCCATTTGCGACTTGAGGATGTCAATGTTCCCATCGAGCTTTTGGATATCGCTTTCAAATCCCTCGATATCTTTTTGCGTAGACTCTATTTCCCCATTGATAACCAAGAGGTTGTTAAGCTTTTGTTCCACATCCTCCTTATTGGCTTTCAGTTTGTTTTGCTGGTTACGGATGTCTTGTTCGATTTGTTGTCTTTGGCTTTGCAGTCCCTTGATTTCGTTGGTGGTGTAGTTGGCCTTTTGGGTTTTTGTTGTCGTTGTTGCCTTGCCACTCCTTTTCCCACGATTGTTTGTCTGTGTGGTGGTGGTTCGATTGGTGGTTTGCTTGTTTCTTTGTCTTGTCTGCGCCCCTATTGGCAAAGCCAAAATCAAGGCGAGTAATGCTACGATGACCTTTTTCATTGTATTTTGAGTATTTGATTGATGACATCTTCAAGTTTCACTGGCTTGTACTTGCCTGAAACCTTGGTAACCGTATCCCAGTCGCTGTCTGCTTTCATGCTTTTCAGCTTCAGTCCTACGTTGATGACCTTTTGAGACCCTCTGGCGTTAGTGTCGAGTGTGATGAGTTGATACGCAGGGAATGGTTTTCCACCAAACGTTTTGAAATCAGAATAGTCCCATCCGATGGACGACTTGCCAGAGCTGGTTCCCGTATAAGTGGCCAATGCTGAGATGAGTTGCTCCACTTCTTTGTCTGTCTTCCAAAGGTAATCCATCTTCCCTTTTTGATAGGAGATGTTGGTCCCTTCCACCTTGAAAGCATCGAGTTGCTTTTCTCCCAAGGATTTCTCTCCTGGCAAGAACAACTGATTCCAGAAGAGTGCTTGAAGGGCGTTGAAGTCGATGCCGTTGTTTTTGAGGAAGCTCACTTGGTCGTAACTGCTTTTGAGATATTGCTTGTGTATGCGGTCCATGATGAGCACGGAGTCTTTGGTGAACTCCAACCTTCCCACCTCCATGAGTCCCATGGGTGTGAGTTGTATTCTGACAACCTCCCCCCTCTTCATCGACAACTTTCCATCCACGGTGATGTCCTTCTTTCCCGATTTGAGGTTGAAGTCGATATTGGCCACCATGGCATTCTGCGTGGATGCGTTGTTGATCACTTTGGCGAGGTATGTGGAGTTGCTGACTTTAGCCTCAGAGGGTGTTGTCGAGCTCCCGGTGTTCGTGGTGTTCACCGTATTGTTGCCTATGTTGTTTTCCGTCACAAGGTTCTTCTTGGAACCACACGCGGCAAAGACGAGGGGTAACAGGAGCAGGGCCATTTTGGCCATTTGTCTGATATGCTTTCTTATCATATTCATTTTTGAGTGTCGTCGATATATTTTTTCTGTTTGATTTTCTCTTCCAACAATGCGTTGTCATCTTCTCCCATCTCAAGGGCTTTTTTCCAGAATTCCATAGCCTTTTCCTCCTCCCCTGCCAGGAAATAGATGTCTCCGGCATGCTCAACGATGACGCTGCCGGCATTGGAGTCGTTGGCAAGTGCCTGGTCGATATAAACCTTGGCCTCCTGATAACGCTGCTGCCTGAAAAGAATCCAGGCGTAGGTGTCGAGGTAGGTGGAGTTCTTGGGTTCCGCCTTGACGGTCCGGTAACTCATCTGTTCGGCTTTCGACAGGTCCCTGTCCTTCACGCTAAGGTAGTAGGCGTAGTTGTTGAGGCAGGAGATGTTGTTGGGCTTCCATTGCAGGCAACTGTCATAAGCAGCATAGGCCTCCTCGTCGAAACCTTTCTCATGGAGGATGTCGCCCATGATGTTGTAGAAGTCGGAGACGAGGTCCTTGTTGCTGGTCTCGTTGACCTGCCCCACTCCTTTTCTGAAGGTGTCGAGAGCATTGTCGTTATCATCCTTCTGTGCGTATGCCAGTCCCTGGAAATAGTAGAAGATGATGTTGTCGGGGTTGTACTCGATGGCGGGTTTGGAAAGACTGATGATGCGGTCGAAATCTTTCTTTCCCCAAGCGTTCTGAAGCAGTTGGATGCGCGCCCCCACGTTGCCCGGCTCTATGTCGAGCACTTGTTCAAGTGCCTTGTTGATGGTTTCCTCAGGCATTTTCTTGAGTGTCATGTAGGCGGTTTGCAATTCAGCCATGTCTGCGTTGGGTTGTGGCATCTGCAATATTTTCCGGAACAGGTCAAGCACTTGCGTACTGTCCGTGGCTTCGTCGGTCTCGCTGTCGGCGATGAACTGCCTCATGAGGAGCATCCTGCTTTCACTCTCGATACTGGGGCTGAGCAGCAATTCCATGGTTTGCTCCTTGGCCAGTGAATCCATGTTTTCCGACTTGTAATAGTCGAGAATTGACATACGGGCCATGATGTTGTTGGGCTCCTTTTTCAGCACGGCGTTGTATTCAGCCAGCGCATCCTTCTTCTTGCCGTTTTGAAGGAGCCAATTGCCCATCATCACCCTGTAATTGTAGTCGTAGGGATGCTGCTTGGCAAGGTTGCGCAATTCGTTGTATTCCTTTTTCTTGTCTCCCAGCAAGGAGTAAACCTGCATTTTGGAGAGCGTGATGTCCTCGCTGGCCCCCTCGATGGTCTCCATCCTGTTGAGAGCCTCGATGACTTTGGGATAGTCGGGCCTCCAGTTGTAGAGTTGTATGAGCGTGGAAAGTACGTCGGTCCTGCCGGGATTGTTGGCCAACAACTTCTCATAGATGCCAATGGCGCTTTCATAATCATGGAGTCCGAGATACGCCTCACCCAGATTCTCCAGGTAGGTTTCGTTGTCGGGTGCCGTTTCCGCCGCCTTCCTCATACAGTCCAGCATGCCAAACCTGTTGTTCATTCCCCTGTAAAGGTTGGCGAGTGCGAAATGCACTTCCGGAGCCTGTGGGTCGATGTCAAGACAATGCTTGAAGAGGTCGAATGCAGCGGCATAGTTTTCTTTCTGCTGCTGCCTGACGGCCTCGAGAAAGAAGTAATTGAAGCGCTTGGCATCATTTTGGCTAAGTTGCACGCGGAATACCGGCCGCACTTCCACATTGTCGACCGGTCTATGTTTTTTCTGCGCCTCAACGGTGAGGCACGCCATCAAACCCATGAGGATGAATATCAATCCCCTTGTGGCGTTTCGCATACGTGTGCATCTTTTTATCATTCTCATCATTTCACTCCAGTATGGCCGTAACCTCCGGCTCCTCGTTCTGTCTCATCGAGTATTTCCACCTCTTCCCAACGGGCTTGCTCATGGCGAGCCACCACCATCTGGGCGATGCGCTCACCATCTTCCACGACGAAATCCTCTTGTGAGAAATTCACCAGCAACACCATCACCTCTCCGCGGTAGTCGGCATCGATGGTGCCAGGAGTGTTGAGCACGGTGATGCCGTGCTTGAGAGCGAGTCCGCTTCGCGGCCTCACTTGCGCCTCAAACCCTGGAGGCAGTGCGATGTAAAGTCCTGTAGGTATGAGCCTTCGCTCGAAAGGCCGCAGGGTGATGGGGTCAGCGATGTTGGCCCTGAGATCCATCCCCGCACTCAATACGGTGGCATACCCGGGCAACGGATGACGGCTCTTATTTACAACTTTTATATCGACCATATAGGTTTATCATTTTGAATAGAGTGCAAAAGTAACCATTTTCCCACAAAAACCGCCATTATTTAGTGTAAAAAAGGGGATTTTAGATTTTTTTTTGACGGGCAAAGCACATTGCTTTTTTAGGGTTTCACAAGAGGTAGTAAGATGCATGGAAACTTCCATTGCCTCCTATAGCCTCCTATTACCTCCTATTACCTCCTACAAAAAAATGCCTTCCATTCCTCAATAAATGATGTTTTTTGACTACTTTTGCAAGGAAATCCTTCAAATGGTGTAATCCGATTGAATAATCACGACCATCAACTTATAAAGCATGAATTGGAACCAACTGATATCCAACAAGCGCCTGGGGCAGGAAAACCGGCACATTGAGCGCCATGACGACCGCTCTGAATTCAAGCGCGACAGCGACCGTCTGATTTTCTCCGCCCCCTTTCGTCGTCTTCAGAACAAGACGCAGGTCTTCCCGTTGCCAGGTAGCGTTTTCGTGCACAACCGCCTGACACACAGCCTTGAGGTGTCGAGCGTGGGGATGTCGCTGGGCAACGATGTTGCCCGGCAACTCACTGCCGCCCACCCGGAACTGCGAGACACCTTGTTTGAGGAGATTGGCACCATCGTGTCCACCGCCTGCCTCGCCCACGACATGGGCAACCCACCTTTCGGGCACTCAGGCGAACGTGCCATCCAGACCTTCTTCACCGAGGGACCGGGTCGCCACCTGCGTGAAAAGGTGAGTGAGGCGTTCTGGAGCGACATCACACATTTCGAAGGCAACGCCAACGCCTTCCGCCTGTTGACACACCGTTTCAAAGGCCGCCGCGAAGGTGGTTTCGTACTCACCTACTCCACCCTCGCCTCCATCGTGAAATACCCTCATTCATCGACTTTGGCTGGGAAGAAAGGGAAGTTCGGTTTCTTCCTCAGCGAGGAACCCACCTATATGAAGATAGCCGGCGACTTGGGCATCAAACAGTTGGAAAGCACTGGAAAGGGGGTGCGTTACGCCCGCCATCCATTGGTCTATCTCGTGGAGGCCGCCGACGACATCTGTTATGAGATTATGGACATCGAGGACGCACACAAATTGAGAATCCTGTCTTTCGAGGAAACCTCCGACCTTCTCCTTGGTTTCTTCCCCGAAGAGCGGCAGTCGAAAATGCGCCGCCGCATCATCGACGAAGGCATCACCGACCCAAACGAACAAGTGGTCTACATGCGTGCGTCCGTCATCGGACTGTTGGAATACGAATGTGCGAAGGCCTTCGTGGAACACGAAAAGGAAATCCTCCAGGGGACGTTTGAGGGAAGCCTCATCGACCACGTCAGCGAGCGCACACATTCCGCATACAAGCATTGCGAGATAGTGTCACGGGCCAGGATTTACAACAGCAAGCCGGTGCTCGATGTGGAACTTTCTGGTTACAAGATCATTGAGACGTTGATGGAAAAGATGGTGGAGGCCGTGGTGAATCCCGACCGCTACTATTCACAGCAACTCATCAACCGTGTGAGCAGCCAATACGACATCGTCGCCGATGACCTGGAGACAAGGTTGATGGCGGTGGTGGACTATATCAGCGGGATGACCGACGTCTACGCCCTCGACATATACCAGAAAATCAACGGTATCTCACTACCCATCGTGTAAGAGCCTAGGAATACTAGAGCCAGTAAAGCCTCTAGAACCACTAGGAAAACTAGAGCCACTAGGAAAACTAGAAAAATCTATACGCCTCATTTTTTTTCATTTTTTTTGTAGTTTTATTCGTGCCTTTGCGTCTAATGGGTAAAAATCGAATAACAAGACGACAATGACAACGACAGAAAAACAGTTTGCGCAAACCGTTTCAGAACACAAGGACACCATCTACACGGTGTGCTACATGTTCTCCCAGGACACCGACGAGGTGAACGACCTCTTCCAAGAAACATTGGTCAACCTATGGAAAGGGTTCTCCTCCTTTGAGCATCGCAGCGACATCAAGACGTGGATTTACCGCATCGCCCTCAACACTTGCATCTCGCAGAACAGGAAGAAGCGCCGCGCCGACACCGTACGCCTGACGATGGACATCAACCTCTTCGAAGACCAAGACAAGGATACGCGACAAGTGGACATGCTCCACAAACGCATCTCCAAACTCAAGCCCTTCGACCGCGCGATCGTCCTGCTATGGCTCGAGAACCTCAGTTACGAAGAAATCGGACAAATTGTCGGCATCTCTGAGACGAATGTCAGCGTCAGACTGTATCGCATCAAAGAACAACTAAAGAAAATGTCAAACGATTAAAACCACAAGCAACATGGATACCACATTTGAAGAAATGCGCCAGCAAATGGCCATACTGAAAAAGAAACTCGAGAAACAAGAGATTGTCAACGAAAGCATCATCCGCCAGACGATGAAGAAAAATGCCTCCAACATCCTCATTCGTTACTACCTCATCACCTTGCTAGGCATCCTCATCATACCATTCAGTTACTGGGTATTCATCAAAATCAACCATTTCTCTTTGGCATTCTGGATCGGGACGAGCATCTTCATGCTGATTTGCATGTGCGTGACATTATACAATAGTCGGAACCTGAACGCAACCAACCTCTTCGGAAAAGACCTGATGGAAAGCCAGCGTCTCCTGGCACGTGCCAAAAAGTTTGATTCCAACTGGTTGCTCATCGGCATCCCGCTTTGCCTCATCTGGTTGGCGTGGTTGACCTATGAATTGTATCGCCAAGGGAATAATGAGGGCACATATGCCATGTTCGTTGGAGAGTTCACTGGAGCAGCCATAGGAACCGCCCTCGGACTCTCAATACATTACAAGACCCAACGGCAATACCAGGAAATGATTGAGCAGATAGAGGAATTGAAGAGAATTGAAGATTGAAGATTGAAGATTGAAGATTTGAGATTTGAGATTTGAGATTTGAGATTGAAAATTGAAGATTAAGTCGGACCTGCCAAGCAAGTCCGACTTTTCTGATTTGGAATGAAAAAAAGCAGAAAGATAAAAAAAGCGACATAAACTGTCGCATTTTTTCTAAATAAACCGTATCTTTGCAACTGCAACCAACCCATCTAGTCCTTTTAGGACATCCAGGGATTCCAGAATTACTAGGACATCAAGCTTTTTTTACAAAAGAATCATCAAAACTTCACCAATATGGAATCAAAAGCAAGACTCTACACCTTGAATTATGACGAGGCAAAGACCTATATGTGGGCGGCAGTGTTTGTGGCCTGCAATTTCGTCCTGCCTCATGTGTTTCACCTTATTCCCCAGGGTGGCATCATCTTCGCCCCGCTCTCACTGGTGATTCTCGCCGGAGCCTACAAGTTTGGTTGGAAAGTCGGTTTGCTGGCAGCCGTGGCATCACCACTGTTCAACCACGTGTTGACCGGACAACCCGCATGGGGCATACTTGGAGTGATGACACTCAAGCTCGCAGTGCTGGCCCTCGTCGCAGGACTCGCTGCCCAACATTTCAAGAAAGCGACGCTGCCATTGCTCGTCGGTGTGGTGCTGGCGGCAGAAATTCTTGGCGGACTGGGCGAACTGGCCTTGACAGGCGGCATCCAAGCCACAATTCAAGACTTCACTGTGGGATGGCCCGGCCTGCTGTTGCAAGTGATAGGCACCTGGCTCTTCTGCAAGTTTTTATAAGAGAGATTTTTTAGGAGGAAATAGGAGATAATAGGAAATCTTAGAAGATAATAGGATTTCCTAGAATTTCCTAGAACTTCCTAAAACTTCCTAGAAACCCCTACAACCTCCTAGTTTCTTAGAAGCCGGCATTCTGGCCCCATTCTATGACGAGGTGGTGGAGCATGGTGGTGCTTTCGCCACATGAACCCGTGTGCTGCAGGCAGAACCCTCCGAAGTTGTTGGGGGTGACGGTGGCGGAGAGATTCACTTCGGTCTTCAACGCCGGGTCTTCGGGGACAGGCAACTGCGTGTCGGTGACAACCCTTGCCGAAAGCACGTTGCCGGAGCACTTGATGTTGATGTGGCACCCCGTGCGGTAGCAAGTGGCACTCACGGGTTCTCCAATGGGCGTGGTGACACCATTGTCATATCGAATGAGTTGGAAGTCCACCGCCTTGGAATATTTGGTGGTGCGTATGATACGCAGTGCATAACCCGTCAGTGTGCGGTTGTCAAACTTGATGCACACATCCATATACTGCCCTGTTGCACTTCCAAAGCCTTGGCCGGCGGTCTTGGTGGGGTCCACGTCGAGCGCCACCTCCATGTCGCCATAGGTTCGTTCAATGGGAGTGAACATCATCCTCGCCCCTCTTTGTGCCTGCAAGAGGCCTTTCCCCACTGCGCCGTTGAACCCTTCTCCATATTCCCACATGGGGCGTGACGGGTTGAAACTCCAGGGGAACTCCTCTGTATCGGCAGGCTTGAATCCATCCACCGTCCAAAAACCTTCCTTGACGAGCGGTTGCCATTGGCAGGGGAAATCATGGAAGTCTGTTTCCAAGCGTCTCTCCATCACTACTTGTTTCTTTCCCACCTTTCCATAGACCACGTCGATGGGGTCGCCATATCCGCTCCTGGCCTGTCGCAGCCTGACCCTCGCCATCAGCACCTTTCCTGCCTCGCCACCCTTGAGACGATATTCGCACAACGGCTTTCCCGTAGTGACGGCGACGGGTATGGCTCCCTTTCCTTTCTTGTCGTCGGCAACGTACCATGTGACATCCGAAAAGTCACCATGGGTGTCGTCTGGCAAGTAATAATGCAAGGTGGCCAGGCCATCCTTCATGGTGATGCGTGGTTTTTCTATCAAAAAAGGAGGCAAGAGAGGAACAGCGTGCAGGGTCACTTTCGCCGCTGCTTGCAACCCCTCCTCCGTAACTGCCATCACCGTGACGGGCAGCGGGGTGTCGCCATCATAGATGGAGACGACCGAACACGTACCATCACCATTATCCTCCAATCTCACACTCTCTTTCACATCTTCCAGCACCTTCCATTCCACCTTGCCGACCTCCTTGCCGGCATAGCCACCGTGCCTGAAAGCATTGACCCTCAGCACAACGGGACTTTCCATGGCATGGGATTCGCTTTCACGCGGAGTGATGGAAAGAGAGGTGTTTTTCGACTTTCCAAATGCCTCACCGACCTGTCCCTCTCCCATCGGGCACCATCCGTCATCTCCCGCGAGGAGTTCGTCGACATGGTATCCCTCATCCGACTTGTAGACGCCCAACAATGGCAGATGGCT
This sequence comes from uncultured Prevotellaceae bacterium, assembly GCA_902786665.1. Lineage (GTDB taxonomy): Bacteria > Bacteroidota > Bacteroidia > Bacteroidales > Bacteroidaceae > Prevotella. The sequence continues at coordinate 123,218 of CADADN010000002.1, read as the reverse complement.
GATGTCCACGGTGTTTTCAGGGTGTTCCTCCCCCACGAACAAGGGTTGTCCGTTAAAAGTGACGTTGCTTTGGTAGCATCTCATCCAAGGTGTGGGATAGGGTGTCCATCCCACCTTCACCGGTGTCTCGGAATGGAAACGGCAGTCGATGAGTGTGAGAGGGCCGGGAGCCTTGCAGAAATAGGCGTTGCCGCTGGCCCCGTGGAGGTGGAAGTCGCAGTCGAGCATCACCGCCCCCGCCGGGTGTGTGGTGTAGAAAGGTTTTTGTCCGTAGAAGTCGAAATCGCAATGGAGATAGACGCCGTTGCCGGTAAGGGCATCATCGGTGCATTCCATATGGCACCGGTCGAAGAGGATGCGTTTCGCTCCATTGAGAGGGTTCATGTTGAGTCGGCTGACAAAGCGAACGTCACGAGCCACCACCCGGTCGCCATGGCAGTAGGCCACATGAGCCTGGGTGATGGTAGCACTGCGTTTCTTCCTTCCCAGCGATGGCAAGAGCGGGTATTCCAAATCAACGTTGCAGAAGTTGCCCATCGTGAGGTGAGAGACCATCAAACCGTCACCGTGGAAGTCGAGCATGGTGAAATTGCCCACGGCACCCTGCGTCTGTCCTCGCTGCGAGGCGAGCACCACGTCGCGCGGATCCTCGGCCAGTCCCACAAGATGGAGGTTCTGGCACCTGACGGTCATTCCGAAAGGCTCCCTGCCGTTCTCCCCCACCGCAACACGCGGGTCGTCGGGGTCGTCCACCCAATAGACGTATGGCGCGATGTAGAGCACCATCGGTTCCTCCTCCGTGCCGTCGGCGAGTTGGCCGACAGCGGTCTTGAAGTCGTTGAAGAGAAAGGGGGCAGCCTTGACGACATCGTCAGGCAAGGTGGCATCGAGCAGGAAATGCTTTGCATCGAGGTGGTATGTCTGCCCTTTGAACACGAACTGTCCCACTTCTCTCACCTCGACGGGAGTAGTCGTGTCGAGGGGATGGTTGAGCAGTCCTTGAACTTGTCCGTTCAAGGACAACGCCATCAGAAGGAGTGTGATGATGAGCAGATGCTTCCTCATGGCAGAAATGGTTTTGTTCAGAGGACAGCGCCATTCACAACTATCCACATCAGTCCCACATCGGTTCGTCGAGGTCGAACTTAACAGAATAACCGTTGTAGTTGGTAAATTCTCCTTTATATGAATATAGCCCCGTCCAATCCTTATTATTGGAGAGTTTTCCTACAAATTGTCCGATATACTTACCGTTACTTTGCTGATAGGCCTTGAGAGTGAGCACCTTTGTGCTTCTGTCGTAAGAGCCGAAACGCAAAGAGCGAGTCATACCAAGGTACTTATAATATCCCTTAAGTGAGCCGTTGGGCATTTTCAATGTACAATCATCCTTACCTCCAATGACCCCATAAAACACACGGCCAGCCGCGGGATTTGCCGCTTCTACTTCGGTTATACGAGGAGTCAACTTCTCTGTGATGAAGTTACCTTCTGAAGCCACATTCGTAAAAGTAAAAAACAATAATACAAATAATATATTTTTCATCTCGTCAATAGTAACTAATAGTAAAAGGTTTATTGTACATATATTAAGTGAATCCAAAACAAAACCAAACAGAAATAGAAATACTTCATATTCCTTTCTGAGACTTGTAACAAAAAGCCTGTTTTTAGTTCTTTATCTGATTATTGTTTGTTTCTTTACAACAGACAACTTTACAACCCATCATCGACACTTCCCCATATTTTAACTTACAACCATGCACAAACCTGATTACAATGAGAAAGCTGATAGCGGGTGTTCAGGAGTTCTGTTGATTCAAGCGGCGCAAGATAATCTTTCCCAAATCGCCACCCGCAGTGAATTGTAGCACCTCCGGGTGTTCCCTGATGAAAGAGTCGATGTGCCTGATGCGCTTCTCCTCCAGGATTTCATCAACGGCGATGAGGATGCTGGTCTCCTCCACGTCTCCGAAGCCGTCGTTGATGGCCGTGCCAAACATTCTCATAGTGGGGCTGAGGCCCATGTAAGCATTAACCAATGGCGGGATGTTGATACCCAGTTTCCTGATTTCAGTGTTGAGGATGCGGTAGTCTTCTCTCAAGTCATCCTTGCACAAGATGGAAGCAAGCATCTCCGGGTCGTTCTCTATCTTGAGCGGAGTCATGGGTGTGATGAGCTTTTCCTTGTCGCCAAAATGCTTGTTAAGAAAGAAGAGAATCATGTCACGCCCCAACCTGTTATAGGAAGGATACATGGTCATCTTTCCGAAGAAATACTTCACATTGGGCATGATAACGGTGAGAGCTCCCAGCCCGTCCCACAAGTTGTCAAGAGCGAAGAGGCTCTTGGCTCCCCTTTTGCTGCTCTGGTAAGGCAGTGTGACATAGGAGCGAGCCAATTCCACGGTCTGTGGCAGGTATTCCTTGATGAATTTGTCGGAGAAATGGAACATATGGCTGGTGGCAAGGATGGGTTGGCCATTGCTGTCAAAGTCCACCTCTGTACCAAGTTTGTATCGATAACCGCCAATGATTTCCTCTGCTTCCGGGTTCCAGACGAGGAGTTGCTTGTAGCAATTGTCCATAAGGTCGAACTCGTCAAGGTCAAGAGCCTTTCCCGTTCCGCCTCCAGCAGCCCTGAAGACTTCCTCGCGCTGACGTCCTATCTCTCTCAACACGTTGGGTGAGTCATGGCAGTCGACAACATAGATTTGGTTGTGACTCTTGTTGGTCATTCTCAACCGCTTGTCAGGAGTCAATTCACTCTTGATCAATTCTTTGTCTACAGGAGGGATGATCTGTTCCATGGGGTTAGTTTATAAAAAGGTAGTTTCAGAGTTCATATACTTTATCTTGCACCACTTGAGCCCATTCAGCAGGCGTACGCGACTTGTCGAAAGTCTGCCATGGAATGGGTTTCCCGATGGCCACCCTGAAGGTTTTGTGCACGTTCTTGTACATCTCGTCCACAAGGAACAGCATGGCCAGGTTGACCTTCAACCCAAGGGTTTTGCACAGGTTGGCGATGCGATAGAATTTTTCAGAATTGGACCCGCCGAAATGTATGGGTACGACATCTCTTTGCGTCTGCACGCTTTTGGAAATAAAAGTCTTCTTCCACGGGAGGTCCCTGATGACACCATTGGTCTTCCTTGAGCACAGTCCGGCAGGGAACATAAGCATGTGGAAGTCGCTGTTGAAGCCCGCGTTCACCATGGCAGGGAAGTTGCGGCTCTGGTTACCTGTCTTGTTGATGGGTATGCACAATGGCGCCAACCCGGGGAGGTTCATCAGCAGGTCGTTGACCAAATATTTGAATTTCCCGTCGTAATGGCGGCCGATGACAGCACCAAGAGCCACGCCGTCCTCGCCTCCGAGGGGGTGGTTGCTCACGAAGGTGTAGAGTTTTCCGTCATCCTTTGATGGCAAGTTCTCCGCACCCTCGATTTGGAGTGTCATATCCAGGTATCTCACGCACTCTTCCAACCAATCCACGCCCATCTTGTCACGGCTCTCCCACAAGAACTTGTTCACCTCGTCTTGATGCACGATGCGCTTGAGCCAACTGACAGCGAACGATGGCACGAATTTCGCCTTGGCCCCCATCTTTTCCTTAAGGACCTTCTCTATGTTTATGGTTTGCTCGGTTACCTCTGCCATGACAATTGTTTTGCTAATGAATTGCAAAAATAAACAACTTTTTCATAATAATGGCATTTTGGAACAAAAATATTCAAAAAACAGCTTTTTTAGTGGAAAATTGCCATGACGCTCTTGAAGGCTTTAGGCATTAGACATCAAGAATCCAGAAGACTCCAAGTTTTTTTCAAATTCTTAAGACAAAAAAAAACAAAACACTTGCCAATGTCAAAAAAAACACCGATATTTGCATCACAAAACATCTTTCATACTTCTTACCTTTACTTACCCCTTTATGAGAAAAGCCTTTCTTACACTACTTCTGGTAGTAATGGGCATCATGACTTCATCCGGAGCCCCCATCACCCCTGCACAAGCCCTGCAGAAAGCCGCTTTGTTCCTCTCAGCGAGAGGCACCACACCCAACCTTTCATTGGTTCGCCAAGACCGTCAAGGCGCTCCCTCGAACCAGTCGACAAAGGAAGCCTGCTATTATGTGTTCAACCAAGGCGACGAGCAAGGTTTCGTCATCGTCTCGGGCGATGACGCTGCTTACGACATCTTGGGCTATGCCGACGAAGGCCATTTCGACCTGACCGACATCCCAGAGAACCTCCAAGCGTTTCTCGACGACTATGCCGGTGACATCGCCTGGGCACGCGCAAACACCAGTTTGCCCGCCAACACACCTGTCAACGATGCATCCACCGCCAACGCCGCCCGACAGGTCGTCGCACCTCTGCTCTCTTGCCATTGGAACCAGAAGTCACCATACAACCATCAGTGTTTCACCACCAGCGGTGCACAATCCGTGACTGGTTGCGTTGCCACGGCTTTGGCACAAGTGATGTACTACTACAAATGGCCCCGCACAAAAACCACCGAAATCCCAGCTTATAGTTCCTATGACGCCCTCCCGCCCGTCACTTTCGACTGGGCTTCGATGCGGGACTCCTACAACGAAAGCAGCAGCACCACCAACGCAGCCAACAAGGCTGTTTCCACACTGATGGTATATTGCGGCCATGCCGTAAAAATGACTTACGGAATAGGCATTGCCTCCGGAGCCACCTCCGCAATTCCCAATGCAATGTGCAACTATTTCGGTTATGGAAATCAAGCGACAGAGGTGAAACGTGAGAAATACGACATCGACGGATGGGATCAGCTCATCTATGAAGAGTTGACGGCCGGCCGACCCGTCATCTACAGTGCATCCACCTCCAGCGGCGGCCATGCCTTCGTCTGCGATGGCTTCGATGGACAAGGACTCTTCCACATCAACTGGGGGTGGGGAGGCTTGAGCGACGGCTATTTCAGATTGCAAGCCCTCAACCCTATATCGCAAGGGACAGGAGGCAGTTCAACCACCGGTGGCTATTCCAATGGGCAATATGCTCTCATAGGCATCAGTCCGCAACCCTTGGAGTCATTCAGCGGCGACAGCAACTTCGGCATCATCAACACTGGCTTCACCCTGATCAACGCCAGCAAGGCGGAAATAGAGGAAGCGACCAACCCCTATGACGCCACCACAGGCCTCAGTTCTTTCAGGGCGAAATACCTATACTCCCGTATAGGCACGGAACCTTCCTACGATGTAGGCATCGGCCTCTTCGACAGCGAAGGGAATATGATAGACACGCGTTTGGTGAAAAGCAACTACCAAAGCCCTCCGAGCACCAACGCCAACAACACCTTCTATCTCACCTCTTTCGGCAGGAACCTCGACGACGGCACCTATGAAATCAAGGGTATCGACCGCGTCAACGGCACCGAGGAATGGCATCTCAGCAAAAACGCTGACAGATATTACCTGCAAATGGAGAAGAGCGGCGACCAGGCGACCCTGCATACCATCGTGGCTGCCGACATCACTGTGACCCAAGTGACACAGAATTTCGAGACCAGCACCTCATCCAAATGCATCAGGGTCTTCTTGAAAAACAATGGTGGCAGCGATTTCAACTCTCCCATTTACTTTTATATGAACAGCCGTTCGGGCAAGGACAGCCTTGTCACCTATGAGACTCCATACCTCGCTTCTGGAGCGGAAGACTACATCGACTTCTATGTAAAAAAGAATGCCGGCACCTACAAGGTGACGTTTTCCTTGAAGAAGGGGCCGTCCAACATCATCTACTCCGATAATGCCCTCACACTGACCGATGAAACCACGATTCCCGTGCTCGACTATGTCTCGGCCGAAATCAAGAACATCGATGGCAGTTACATGTACGGCAGCCTCGTCGACGGCACCATCACCTTGACCAACAACACCTCCACCGACTACAACAGTCCATTGTCATTGAAACTGTTGAAACCGAGAACATCCAACTCATGGTGGGTGTTCACCGAAACCCAACCCATCTGCATCCCCGCAGGACAGACCGTCACCATCCCCTTCCAAATCCCCATCAGCGTGGGAGAGAAATTCAAATTGACCATCCTCGACTATACCCAGACTTTCATCACTTTCTCCGCCTTGACGGTGAAAGCGGCATTCGTAACATGGAAAGGCGATGGTGAACGTACTGCAACAGCATCCACGGACACCCTTGACATACCTGACGACGCCGTTGCCGTGAGTTTCGAGGAACTGGGCAGCCTATCCTCCTACACCATCACTGCCAACGACAATCCCAACACCCTCCACTACATCCACAACAAGGCTACCGTGCCAGGAATCCTGCAAGGCAGGAACGTAGTGAAAAACCTTGTGGCCGAAAACATCTCACTCATCGACGGTCATGACTTCTATGTGCCCAAGACATTCAGCACCGCACATGCCACCTACACACGCATGCCCACACTCGCCTGCAATGGACAGACGGGATGGCAGACCATCCATCTGCCTTTCCTCGTGCAAGCGGTGACTTCCTCAGGCACCACCCTCAACCGACTCCATGGTGCCTCCACCGACGAAGGCTATTGGCTAAAAGCTTTTGATGGCGACAACAACAATGACGTGACCTTCTCCGACGTGGATAAATGGAACCCCAACACACCTTTCCTCTTCGGCACATCTGCCAGTTGCATAGGCAGCGACCTCGTGCTGAGCGCCAACGATGTAATGGTGCTGAAGACACCCGTCAACAAGATGGCAAGCAAGAACTTCCAATTCATCGGCACCACCGGCAACACGACCGTGAGCAATGCCTATGTCTTGAATGACGTCGGCACTGCCTTCATCCTCACCGACAGCGCCAACGTGGATGCTTTCAAGGCATACTTCAGCGGAAACACGCAATTGGCCAATGCTTTGCCATTGCTGCCTCCCGACTTTTTCATAGGCGACATCAATGGTGATTACACTATCAACATCTCAGACGTGACCGCCTTGGTGAACTACATCCTCTGCATCTCCGACACTCCAATCAACGCAACCAATGCAGATATCAACGGCGACGGAGACGTCAATATCCTTGACTTGACAGGCCTCGTAAACATCGTGCTGGGCATATAGGAGCTTCCTAAAACGTCCTACCCCTAAAAACCCAGTTGTGCTGCCACTTGCTCCAACTCCTCATACCACTCTTCGCCAAACCTGCGAACAAGTGGCTCCTTGAGGAAGCGATAGACGGGAAGATGCAAAAGGTTCCCCTTTTCCACGGCATCCCTGCAGACAGCCCAGCGGTGATAGTTGAGCCCCACAGTGCCATTGGCGAACACCTTCTCCCGGATGGGGTATAGGGCACAGCTGATGGGTTTGCAGAACTTGCTTCTCCCTTCCCTGAAAGCCTTCTCCAGGGCGCAGAGGCAGACGCCGTCTTCATAGCAGGTGAATATGCAGTCACGCCCAGCCACGATGCTGGTGACCATCTCCCCATCGATGTCGGGATAAGCCACGCCTTGCTTGTCGACCACGGATTGTGCCGCCGCCGACATATCACACCATGCCGTGTCGAGCGACTCCTCCAACTGGTCTATCTCCTCCAAGGTGACCGGCGCCCCTGCCTCACCCTCCACACAGCATTGCCCTTTACATTTCTCCAGGTCGCAGCAAAAGCATTGCGTGAGGATGTCTGATGACAGCAGGACATTACCCACTTGGATGATAGGAGGAATCGAGGTGTTCATAAGATTGAAGATTGAAAATTGAAAATTGAAGATTGAAAATTGAAAATTGAAGATTGAAAATTGAAAATTGAATTTTTGTCGCGACTCGGCAGAGTCAAACTTGCTCGAACCCTGCCGAGTCGCGACAAAAATCAGCGAAGCTAAAATTGAAGATAGAAACCTCGCATCACCATTGGATGGGTGTTTCCCCATGGGCTTCCAAATAGGTGTTGGCTTGGGAGAAATGCCTGTTGCCAAACCACCCTCCACGGTTGGCAGAGAGCGGTGAAGGGTGCACCGACTGCAATACAAGGTGTCTTTTCCTGTCGATGTAGGCCGCCTTGCTTCGCGCATAAGACCCCCATAGGATGAAAACGAGGTGCTCACGCTCCTTGTTGAGTGCCCTGATGGCAGCATCGGTGAAGATTTCCCATCCCTTGCGCTGGTGGCTTCCTGCGGCATGCTCCCTGACAGTCAGTGTGGCGTTGAGGAGCAGCACACCCTGCGTGGCCCATCGGGTAAGGTCGCCGGAGGAAGGCATGGGAGTTCCCACATCCCCTTGGATTTCCTTGAAGATGTTGATGAGCGATGGTGGCATGGGCACCCCCTGTGGAACGGAGAAACTCAGTCCCATGGCCTGTCCTGGCTCATGGTACGGGTCTTGTCCGATGATGACCACCTTCACCTTGTAGAAAGGACAGAGTTTGAAGGCGTTGAAAATGAGTCTTCCCGGCGGGTAGCAGGTGTATCGGGCATACTCTTGTCGCACCATCTGCACGAGTTGGGCGAAATAGGGTTGTTGGAACTCCTTTTCCAAGTGTTCCTTCCAGGATGGCTCTATTTTTACGTCCATGGCTTACTGGTTTTCCTAGAGGTTCTGGTTTTCCTAGGGGCTCTGGTTTTCCTAAGAATAATACTGGTTTTCCTAAGGATACTGGTTTTATGGAGCCCCCGGAGCATTGTTTGCGGCTCCGGGGGCTGTAGATTTTTGAAATACTAATAGATGAGGTTCTCTCCCGTCATGTCGCCAGGTTGCTCCAACCCCATGATGTGGAGGATGGTGGGAGCCACGTCGGCGAGTCTTCCATTCTTCACCCTTGCACTGTTATTGTTGGTGACATAAACGATGGGCACGGGATTGAGGGAGTGAGCGGTGTTGGGCGTACCGTCTTCGTTGATGGCATTGTCAGCGTTGCCATGGTCGGCGATGATGACCACCTCGTAGTCGGCGGCCTTGGCAGCTTCGACGACCTCCTTCACGCAGTTGTCCACGGCCCATACGGCCTTGGCGATGGCGTAATAGACACCGGTGTGTCCCACCATGTCGCCATTGGCGAAATTGACCACGATGAAGTCATACTGCTCGGTCTTGATGGCCTCCACGAGTTTGTCTTTCACCTCATAGGCGCTCATCTCCGGTTTGAGGTCGTAGGTGGCCACCTTGGGTGAGGGCACGAGGATGCGGTCCTCGTTCTCGTAGGGAGCCTCTCTTCCTCCGTTGAAGAAGAAGGTGACGTGTGCGTATTTCTCCGTCTCGGCGGTATGCAACTGTTTCTTCCCAAGTTTGGAGAGATATTCTCCGAGGGTGTCTTCCACATTCTCCTTGGGGAAGAGGATGTGCACGCCTTTGAAGTTGGCGTCGTAGGGTGTCATGCAATAGTATTGCAGTCCCGGTATGGTGTGCATGCCAGCCTCTGGCATGTCCTGCTGGGTGAGCACAGTGGTGAGTTCCTTGGCGCGGTCGTTGCGGAAGTTGATGAAGATGACCACGTCACCCTCCTGGATGGTGCCATCGACATTGGCGTTATTGATGGGCTTGATGAACTCGTCGGTCACCCCGTCCTGATAGCTTTCCTCCATGGCCTTCACCATGTCTGTGGCTTGCTTGCCCTTTCCTTCCACGAGGAGGTCGTATGCCTCTTTCACCCTCTCCCATCGCTTGTCGCGGTCCATGGCATAGAATCGTCCCACGATGGATGCGATGGCTGCGTCGTTGGCCTTGCACACGTCGGTGAGTTGGCTGATGAATCCCACGCCACTCTTGGGGTCGGTGTCGCGTCCATCCATAAAGCAGTGGACGAAGGTGTTCTTCAGTCCGTATTGCTTGCCGATTTCCACGAGTTTGAACAGATGGTCGAGGGAGGAGTGCACGCCTCCGTCGGAGGTAAGCCCCATAAGGTGGAGTTTCTTCCCTGTCTTCTGTGCATAGGAATAGGCCGAGACGATTTCCGGATTCTCCAAAATGGAGTTGTCACGGCAGGCGCGGTTGATTTTCACCAAGTCCTGGTAGACCACCCTTCCGGCACCGATGTTGAGATGGCCCACCTCGGAATTTCCCATCTGGCCGTCGGGCAAACCGACGTCTTCCCCTGAGGCATTCAGTTGCGCATGAGGACTCACCGCGTTGAGATAGTCCAAATATGGTGTGGGTGTCTGGAAGATGACGTCTCCCTCGTTGTGTTTACCGATACCCCATCCGTCGAGTATCATCAAAAGTGCTTTTTTTGCCATAATTGTGAGTTGTGTTATTTTCTTTCCTTAACCTATTTTCTTTTAGCATGCAAAATTAGCACTTTTTTTCAAAAACACAAAACAATATTCGAAATTGAGTCGGAGGAATAGAAATAATCGGAATACTCCGACCACTCCGATCACTCCGACCACTCCGATCCACTCCGATCACTCCGATCACTCCGACCACTCCGACCACTCCGACCACTCCGACGACACAAAAAGGGCGCTCCCTGTGCGGAGCGCCCTTTTTGTGCAAATGAAGAGGTTATTGGATGTCGATGGACCTGGCGACTTTCACCTTTGCCTCCTCCACCTTGGGAAGTTTGACGGTGAGGATGCCGTCCTCGACCTTTGCCTCGATTTTGTTCTTGTCCACATCGTCCGGGAGGATGAGGGTCTGCTCATACTTGGTGTAGGAGAATTCCCTGCGGAGGTAGTGCATCTTCTCGTCGGTGTTCTTATCATCGGCCTTCTGCTCCATCTTCACTACAAGGTTGCCCTCGTCATTGATGTTCACAAAGAAATCCTCCTTCTTCATACCCGGTGCAGCGAGTTGCACGACATACATCTCTTCGTTTTCCATCACGTTGGTGGCAGGTGCGGTGGTGCAAGGTCTTGCAGCCTGCAAGCCGGCATTCATCAAGTCGTTGAACAACTCGGGTAACCAATCATTTCCATGCATAGTTCTCATTTTCTTAATCTCCTATTTTTAAGTTTGTAAATTGTTCTTGTCTTGTGGCGCACACGCTTCGTCGCGCCCTCACCCACTTTCTTGCAAGGAGCGTACCAAGGCAAAAAGCAAGACAAATTGTCACCATTTGAGTGACATTTTGTCAAAAATCATCCCGGAAGAGAAAAAAAACACCTTTACCTACCTTATTATAGAAAAAAACACTATCTTTGTGGTCACCATACAGAATCGGGCACAGCCCAAATCCAGAAAACAACACTCAAAGTCGAAAAAAATGAGAAATACCTTTTTGAAGACCCGCCTACAGCAATTGGGTCTCCTTTTCATCGTGATGACCACTTGCTGCTGTAGCGGAAACGCCCGCAGCGGTGGCGGCAAACCCTCCGACGAACCCAAGGAGCAGCAAGTGACCTTGCTCTTCGGCGGTGACCTCATGCAACACGAACCACAATTCAAATCAGCACACCGACCCGACGGCACCTATGACTATAGCGCCGTCTTCGAACTGATGGCACCCGAAATCAAGAAAGCCGACCTTGCCATCGCCAACTTCGAGGTGACACTTGCCGGCCCTCCATACAAAGGCTATCCACAGTTCTGCGCCCCCGACGATTACCTGAAGGCATGCATTGACTGCGGCTTCGACATCCTCACCACATGCAACAACCATAGCGTGGACACCTATGGAAAAGGTATCAACCGCACCATCTCCGTGATGGACTCCTTGGGCATGAAGCACCTCGGCACCTACCGCAACCAGGCGGAGAGAGAGCAACTCTACCCCTTCATCATCGAGCAGAACGGCATACGCATCTGCCTGCTCAACTACACCTACGGAACCAACGGCATCAAGATACCCAGCCCCTACATCGTCAACCTTATCGACACCGCCGTCATCGCACAGGACATCGAAAGGGCGAAAGCACTAAAACCCGACGTCATCATCTGCATGCCACACTGGGGCGACGAGTACCAACTGCTACCCAATAAGACCCAGAAAAGCCTGGCCGACTGGATGTTTGAAAAAGGCATTGACCACATCATAGGCGGGCACCCCCACGTGGTGGAGCCCATCGAGGTGCGCGAGGGTGCCGACGGCAAGCACCTCCTCGCCTATTCCCTCGGCAATTTCGTAAGCAACCAATCGCGTCCCAACACCTACGGTGGCGCCATGGTGCGCATGACGCTGACGAAGAAAGGCAGCAAGACGACGCTTACCGACTGTGGATACAACCTCTACTGGGTGTCGCGCCCACCAGACAGCGGCAACAAGCACGGCTATGTAATCTATCCTGCATGCCACACCACGGAAGGACTCACCACCATAGAGCGAAACAAGCGAGAAACCATTCTAAAATCCACACGCGAACTCTTCGCAAAGCACAACATCGGCATCGAGGAATACATGCTCGACGGTTCGGAAGCGCCGAAAGCCAACGTAGAGAAAAAATAAATTCAACCTTTTGAGTACAACGAAACATATTTTTTGCTATCTTTGCACCAAATAACATCAAATCAACTTAATACCATTCAAACTATGAGAAAGAATTTACGACTATTCATGACAACACTGCTATGCGCAGTGCTCGGGACGGCTTGGGGACAAGACGTCACGCTTGACTTCACCACCAATGACGTGTGGCAATTCCCTGCTGGCTCTAGCAACAAGGCCACAGAAGTAGCCACTTTCACCAATAACGGCTACAGCATTACTTTGGCAGACGGCTACTACTACAACACCGGCTACCTGATGCTTACACCAGGAGCATCCCTCTCCCTCCCCGCCTTCGATTTCGCCGTGAGCACCATCGAGGTGGTGGGCAGGTCTGGTGCTTCAGGTGGAACTGTCGAGAATTTCTACGTAGGTGATGTGGAGGTCAGTACCGCGTGTACAGGCTCAACCAGTACCAACAAATTCGACATCGCCTCAGGCTATCAAGCCGCCGGCAACATCTACACCTTGAAAGTAAGCGGTAAAAACGCTCAAATCACGGCAATCAAGGTTTACAAGGCGGGCGGCCAGACTGTCAAGCCCACACCTAACATGTTTTTCAGCCCGACTGCCATCACCGTCGTTGTGGGAGAGGACTTCGAAGCACCCGTGCTCACTTACGAGGGAGACGGCACCGTGACCTACTCGTCGGACAATGAGGAAGTGGCCACCGTGAATGCCAGCACCGGCGTAGTGGACGTCTGTGGAGCAGGTGTTGCCAACATCACCGCCTCAGCACCGGAGACCAACAATTGGAAGGGAGTATCGGCATCTTACAAAATCACTGCTGCCGACCCACAAGGCACCCATGCGATAGTGGACGGTGTATTCGACTTCACCGACGCCACCGACTACGGCTCAGGACTGGCTCCAGGTTTGTATACTGACCCCGAGCACGAATACGAAACCGAGCCCAGCACATGGACAGCAGGCAACATCACCCTCGTGGCTGAAGGCAAATACCGCTGGTGGTTCAATGCCAATGGCAACACCCTGCGCTTCTACACCAACGTGGTGGAAGAAGTACAGACTTCAAAGATGACCATCTCCGCACCGGCAGGAAAGACCATCACTCAAATCGATTTATCCGGTAGCGGTCTTGTATTCAAAGCCGATGTAGGCGAATTCGCCAGTGGCAAGTGGACAGGCGAGGCCCAAAAAGTGGTACTGACCTATGACGGTTCTGGCACCAAGCAAATCAAGACTGTCACCGTGACCTACACCGATGGCACCACTCCCGTTGAGAAGCAGACACCGACGATGAAGTTCAACCCCAACTACGTCAATTTCTTCCTGGGTGGCACTTTCACCGCTCCCGAACTGACCTATGATGGCGACGGAGCTGTAACCTATACCTCCAACAACGAGGAGGTGGCCACCGTGAACGCAACAACCGGTGCTGTGACCATCAAGGGCGTCGTTGGCAGAGCTACCATCAAGGCAACTGCCGCAGAAACAGATAATTACGAGGCTGCCGAAGCAACCTATACCATCAACGTGGCAGAGCCGCAAAACACCCACGAGGTGGTGGACGGCACATTCGACTTCACTGATGCCACCGACTACGGCTCAGGTCTGACACCCTCTGATGCCAATGTATACATTACCGAGCCTTCCACATGGAAAGCAGGAAACGTCACACTTGTGGCAGAAGGCAAATATCGCTGGTGGCTCAACGCCAGTGGCAACACCCTGCGCTTCTACAACACGATAGGAAACGATGATCCTGAAGGAACACCGCAAGGCTCAAAGATCACCATTTCCGTACCTGCTGGCAAAACCATCAACAAGATTGACTTCAACGGCAGCGGCATCAACTTCACAGCCAACACAGGCGAATTCACCAATAATGCTTGGACAGGCAGCGCACAAAGCGTGGTGCTGACCTACAACGGCACTGGAACCATCCAAATCAAGACCATCACAGTGGACTACGGCGGCAACCGCATCGACCCAGCGTTTGCATGGAGTGCAGAGTCAGCCACCGCCACCATTGGCCAGCCATTCACCGCCCCCACCCTCTCCTATGCCCAAGACTTCAACGGTGAAATCACCTACACCAGCAGCAACGAGAACGTGGCCACCATCAGTGCAACAGGTGCTGTGACCATCGTGGGTGCCGGTACGACCACCATCAAGGCCACCACGCCTTCCACACCGGATTACCTTGAGAGCTCTGCCGCCTACACGCTGACCGTGACAGACCCCGCTGCTTCCGATGTCACCTATGACTTCACAGGAACCAATGACTACGGCACAGGACTCGAGCCTACAAATGATGGAAGCCTCTACGTCTATGATGACTATACTTGGAAGAATGAACCCGTATCGCTCGTCACCTCCGGCAAGTATCGCTGGTGGATAGGAAGTGGTGGCAACACCTTGCGCTTGTACACCAATGTCGTGGACGAGCAGGAAACCACTAAACTCACCTTCTCCGTACCTGCAGGCAAATCCATCACAGCCATCGAATTCGAGGTTGGTGTGAACGACGCCTTCACTGCCAACGTGGGTGAATTCGGAGGAAAATCATGGGCAGGAGACGCACAAAGCGTAGAGCTTACCCTTGCCAAAGACAAGAAGCCATACATCAGCACCATCAAGGTGACCTACAAAGATGCTTCCGGCATCCTCCTCGGCGATGCCAACGGTGACGGCGAGGTGAACATCACCGATGTCACAGTAGTGGTAAACTATGTGCTCACAAAAGAGGCCTCACTCATCAATTTGACGAATGCCGATGCCAATCAAGACGGTGACGTGAACATCACCGACGTTACAAACATCGTCAACATCATTCTTTCCACCGGCAACTGATGAAGACAAGAAAAATGACTTGAGAACATCCAAGACATCAACTCACAACAAATGCCATCCCGCCGTGAATACGGCGGGATGGTTTTTTTTGAAATATTTTTCACATTTTTACATTTCATTCGGTTTTTTTGCTTATATTTGCAATCGTAAACGCACTTGATCAAGACTATAAATAAAAGGAAGCTATGAAAAAGATGATTTTATGGATTGCCGCCGCTGCCATGGCGATGACGGCAACAGCACAGACGGTGGAGGGAAGCAAAGGCCTCGACAACATCTATTTTGGCATCAATGGAGGCGTGGCCACCAAGGCTACCGGTGTGAAATGGCTTGACAACCTCAACGGCAACGCCGGTGTGCGACTGGGCAAATGGATCACACCATCCTTCGGTCTGGCTATCGACGGGACGGCCTATTTCAACAACAAACCTTACATCGAAACAGGGACAATCGTAAAGGCCACCAACGTATCACTCTTGGGAACAGTCAATTTCACCAACCTCTTCGGGGGATACCCCGGAGAACCGCGTTGCTTCGAAGTGGTGGGACTATACGGACTGGGATGGGGACATCTCTACACGTCAAATCATGACATCTACGAACCCACCAACAAGATGACCTCCAAGGCCGGAATCGATTTCACCTTCAACCTTGGAAGTGCCAAGAAATGGCAGTTCTACATCGAACCCTCTGTCTCTTGGGCCTTCCTCGGCACGAAGAACCAACCTGCCGTGCAAGACCCCTACAAACTCTCGTGGAGCGACCAGCAACCACGCTACAACGTGAACAATGCTGCCGTGCAGCTCAATGCCGGTATCGTCTACAAATTCCTCAACTCCAACGGGACGCACAACTTCAAGATCTACCGTGGCGTAGCGACAGACAACAGTTATGAAATCGACCGCCTCAACGGCATCATCAACGACCTCAGGGCAGAACTTGCCCAAAAGCCAAAGGAGGTTGTCAAGGAAGTAGTCAAAGAGGTGAAAGTGGAGAACAACAGGGAAGTGAGGGTGGAAAACCTTGTCTTTGTCACCTTCGCGCAAGGAAAGTCGCTGCTCACCAAGGAGGCCATGGATGCACTCAACACCGTGAAAGCCGGGTCGCACGTGCAAATCGTGGGAACAGCATCGCCAGAGGGTGACCCGGATCTCAACCAGAGACTCTCGCAGGCCAGGGCCGACGCTGTCGCGGCATACCTTAAAGACCGCGGCGTCATCGTCGACGAGGCTCTGGGCAAAGGCGTCCAAGGAAACACCTCCAACCGCCTCGCCATCGTTTACGTTAAATAATTTATAATTAATAATTTATAATCAATAACCTCTAGAAGCCCTGGTGACGCAAAAGGTCCTGGGGCTTCTAGATTACTAGGACCGCTAGGATTACTAGAATCACTAGGACTACTAGGACTGCTAGGACTGCTAGGATTACTAGTATCTCTAGAATCACTAGGATTACCAGGGCTTCTGTGAAGACCAAGCCTTTATGAGCAAAATCATCCTCATCACCGGGGGGCAGCGCTCTGGAAAAAGTTCCTATGCCGAGCGTTTGGCGCTGCAACTCTCCCCCACCCCTGTTTACATGGCCACCGCCCATGTATGGGACGAGGAGTTCCGCGAGCGTATCCGCCGCCATCAAGAACGCCGAGGTCCCTGCTGGACCAACATAGAAGAGGAGCGCCAACTCAGCCGTCACAACATCAGCGGCCGCGTGGTGCTGGTAGACTGCCTCACGCTTTGGTGCACCAACTATTTCTACCCGGCAGACCATCAAGAACAGACGGATGCCCCAGGAAACCATACCCTCCCCGACATCGACCATATATTGAAAGAGGTGTGTGCAGAGTTCGACCGCCTTGTCTCACAAGACGCCACCTTCATCTTCGTCACCAACGAAATCGGCTGGGGCGGAGTGAGTGCCAATGCGCTCCAAAGACGCTTCACCGACTTGTTAGGATGGTTCAACCAATACGTCGCTGCCAAAGCCGACGCCGTCATCCTCATGGTGAGCGGAATCCCGGTAAGCGTGAAAAAATCGGAGTAATCGGAGTAATCGGAGTGATCAGAGTAATCAGAGTAATCGGAGTGATCGGAACAATCGGAGTGATCAGAATAATCGGAATAATCGAACAGGA
The DNA here is from genome assembly GCA_902786665.1 of uncultured Prevotellaceae bacterium. GTDB lineage: Bacteria > Bacteroidota > Bacteroidia > Bacteroidales > Bacteroidaceae > Prevotella. The sequence goes on along the minus strand of CADADN010000002.1, from coordinate 105,869 downwards.
AAGAAACTTCTACGATGCAGAAATCCCTCAATACCTCCAAATGGTATAACAACGCATGGGCGGCATTCATATACTTCACCCGCCTGCCTTTTTACAAGATTTACGAGCCACCCAAGTCTGCCTACCGTGCCGTAGTGGAGTTCTGGCCATTGACGGGGTGGTTGACTGCCTCGGTGATGGCTGCCACGCTCTATTTTGGTTCGATGGTGATGCCCCACGCTCTTGCCGTCACCCTGGCCATCGTGGCTCGCTTGTTGCTCACCGGAGCATTCCATGAAGATGGGTTGGCCGACTTCATCGATGGTTTCGGCGGTGGCGGCAGCAATCGCCAACGGGTGCTCGACATCATGAAAGACTCGCATATCGGCGCATATGGCGTGATAGGCCTTGTCACCTATTTCGCCATACTTTTCCTCTGCCTCTGGAGCCTTCCCCCGTTGTCGGCGGCCTTGTCTATCATTGCGGCCGACCCGTTTTCCAAGATGCTTGCCGGCCAGGTGGTGCAGATGCTCCCCTATGCCCGCAACGAAAACGAGGCGAAGTCAAAAGTGGTCTATCGCAAGGTGAGCATCGGCAGCAGCATCGCACTTGCCTTTCAAGGACTGCTACCCGCCATCCCGCTGTTCCTCTTCGGCGGAATGGCAACGCGTTGGGAACTGGCGGTCTTCATCCCCTGCATAGTGATGTATTTCCTCTATATGAAGATTTACCGTACACTCCATGGCTATACCGGCGACTGCTGCGGTGCCATCTTCCTGTTGCTGGAACTGACCATTTACCTCACCCTGTGCATCACCAACTACAACGCCATGCCATGAGAGTGACCCTCGTTCGTCATACCAGCGTCGCAGTGCCACGTGGCACCTGCTATGGTTGGAGCGATGTGCCGTTGGCCGACACCTTTGAGGAAGAGGCGTCAGCAACACGGCAGCGACTTCAAGGCATGGGGTTTGACCACGCCTTCACCTCGCCATTGACACGTGCCCGCCGCCTTGCTGCGTTTTGCGGCTTTCCCGACGCCACCGTGGACGACCGCCTGCGTGAGATGAACATGGGAGCTTGGGAGATGCAACGCTATGATGAGATACGCGACGAGGCCTTGCAGAAGTGGTATGCCGACTACATGCACCTCCCCGCCACCGACGGAGAGAGTTTCCCGATGTTACGCCGGCGCGTAGGTTGTTTCCTTGATGAGTTGCGCGCCCTCACCTATCGCCACGTGGTCGTCTTCGCCCACGGTGGTGTCATCGTGGCCGCCGGCCTGCACGCGGGCCTTTTCAGCGAGACGGATGCTTTTTCACATCAACCTCCTTTCGGCGGAGTGATGGAAATATCAATGGAATAAGAAAGGGCGGAGGAATCGAAATAATCGGAATAGTCGGAAGAATCGGAATATTCGGAGTAATCCGATTCTTCATAGTAAAAAATAGACCGGGCTGGATTCGAACCAACATTTCATGCGTGGAATGTTTGGGAGTAAGTGATATTTAGACCTTCGCAGGTAATGATACCACTAAAACTACATGTGTCCTAAACCATTAGACGACCAGTCCATAAAAAGGCGGTAATGATGTCTCTATTCACATTGCAAACAGCAAATTGAAAAGGAGTAAGAGATATTTGACCGCCTGTAAGGTTATTACGAAATTCTTTTTTTCGTCTTCCTGCGATGTATCAGGTAGAGGATGGCTGCCAAGGCGAGCAACAACACAATCACCATGAGTACGACCATGGTGTTGTCCGATGAAGCCCTTTCTGGCAAGTCTTTTTCCGGCAATGGTGGAATATCCAGTAACCGTATCATCTATTTGCAGTTTGAAATTCGGAAAGTAATATTTGCACTATTCGTTCAGAGGCCCTTCCGTCCCACCGGTCGGGGATGTTGCATTTCTTCCACTTGCCTTCCACCATGTCGGCAACAGCTTCCTTTAGCCTTTGCGGCTCTTCACCCACGAGGATGTTCGAACCCACCTTGACGGTTTCGATGTGCTCGGTATAACTGTTGAGGGTGGCGCAAGGTACGCCGTTGAACGTCGCCTCCTCAGCCACGTTGCCCGAATCAGTGATAATCCCTTTTGCATGGGCGGTGAGGTATCCGAATTCCAAGTATCCCAAGGGTTCCACGAGGTGGAAGGTGTCGAGGGGTTCGTTGATGGTGGTCAGCAGTCTTGCCACCTTCTCCTTGGCGAGTTGGCGCAACGGTGCTATGACATGGGTGCCTTTTGCCGCCTCGAGGATGGCCTTGAGCATGAGTCTCAAGTTGTTGTCATTGGCGATAAGCACCTTTCTGTTGAGGGTGAAGACGATATACTGCCCATCCTCCAATTGGTATTGTTCCAGTACCTGCGGTCTAAGCAGTCGAGGATGATTGGCCCTGAGGGAGTCCATGAGGATGTTCCCCACCTGGTAGACCTGCGAGAGTTGTACACCTTCCCTTGTGACGATGTTGCTGGCCCCCGCCCCGGCGGTGAAGAGCAAGTCGGAAAGCCCGTCGATGACGAGCCTGTTGATTTCCTTGGGCATTTTGATGTCGAAAGACCTTGTCCCTGCCACGAGGTGCGCCAGTTTGATGCCTTGTTTCTTGGTGACAATGGCAGCCGCCATGGTGGATGCGAGGTCGTCGACGACGATGACGACATCCGTGGGATGCGTTTCGAGGTATTTCTCAAACTCCCCCATCACTCGCCCGGTGAGTTCGTTGAGGCTGGCGCATTCCACCCCCAGGAAGACGTCGGGTCTTCTCATCTGCAAGTCATCGAAGAGCGACTGTTCCAAGGTGCTGTCGCCTTCCGGTCCTGCATACACCAGCTGGCATTGCAGGTCCCTCCCTTGCTCTCTTGCTTTTTCGATAGCTCTTATGATAGGTGCGACCTTGATGAAATTAGGTCTTGCGCCTGCCACAATGCATATGTTCATAGGTTTCTATTTATTGTTGAAAAGATCCTTGATGCCTCCCAAGCTCCCCAACAGGTTGGTGGCTTCATAAGGCAGGTATACTGTCTTCGAATCCTGTCCTGTAGCCAGTTCTTGCATCATTTGAATGTATTTCTGAGCCAAGAGGTAGTTGGCTGGGTTGGAGGAATCTCCCACGGCTTCAGTGATTCTCTGGATGGCGACGGCCTCAGCCTCAGCCTTTCTGATGCGTGCCTGAGCCACACCTTCAGCCTCAAGTATGGTCTTCTGCTTGAGCGCCTCAGCCTTGTTGATGGTGGCGGCTTTCTCACCTTCCGACTGGAGGATTTGCGACTGCTTCTCGCCTTCGCTGGTGAGGATGACGGCACGCTTGTTTCTTTCCGCTTGCATCTGCTTCTCCATGGCCATGAGCACGCTTTGCGGTGGCATGATGTCCTGCAGCTCCACCCTGGTGACCTTGACGCCCCACTTGTCGGTGGCCTCGTCGAGCACGGCGCGAAGCTTGGTGTTCACGGTGTCACGCGAGGTGAGGGTCTGGTCGAGTTCCATCTCACCGATGATGTTTCTCAGCGTGGTTTGCGTGAGTTTCTCTATGGCGGCGGGCAGGTTGTTGATTTCATACATCGCCTTGAAGGGGTCGAAGATTTGGAAATAGAGCAAGGCGTTGATTTCCATCTGGATGTTATCCTTGGTGATGACATTCTGCTTGGGAAAGTCATAGACCTGCTCCCTGAGGTCGATGCAATTGGAATAGACATATCTTCCATGGCTCATGGTGACCATGCTTTTTGCAGTATCGATGAAAGGAATGATGACATTGATGCCCGGCTCAAGTGTGGCGTGGTATTTTCCAAGCCTTTCAATGATTTTCGTTTCCGACTGTGGTATGACAACCAATGTTTTCTTGGCAAGTATGAGCACCAAGACGATGAAGACGATGAGTGCGATGATTGTAGGTGACATGGTAATTCTATTTTTATAGATTGATAATAAGGATTAAAGTTGATATAAACTAAGATTGAAGTCAGATTTTCTCCACGGTGATGATGATGCTGTCTCTTGCCACCACCTTCACCTTGGTGTTTTTCTCTATGCGCTTCCCGTCGGCGGATACCGCTTTCCAGTCATCGCCGCCAGCCAAGACACGTCCATAGCCTCCTTCTTCGATGGCCTGGGTCACCTTTCCCTCTTTTCCGAGGATGGCGTCGGCATTGCTCACCCTGTCGTCCTCATTCCGATGCAGGTATCGGAGTGCCACAGGCCTGACGAAGTAAATGCTGAGTAACGAACAAAGCGCCAAGGCGATGAGTTGGGGTATGATTCCCATTCCGAGAGCTGCGGAAAGCGAGGCGGCAAGCCCTCCTATGGCGAAGCAGAGGAGGAAGAGGTCGCCAAAGCCCAGTTCCACGATGAGGCAGAGTACGGATACGATAATCCATATCAGCCAAACGTTATTGGAGAGATAATCTATCATGATTGCGTGTTGTTAAGGGTTGGCGTCATTGCGGCTTGTAATACTTCTGTGCCTCAGGCAGGAATTTCTGGATGTTGGCGATGCGTGTGGCGTCCGAGGGGTGTGTGCTAAGCCATTCCGGACCAGCGCCATTCGAACTGGCCGCCATTCTCTGCCAGAAGGTAAGGGCCTCGTTGGGATTGTAGCCAGCCATGGCGGCGAAGATGAGTCCGATGCGGTCGGCCTCTGTCTCATTGTCCCTGGAATATTTCAGCGTGGCGACTTGCGAACCCAGTCCATAGAGTTGGGAGATGGTTGAGACAGCCGCCTGTGTGTTGGTGCCGGTGACCATAGACCCGATGATGTTGATGCCTTGACCGATCATATTGATGTTTTGCGCCTTGGCCATCTGCTCGGAGGAGTGGTATGCCACGGCATGTGCTATCTCATGGCCGAGTACGATGGCCAATGCCGTTTCCGTCTTAGTGACAGGGAGCAGTCCTTCATAGACGACAATCTTGCCTCCCGGCATGCAGAAGGCGTTGACTTGGTTTTCTGCCACGAGGTTGAACTCCCAGTTGTAGTTACCCACCTCGTTGGCGTAGCCGTTGCTTTTAAGATAGGTGATGACGGCGTTGGCGAGCCTTGTTCCCACTCGTTTCACCATGGCGGTGTTGTTGGCATTGGTGGACAACTTGGCCGAGGAGACATATTTCCTATATTCGGTCAGGCTTTGCGACAAAATGGTGGCATTGTCGGTAGACACCTTTTGCTTTCTTCCCGTGACGGGTACGGTGCGTGTGGTTCCCATACAAGCCGCGAGGATGGCGGCCACGAGGAACAGCATGATGCTTTTCGTTGTTTTCATATTCATCAGTTTAAAAGATTATCAATCTGTAATTAAAGGGGAGTTAAAGAGAAGTTAAAGGGGAGTTAAAGGGACATATGCTCATTTTTACAGCCTTTTTGGGGAGACAATGATGCAATCCAAACTTCCATAAAACCTTCTTCACATCTCATTTTTCCTTTTTTGTGAAATTGAGCTATTATCCATGTGTCACACCACTGCGGGGTCGTTGCCTACCGACTTGCTGATTTTGTCGATCTGCTCGTTGATTTTGGTGCTGAATGACATTGGACTTTTGATATATTTGAACACGTCCTTGTCTTCACCGGTGGAAACGATGACGTCGCCGTAATTTAGGATGCGCCCCATGATGCCCTGTCTGACATTGATACTCTCGCATTTCCTCAGCATGAGTTCCTTCGAGTTGCGCTGTATGATGCCCGTTTTAAGGATGATGCGCTTGTTGGTGAGCGTGAATTTCTTACCGTTGTTGATGACGATATACCAAAGGAAAGCCAGGACAAGCAGGATGCCACTGAAAATCAAGCGTATCTTGAGCGTATCTTCTCCTATGGGAATGAATGGGAATACCACTGCCAGGATGGCGAGCAACGCTGGCAACCAAAACATGATGTAGTGGAACTGTGCCTCACAAATCACCACTTCACCTTCCATCATATTGTTTTTCTGCATAGACTTGAAGTTTTTTGATGTTACAGCCACTTGAAAAGCGGCTTTCTTGGTGCAAATGTAAGCAAAATTTCCGATATAACGACAAAATCTCAGAAAAATTGAAAATATTGCATTTCTTTTTCCTATTCCTCATCAATCCCATGCATTAGCACCATTATCGGAAGCATGCGGACAATCATTCCCTATTGACCACACCTGTAGCAGTTTTCGGCAACTAAGTGACCTGAGTCGTATCTTCATCAGGTTGCGGGAAGGGTGGCCATTCGATGTAGAGTTGTACAGGACCCCGTTGCATCTCTTCTTCCACAGGATTAGTCACAGTGATTCCAAGCAGGCGTACAGACTTTTGTTGAAAGTCCACCTCGTCAAGTAATGCCTTGGCCAAGGCCATGATTTTATCCTTGTGCTCGATGACGATGTTTTCTGTGATGCTGTGGGTGGTTTGCTGGAAATCACTGAATTTCACCTTCAACACCAGGGTGCGTCCCTTGAAGCTGTTGCGTGCAAGCCTCCCTTCCAGTTCATCGGCAAGGATGTCCAACTCAGCCAGCATGTCTTCTTGACTTGTGAGGTCTTTGAGGTAGGTTCTCTCACATCCCACCGACTTCCTCACCCATTCCGTGACTACGGGACGGTTGTCTATGCCACGGGCAAAGTTGTAGAACACCCTTCCCATCTTTCCGAATTGGGTCGTGAGCTGCTGCAAGGTCAGGCCACGCAATTGCTTTCCAGTGAACACACCCATTTTGTGCATATGCTGAGCCGTCTTCTCACCCACGCCCCATAGCTGTTCCACCTTCAGGTTGTCGATGAAATCAAGTGCCCGTTCCGGATGGACAGTGCAAAGCCCGTCGGGTTTGCGGAAATCACTGGCCACCTTTGCCAAGAATTTGCAGTAGCTCACCCCGGCGGATGCCGTAAGCCCTGTGACTTGCCTTATCTTCTGCTTGATTTCTCGCGCGATGTCTACAGCCATGTCCATTCCACGCTTATTGTCTGTCACGTCAAGGTATGCTTCATCAAGGCTGAGCGGTTCGATGAGGTCGGTGTATTCGTGAAATATCTCATGCACCTGTCGGGACACTTCCTTGTAGCGGTTGAAATGCGGTTCAACCACCACGAGCTTCGGGCATAGTCGGTGTGCCATGGCGATTGGGAGGGCAGAATGAATACCATACTTACGTGCCACGTAATTGGCCGTGGATACGACACCCCTTGGCCCGTCGTGACCCACCACGACGGGCTTTCCTTTCAGTGAAGGGTCATCAAGTTCCTCCACAGAGACATAGAAGGCATCCATATCGACATGGATGATTTTCCGTTGCTTCATTGGCTTTTTCCAGGCGCAAAGGCACCATTTCATGGCTCCTGTCCATCCATAAAATGGCTCCAGTCCATCCATACAAAGGATGTACAATTTTGCGGCTGTAAAGTTACACATTTTTTGCACATTTCATTATTGTTTATCGAGAAAGTGGCTGAGATTGATGGCAAAGAAAGCAAAAACTTCGTTATTTGCTTTGCATTGCACTCGGTTTTGATAAAAACCTCACGCTCGAAAAAGCAAAATCATTTGCTTTTTGCTCACTAATTCGGTTTTTTGCACTACCTTTGCACCAAGAAACCACATACATGCCCGACCTGAGCCATTATTTCCCCATCGGCAATCCGACGCTGATTTTCTTCGTCGTGCTGAGCATCATCCTCTTCGCCCCCATCATCATGGGCAAGCTCCGCATTCCCCATATCGTGGGCATGGTGCTTGCCGGCGTCCTTGTGGGCAAATACGGTTTCGACATTCTGGAACGCGACAGCAGTTTCGAATTGTTCGGCAAGGTGGGCATGTACTATATCATGTTCCTCGCCGGACTGGAGATGGACATGGAGAGCATGCGCAAGTCGAAGAACCAGTTCATCGTCTTCGGTCTTCTCACAGCCTTCGTCCCCTTTGTCATCACCTATGCCATAGCCACGACGCTGATGGATTACACGCATACGGCGTCAGTGCTGTTGGGCTGCATCATGGCCTCCAACACATTGGTGGCCTACCCCATCGTGTGCCGATACGGTTTGCAGCAGCATCCCGCCACAGCCCTCAGCGTAGGCTCCACGATGATTGCCCTCTTCCTCTCCCTGACGATGATTGCCGCTGTGGCGGGAACGTTCGGCAGTGGTGGCGGCATGGCATTCTGGCTTCTGTTCATCTTTAAGATCGTGGCCTTCTGCGCCATCCTCATCGTTGCCATCCCCCGTGCCACCCGTTGGTTCCTCCACCGCTATTCCGACGCCGTGATGCAGTACATCTTCGTGCTCTCCATCATGTTCCTCAGTGCGGCGCTGGCCGAAGCAGCCAACCTCGAGGGCATCCTTGGTGCATTCCTCGCCGGCCTCATCCTCAACCGTTACATCCCCCGCCTGTCGCCACTGATGAACCGCATCGAGTTCATCGGCAACGCACTTTTCATCCCCTATTTCCTTATCGGCGTGGGAATGCTCATCAACGTCCGCGTGCTCTTCATGGGTGGCAACATCCTCTGGGTCGTGCTCTTCATGGTCTTCGTAGGCACCTTCGGCAAGGCCCTTGCCGCCTATCTGGCCTGCATCCATTTCCGCATGCCCCTCCGCTCCGGACACCTGATGTGCGGACTCACCTCAGCCCATGCCGCCGGCGCCATCGCCATGGTGATGGTGGGCATGCGACTGGAGACGTCGCCAGGCCATTACCTCGTGGATGACAACATGCTCAACGGCGTGGTGATCATGATCCTCTTCACCTGCATCATCAGCAGCGTCATCACCGAGCGTTCCGCCAAGCGCATCGTGCTCAAAGACCAGGCACGCACCTCCATAGAGGAGCGTCACGATGACGAGAAAATCCTACTGCCGGTGAAATACCCGGAGTTGGCCGAAGGCCTGCTCAACGTCGCCATCATGGTGCGCAACCCCAAGTTGAACCGCGGCCTGGTGGCCCTTAATATCGTATATGACGACTCCCACCGCCCGGAGAACCAAGAGAAAGGGCGCCGCCTGTTGGATAGCCTGGTGAAGACCGCCAGCGCCTCCGAGGTGCGCATGCAGACACAGGTGCGCATCGCTGCCAACATCGCCAACGGCATCAAGCACGCCTTCAAGGAGTTCGATGCCTCGGAAATCATCATGGGCCTTCACATCCACAAGGAAATCTCCCCGAAATTCTGGGGTGAGTTTGCACAAAGCCTATACAACGGCCTCAACCGACAAATCATATTCGTCAGGCTCACGCGCCCCCTCAACACCCTCCGCTGCATCAAGGTCGCCGTCCCCTCTCGTGCGGAATTCGAAGCCGGCTTCATCCGGTGGCTCGAACGCCTCGCACGCCTTGCCGGCAACCTGGAGTGCCGCATCCTCTTCTACGCCCGCGAGGAGAGCCAAGCGCTCATCAGGGAATACCTGCAGGCCCGCCATCCCAGCGTCAGGGCCGAATACGAGACGATGGAGCATTGGAACGAACTCCCCCACCTCGCACAACGAATGAACGACGACCACATCATGGTCTTCATCATTTCCCGAAAGGGCAACATCAGTTACAAGACCGCCTTCGAGAAACTCCCCAAGGAAATCGAGCAATTCTACTCCGGCAAGAGCCTCATGATCATCTTCCCCGACCAACACGGCGACCGCATGGACTCCATGACCTTCGCCGAGCCACAGCATCAAGAGGAAGAGAGTGCCTACCAAGGTTTCCTGGACTGGCTTGAGAAAAAGAAACGCGCACTGCTCCACGGGAAGAAAAAACAGTAAACACGAGAACAATGATCAAGATAGAGAACATTACCAAAAGTTTCGGCAACCTCCAAGTGCTCAAGGGCATCGACATGGAAGTCGCCAAGGGAGAAATCGTGAGCATCGTCGGCCCAAGTGGCGCCGGCAAGACCACGCTGCTCCAAATCATCGGAACGCTCGACCGCCCCGACAGCGGGTCCGTCGTCATCGACGACACCGAGGTCAGCCAACTGTCGTCCAACCGTCTGTCGGACTTCCGCAACAAGCACATTGGCTTCGTCTTCCAGTTCCACCAACTGCTGCCTGAGTTCACCGCGATTGAGAACATCATGATCCCTGCCTACATCGCAGGGAAGAGCACCTCGGCAGCAAAGGCCCGCGCCCAAGAACTGCTGGAGTTCATGGGGCTCTCCGACCGCGCCCATCACAAGCCCAACCAACTCTCCGGAGGTGAGAAACAGCGTGTGGCAGTGGCACGGGCACTCGTCAACGAACCCTCCGTGGTGCTCGCCGACGAACCCTCAGGAAGCCTTGACACGAAGAACAAGGCCGAACTGCACCAACTCTTCTTCGACCTACGCGACAAATACGGCATGACATTCATCATCGTCACACACGATGAAAGCCTTGCCGCTCTCACCGACCGCACCATCTGCCTCAAAGACGGACGCATCGTCGACAATCTCCATGACGAGACGACCATCACGGCACCCACCACCCCGGAAACCACAAACCCAATCCCACAAGAACCATGAGCACCATCCGTTTAGGCGACTACAACCAACTGACCGTGACGAAGGAAGTGGACTTCGGCCTCTATCTCGACGGCGGCGAGGAAGGAGAAATCCTTCTGCCCACCCGCTATGTGCCCAAAGGCACCCACATCGGCGACACCCTCGAAGTGTTCATCTACCTCGACCAGGACGAGCGCCTCACTGCCACCACCGAGCGCCCCATCGCCAAGGTGGGAGAGTTCGGCTACATGGAAGTCGCGTGGGTCAACCAATACGGTGCCTTCCTGCGCTGGGGACTGATGAAAGACCTCTTCTGCCCGTTCCGCGAACAAAAGCGGAAGATGGTGAAAGGAAGCCACCACATCGTCCATGTGCACATCGACGAGGAAAGCTACCGCATCATGGCCTCCGCGAAGGTGGAACGATACCTGAGTGACGACACCGCCGATTACTACCACAACGAGGCCGTTGACCTGTTGGTGTGGCAGCAGACAGACATGGGCTACAAGGTAATCATCGACAACACCTACCAGGGATTGGTTTACAACAACCAGGTGTTCAGAACCATCCACGTAGGAGAGCGCCTTCGAGGCTACATCGACCAAGTGAGGCCCGACGGCAAAATCGATGTCATGCTACAACCCTCCGGCCGCCAGCAGACCATCGATTTCGCCGACACACTCACCGACTACCTCATCGCCCAAGGCGGCACCTGCCCCTACGGAGACAAGACCCCGCCAGAGACCATCAAGGATGTCTTCGGCGTCAGCAAGAAGACCTTCAAACGAGCCGTGGGCGACCTCTATCGCCGACATGTCATCACCATCGAGGAAGATGGACTCCACCTGGTGTGAGAGAGGCGGAGGGGAACGCTATTGTCACTTGTTGTCCCCAATATGGGTAAAAAAAGCTTTTTTACCGAGAAAAGTTTTGGTGGATGACGAATAATCCCTACTTTTGTGAGCAATCATCCCCCCTCCCGCTCTCTTTGGGAATAATGCCATATCTATCCGCAAGAGGGCGACCACGGGTGCCTCACATAGGCACCCTATTTTGTTTTACCATATTTCAACGGTAAAACCGCTGCCTACGGAGAACCGACTAAAGCAAAGAAATAGGAAAAGCTCAAAAACTTTTTGGCTTTTCACTCGCATATTAGTACCTTTGCAAAAAATTTTTTCGCCACCTATCATGATTCATTTTTTCAAGACCCCGTCAAAGAGCATCATCGCCGCAGAGGCCACACAGCAGTTGAACCAAGAAACCCTTGAACGCCTGAAATGGTTGTTTGGAGAAGCAGAGGTGCTTCCCAGTGAGACCATCGAAGGCTTTTTCGTAGGCCCTCGCCGTGAGATGGTCACTCCATGGAGCACCAACGCCGTGGAAATCACCCAGAACATGAACATCGCCGGCATCCGCCGCATCGAGGAATATTTCCCCGTGGAGAACGAGGAAGCGGCCCACGACCCCATGCTGCAACGCATGTACAAGGGACTCGACCAACGCATATTCACCATCAACCACCAGCCGGAACCCATCAAGCAAGTGGCCGACCTGGAGAAATACAACGAGGAGGAAGGACTCGCCCTCTCACAAGAGGAGATGGAATACCTCCACCACATCGAGCAACAACTGGGACGCCCGCTCACCGACTCCGAGGTGTTCGGCTTCGCCCAAATCAACTCCGAGCACTGCCGCCACAAGATTTTCAGCGGTACGTTCATCATCGACGGTGTGGAGAAGGAGTCGTCGCTCTTCGCCATGATCAAGCGGACAACGAAGGAAAACCCCAATAAGATTCTCTCCGCCTACAAGGACAACGTGGCCTTCTCAAAAGGTCCCGTCGTGGAGCAGTTCGCACCACGCGACCAGTCCACCTCCGACTTCTTCGAGGTGAAGGAGGTGGAGAGCGTCATATCACTCAAGGCAGAGACACACAACTTCCCCACCACCGTGGAGCCTTTCAACGGCGCCGCCACCGGCACAGGAGGGGAAATCCGCGACCGTATGGGCGGCGGCGTGGGTTCATGGCCCATCGCTGGCACTGCCGTCTACATGACCGCCTACCCACGCCTTCTCACCGATGAAGGCACCCGCGACGATGCCCGCGACTGGGAGGACATCCTCCCCGTGCGCGAATGGCTCTACCAGTCGCCGGAGCAAATCCTCATCAAAGCCTCCAACGGTGCCTCCGACTTCGGAAACAAGTTCGGCCAACCCCTCATCTGCGGTTCCGTGCTCACTTTCGAGCATCAGGAAGGTGCTGAGAAATACGCCTATGACAAGGTCATCATGCTCGCCGGCGGCGTGGGCTACGGCACCCGACGCGACTGTCTGAAGAAGACGCCCCAGAAAGGCAACAAAATCGTCGTCGTGGGTGGCGACAACTACCGCATCGGACTCGGCGGAGGCTCAGTCTCCTCCGTGGACACCGGCCGCTACTCCAACGGCATCGAACTCAACGCCGTGCAACGCGCCAATCCCGAGATGCAGAAACGTGCATACAACCTCGTGCGCGCACTCTGCGAGGAGGAGGTCAACCCCGTGGTGAGCATCCACGACCACGGTTCGGCAGGACACCTCAACTGCCTCTCCGAACTGGTGGAGGAATGCGGCGGCGAAATCGACATGGCTGCCCTCCCCATCGGCGACCCCACCCTCTCCGCAAAGGAAATCATCGCCAACGAGAGCCAGGAGCGCATGGGACTGCTCATCGACGAGAAACATATCGAACATGTGGCACGCATCGCCGAGCGCGAGCGTGCACCCCTGTACGTGGTGGGAGAGACGACGGGCGACGCCCACTTCTCCTTCAAGCAAGCCGACGGCGTGCGACCATTCGACCTCGACGTGGCGCAGATGTTCGGCCATTCCCCGAAGACGGTCATGGTGGACCGCACCGTGGAACGCCATTATGCCGACGCGCCCTATGACGCAGACCGCATCGATGAATACATTGAACGAGTCTTGCAACTCGAGGCCGTAGCCTGCAAGGACTGGCTCACCAACAAGGTCGACCGCTCCGTGACGGGTAAAATCGCACGCCAGCAATGCCAGGGACAGTTGCAACTGCCGCTCTCCGACTGCGGCGTGGTGGCTCTCGACTACCAAGGCAAGAAAGGCATCGCCACCGCATTGGGACACGCTCCGCAAGCCGGACTGGCATCACCCGAGAAGGGTAGCGTGCTGTCCGTAGCCGAATCGCTCACCAACATCGTGTGGGCGCCGCTGACCGACGGTCTGCAGGGTGTATCCCTCTCCGCCAACTGGATGTGGCCGTGCCGCTCACAGGAAGGCGAGGACGCCCGTCTCTACAACGCCGTGGAAGCCCTCAGCAAGTTCTGCCGCAAACTGCGCATCAACGTCCCCACGGGCAAGGACTCTCTCTCACTGAGCCAGCAATACCCCAACGGTGAGAAAATCATCTCCCCGGGCACCGTCATCGTCACCAGCGGCGGCGAGGTGAGCGACATTCGCAAGGTGGTGTCGCCCGTGCTGGTCAACGACAAGAACTCCTCCATCTACCACATCGACTTCAGTTTCGACAACCTGCGCCTCGGTGGTTCGGCCCTGGCACAGTCCTTGGGCAAGGTGGGCGACGACGTCCCCACCGTACATCACGCAGAATATTTCGCCGGATGCTTCGACGCCATCCAGCAGATGATTCGCAAGGGATGGGTGATGGCAGGCCACGACATCAGCGCAGGCGGCATGCTCACCACGCTGCTCGAGATGTGCTTCGCCAACACTACCGGCGGCATGCGCATCAACCTTTATAATATGAAGGAAGACTTGGTGAAGACGCTCTTCGCCGAGAACCCCGGCGTCATCATTCAAGTGAGCGACAAATACAAGTTCGAGATGCGCGAACTGCTCGACGACCTCGGTGTGGGATATGCAAAAATCGGCTACCCCACCCCAGGCGACCGCACCCTCACCATCGTCAAGGACGACTACAAGCATCAGTTCAACATCGACCGTCTGCGCGACATCTGGTATAAGACCTCCTACCTGCTCGACCGCAAGCAGAGCCGCAACGGACGTGCACGCATGCGCTACGACAACTATAAGAAACAACCTCTGGAGATGCGCTTCCCCGCAGCGTTCAAAGGGAAGTTGGTGAACTACTACCTTAGTGCGAAGCGTCGCAAGCCCTCCGGCGTGAAGGCTGCCATCATCCGTGAGAAAGGCACCAACGGCGAGCGCGAGATGGCATGGTCGCTCTACCTTGCCGGCTTCGACGTGAAGGATGTGATGATGACCGACCTCATCAGCGGCCGTGAGACACTGGAAGACATTTCGATGATTGTCTTCTGCGGTGGTTTCTCCAACAGCGACGTGCTGGGCAGTGCCAAGGGGTGGGCTGGCGCCTTCCTCTACAACCCGAAGGCGAAAGAGGCTCTCGACAGGTTCTATGCCCGTGACAACACCCTCTCGCTCGGCATCTGCAACGGTTGTCAACTGATGGTGGAGCTGAACCTCATCAACCCCGACCACAGCCAAGCCACCCGCATGCTGCACAACGACTCACGCAAGTTCGAGAGCAACTTCGTGGGTGTCACCATCCCGCAGAACGAGAGCGTGATGCTGGGTTCGCTCAGTGGCTGCCGTCTCGGCATCTGGGTGGCCCACGGCGAGGGCAAGTTCTCCCTCCCCGAAGCGGAAGAGAAATACCACATCGTGGCGAAATACAGCTATGACAGCTATCCCGGCAACCCCAACGGTTCCGACCATGCCGTGGCGGGCATCTGCAGTGCCGACGGCCGTCACTTGGCCATGATGCCTCACCTGGAGCGCGCCATCTACCCATGGCAATGCGGATGGTATCCCGCCGAGCGCCATAAAGACGAAGTGACTCCCTGGCTGGAGGCCTTCGTCAACGCCCGCCGCTGGATAGAGGAAAGGCAATAGGAAAAACCACGAAATCCTAGGAAGCCATAGGAAATAATAGGAAGTTCTAGGAAATTCTAGGAAATCCTAGGAATCCTAGGAATCCTACAACTTCCTAGAACTTCCTAAAATCTCCTATTTCCTCCTACAAAAAATCTCCTAAAAATCATGGACAGGTTTTATTGGGATAGTTTCAAGACCTTTTTCAGCATAGGAGCCTTCACCATCGGTGGAGGCTATGCCATGATTCCCCTCATCGAGTCGGAGGTGGTGGACCGCCATCGCTGGATTCAACGTGAGGAGTTCCTCGACATCATCGCCATCGCACAGAGCTGCCCCGGTGTGTTTGCCGTGAACATGAGCGTCTTCATCGGCTACAAGCTTCGTGGTCTTCCGGGAGCCGTTTGTGCCACGCTGGGCGCTGCACTACCCTCGTTTATCATCATCCTATTGATAGCGATGTTCTTCGCCCGCATCCAGGACAGTCCCGTGGTGGAGTCCATCTTCCGCGGCATCCGCCCCGCCGTGGTGGCACTGATTGCCGCACCGACCTTCTCACTGGCGAAGAGCGCGAAAATCACGTTGGTCAACTGTTGGATTCCCATTGTCGGCGCCATCGCCATTTGGGCTTTGCACGTCAACCCCGTGTTCATCATCCTTCTGGCCGGTCTCGGAGGCTACCTCTATGGTCGTTTCATCAAACCCGTTGAGAAATGATTTTCCTTTCCCTTTTCATCACATTCTTCGAAATAGGAATCTTCGGATTCGGCGGCGGCTACGGTATGTTGTCGCTCATACAAAACGAGGTGGTGCACAACCATGCATGGATGAGTTCGGCGGAATTCACCAACATCGTGGCCATCAGCCAGATGACCCCGGGACCCATCGGCATCAACTCCGCCACCTATTGTGGCTTCACCGCCGTGAAGAACGCCGGGATGGGGTCCACGATGGCCATCCTGGGCAGTGTCACTGCCACCTTCGCCCTCGTGCTACCCTCCTTCATCCTGATGGTGCTCATCGCAAAACTGTTTCTGAAATATATGAAGACCCCTTTGGTGGAGAGCATTTTCAGTGGTCTGCGCCCCGCCGTGGTAGGACTGCTGGCGGCAGCGGCCCTCTTGTTGATGAATGAGGAGAATTTCGGAACCTTCGCCAACGACCCTTGGCGCTTCTGCATCAGCGTGGCATTATTCTTAGCCACCTGGATAGGCACCAAGGTGATGCGCATCAACCCCATCCTGATGATGGCCTTCGCCGGTTTCGCCGGCCTCTTGCTGCTATATTGAGGGAAAGATCTATAGGAGGAAATAGGAAAAAACAGGAGGTCCTAGGGATTCCTAAGACCTCCTGTTTTTTCCTATTCTCTCCTAAAACTTCCTGTTTTTTCCTATTCTCTCCTAAAACCTATCCTCAAAAGTCCAGGATCATGGTTTGTCTTGGCCTGAGGGAGATGTTCTTGTCAAGTCTGACGTTTCTGTTATTGGTGATGTCCTTGGCTGTGGTGGCGCTGCCGATGATTTCTGCATAGCGTTTCACATCCATCTCCACAGCCTGCCGTGTGCCGTTGAGGATGGTCATCACAGTGCGTCCGTAGTATTGTCTTGCGATGACATAGATGCCGTTGTAGGGGATGAACTGAGTCTGTTTTCCCTTGGTCACCACCTCGTTGCCCTGACGCCAGTGGAGGATGCGGCTGCACCAGTCGAACATGGCGTTTTCCGCGTTGGTGCGTCCTTCCTTCGTGAAGCAGTTCTTCTTGTCACCGGGGAAGCCACCAGGAAAATCCTTCCTCACATTGCCGTCTGTCACCTCCTTGGTGCCGTTCATCAACACCTCCGTGCCATAATAGAGTTGGGGCGTGCGGTTGATGGTGAGCAACAGGGCGAGAGCCTGCTTGAGCGCGAGGGTGTCGGAGCCGTTGCCCAGGAAGCGGTCGGTGTCGTGGTTCTCGATGAAGGCCATCACGCTGGAAGGATTGGGATAGAGGTAGTCATAGACCAGGCTGTTGTAGATGCGGTTGAGTCCGTTCCACCAGGGGTCTGTTTCCTCGTTCTTGGCAATGTTGATTTTGTCGTAGAAGCTGAAATCCATCACCGTCTTGAGGTAACTGTTGGCCTTGGCCAGTTTTGACTCCTTCTGCCAAGTGGCGGTGTAGGCCGGTTCGGTGACCCATGTCTCCCCCACGGTGTTGAAATTGGGGTATTCCTCATCGAGAATCTTCATCCACTTCGCCATTCCCTCTGCATCGGCATAGGGATAGGTGTCCATGCGTATGCCATCGATGCCCACGGTCTCTATCCACCAGATGCTGTTTTGGATGAGATAGTTCATCACATGTGGGTTCTTCTGGTTGAGGTCGGGCATGGTGGGCACGAACCATCCCTCGACGGTTTCCTTGAGGTCCACTTTTGAGGCGTAGGGGTCGACCACCGGTGTGAGTTTGTAACTGGTTTGGAGGAATGAGGTTCCCCTGGGGTCCGATTTCCCTTGCGACTCCTTGAGCCAGCCCGGGAGGTTGAACCAGTCGGCAGCCGGCATGTCGGCCACCCAGGGATGCTCGAATCCGCAGTGGTTGAATATCATGTCCATCACTACCTTCAACCCATGCTGGTGTGCCTCGTCGATGAGCCTTTTGTATTCGTCGTTGGTGCCGAAGCGCGGGTCAACCTTGTAGTAGTCGGTGGTGGCATAGCCATGGTAGGTGCTGAAGCCGTTGTTGTCGGGGGAGTTGTTCTCCAATACGGGGGTGAACCACAGGGCTGTGACGCCGAGTTGGTTGAAATAGTCGAGGTGCTGGCGGATGCCCTCCAGGTCGCCACCGTGTCTCAGGCTAGGTTGCGAACGGTCGTTGACATAGGTGTTGAATCCCTTGATTTGGTCGTTGGCGCTGCTGCCGCTGGCGAAGCGGTCGGGCATGAGCATATAGAGAACGTCGGCATTGGAAAATCCCACCCTTTGGCTTCCTGCCTTCTCGCGTTGCCTCAGGGTGTATTTCACCTCTGTCTTCTGCTTGCCGCTGGCAAACTTGAGTGTCATCTGCCCGGGTTGTGCGCCCTTGAGGTTGAGATAGACCAAAAGGTAGTTGGGCGAGTCGAGTTTGACGATGGAGTCGATGGTCACCCCCGGATAGTCGGTGGTCACCATTGCCTCTCTGATGCCCTGTCCATAGACCATGAGTTGCAGTTGCGGGTTTTTCATCCCGACATACCAGTCGGTGGGGTCGATGCGTGTGACTTTGATGGCTGCCGTCATGGTGATGGTGGCGAGAAGTGCGATGATGGTGGTTAGGATTCTTGTTCTCATAAGGCTTGGGGTGTTGTTATTTTCAGTTATGGATGATGAGGGCCGACTGTGGCTCCACCTGCACGGAAGCACCATTGACGGTGCCCATGCCCTTTTCATCAATGGCGCCGTTGCGGCAGACGACGGTGTATTTGCCGTTGGGTATGCTCACCTGCCTGGTTTCCTTGCTGGCATTGAGCACGACGATGATGTTCTTCCAGGCATCGCCTCCTGCATTGTCCTTGAGGATGAAGGCCACGGTGCACGGCTGCGTGGGCAGGAACTCCAATGCCTGCCTCACCTTCTCTGCATCGGCGAGACGGAAGGCGGGATGGTTCTTGCGCATCTGGATGAGCCGGGAGTAGTAATTGAACACGTTGGGATACCTGACCATGTTCCTCCACTCCAGTTCGTTGACGGAGTCGGGCGACTCGAAGCTGTTGTGCACGCCTTTCTTGTCGCGGAGCATCTCCTCGCCGGAGAGGATGAACGGCACTCCCTGGGAAGTGAACACTGCTGTCTGTGCAAGCAGGTCGAGGCGGATGAGTTCATCGGTGGTGATGCCGGGGATGGAAGAACGGAGCCTGTCGGTGAGACAGAGGTCGTCGTGGCAGCTGACGTATGAAATCATCTGTGTGGGTTGCGTGGCCCACGCCTGCTTGGTATAGTTCACCTTGGTCATGTCGACCTGCGGATGGCTGATGGCGCCGGCGATGCCGTATTTGAGGCTTTCTTCCTCTCCGGGGATGCCTGCGAGGAACGCACCCTTGTTGTCATTGTCGAAGGGTCCTCTCAGCGCGTCACGCAATTCGTCGCTGAAGGCAGCAATGCGTGGCATGTTGGGAATGTTGGCCTTGGTGCCGAGTTTCTCTGCCGGATAGGCGCATTGTCCTGCCGACCATCCTTCTCCATAGATGAAGATTTCGGGATTGATTTTGTCCACTTCGGCACGTATGGCATTCATCGTCTCGATGTCGTGCACGCCCATGAGGTCGAAACGGAAGCCGTCGATATGGTACTCGTTGATCCAGTATTTGACGCTCTCGATCATGAAGTCCCTCATGTGCTGACGTTCAGAAGCCGTCTCGTTGCCGCATCCCGAACCGTTGCTGTATTTGCCGTCGGCGGTCTTGCGGTAGTAGTGGTCGGGCCAGGTGAGTTGGAAATTGCTGTTCTCCACGTTGAAGGTATGGTTGTAGACCACGTCGAGGATGACCCTGATGCCAGCCTTGTGGAGTTTGCTCACCATGGTCTTGAAGTCGCGGATGCGTGTTGCAGGGTCGTAGGCGTTGGTGGCATAGGAGCCTTCCGGCACGTTGTAGTTGAGCGGGTCGTAACCCCAGTTGTATCGAGGCTCGTCGCTACTCTCGTCGACGGAGGCGAAGTCGAAGGATGGGAGCAGGTGCACGGCGTTGACTCCCAACGACTTAAGATGATTAATGGCCCAGTTCTCACCTAATGCCACGAACTTTCCAGGGTAGTCGGTGCAGACACGTCCTCCATTGAGTTCGGAGGGGTCGAGGTGGATGTTCCTGGCGATGGAGAAGTCGCGGATGTGCATCTCATAGATGACGAGGTCTGCAGGCGACTTGATTGCCGGGAGTTTCTCTCGGTCTCTTTCCCATTCAAAGGGGTTGGTTGCTTCCAAATCGACGACCATGGCCCTTCTCCCGTTGACGGCGACAGCCTTGGCGAAGACGCCCGGAGTCTCTTTCCAGTTCTTCTTGTCGCCTAATACGTCGAAGGTGTAGTATTTCCCCACCATCCATGCCTTCACCATGGGTACGACGGCAGTCCAGATGCCGTTTTCGCAGGTCATCTTGATGGTTTTGATGGGTTTTCCTCCCACGCCTTGGGTGTAAAGCCTGAGCTTCACCTCTTGCGCGTCGGGCGGTGCCAACAGTCGGAAGGTGGTTTTGTAGAGTTCCACATTGCATTCGTTGAAATCGAATTGCTGTGCCTGTATGGTTTGCATGAGCATCACTGTTGCCAAAACGGCCAAAAATCTTTTCATTTTTTCTTGAAGAATGGTTGAAAAATGGTCTGTGCTGTCTTTCAGCAGCTAAAAGCATGCAAAGTTAACATTTCTGCCCCAAAACACAAAATTTTGGGGCAGATAGTGTTGAAAAAAGCGTCGGACAGGTCGGATTACCGGGCTATGAGTGATACTGCGAATCCACCGCCTGGCGCCTCCCTGAGCTTGAGCACGTCGCCTTTCTTGACAGTCTTTTTGGTGATGGTGTAGACTTTGGGGTTGTCCTTGTAGTGGGCGTCCTTGGCATCTGCGTAGATGGTGCAGTCATACTTTCTCCCCTTGTCGAGGAAGTCGAGTTTGATGACGCTGTTGTGCCCGTTCTCGTCGCATTTGCCTCCGATGAACCAGTTGTCGGAGCCTTTGGCCTTTCGTGCGACGGTGATGTAGTCGGCTGGTTCGGCCTCCAGGTATTTGGAGTCGTCCCAGTCGACGGCCACATCGCGAATGAACTGGAAGGCGTCGTCGAACTTCTCATAGTTCTCCGGCAGGTCGGCAGCCATCTGCAGCGGTGAGTACATGGTGACGTAGAGTGCGAGCTGTCCCACGAGGGTGGTCCTCACCCAGTTGGGGTTGTCGCTCCACGTGCTGAGTTGTGTCTCGAGGATGCCGGGGGTGTAGTCCATCGGTCCGCCTTGCAGTCGTGTGAAGGGGATGATGACGGTGTGGTCGGGGTTGCTCCCTCCGAAGGCCTCATACTCGGTGCCTCGGGCGCTCTCGTTGCCCACGAGGTTGGGCCAGGTGCGGCAGAGTCCGGTGGGTCTCACCGCCTCATGGGCGTTGACCATGATGTGATGCTTGGCGGCTTCCTGGATGCAGTAGAGGTAGTGGTTGTTCATCGACTGCGAGTAATGGTGGTCTCCGCGTGGGATGATGTCGCCCACGTAACCGCTCTTCACGGCATCGTAGCCATACTGGTTCATCAGGTTGTAAGCCGCTTCCATGTGCCGCTCGTAGTTCTGCGTGGAGGAAGAGGTCTCGTGGTGCATGAGGATTTTCACCCCTTTGGAATGGGCGTACTCATTGAGCATCTTCAAGTCGAAGTCGGGATAGGGTGTGACGAAGTCGAAGACATCGCGCTTCCACATGTTGGCCCAGTCCTCCCATCCCACGTTCCATCCTTCCACAAGCACCTCGTCGAGTCCGTTCTTGGCTGCGAAGTCGATGTAGCGCTTCACCTTCTCGTTGTTGGCGGCGTGCCTGCCGTTGGGTTTCGTTTTCTTCCAGTCGATTTGGTCGAGTTTGACGGAGGGGAACTCGTCGGTGTAGTTCCAACTGCTCTTTCCCACGATCATCTCCCACCACACGCCGCAGTATTTGACGGGGTGTATCCACGAGGTGTCTTCTATCTTGCACGGCTCGTTGAGGTTGAGGATGAGGTTGGAGGAGAGCATGTCGCGTGCGTCGTCACTCACCATGACGGTGCGCCACGGGGTCTGGCAGGGTGTCTGCATGGCTCCTTTGAGTCCGGTGGCGTCGGGCGTGAGGTGGCTGACGAAGGTGAATGGCTTCGGCAGCGGATAGGGCGAGGGTGCGGGTGCTGGGGTGTAGGCGTTGCTTCCACCACCTAATTCCTCGGTGAGATGCTTGGTCTGGGCATCGACGAGTTCGAGGTGCATGGTGGCATAGTCGATGCAGGCGGCTTCGTGGAGGTTGATATACAGCCCGTCGTCGGTCTTCATCTGCAAGGAGGTTTGCACGCCTGTGGGCGAGAAGACGGCCACGGAGGAGTTGCCCCAGTTGACGGCGGAGTTGAACCGTTCCCTGATGCCTGAGAGGCGGGTTTCCTGGGTCTCCTGCTCCTGGGAGTCGTAGTCGCCGGGGAGCCACCATGCGATGTGGTCGCCAGTCATGGCGAACTCTGTGCGTTCCTCCTTGATGAGGAAGTAGTTGAGCGACTTCTGCTGCGGGAACTCATACCTGAATCCGATACCGTCGTCATAGACGCGGAACCTGATGATGATGTTGCGGTCGGTGGCAGGTTGGGAGAGGTCGACTTCAAGTTCGTTGTAATGGTTCCTGATGGTGGCCGTCTCTCCCCACACGGGCTTCCACGTCTCGTCGAAAGTGGAGGTGGAGGTCTTGGTCACGACGAATCCGTCGATGAGGTCGGTCTCGCCATTTCCCTTGCTGGCGTGCTTGTCCTTGGCGAGTTCTAGTCCGAGGTGGCTGGGGTTGACCACCGCCTTTCCCTTATAGGTGAGTTGGTAGGTGGGTTTCCCGTTGTCGAGGCTGAAGGCAAGTTGGAGGTTGCCATTGGGTGAATTGACGGTTTGCGCCATGGCTCCTGTGGCGAAGATGGCGGCAAGCAAGAGGGTGCGGGTTCTCATTTTCTTGTCTTTTTTCTGTTTGTCGTAATCTTGTGAAACCAAAGTAGGTGTCCAAATGATGAACACCTACTTTGCATGGCAACATCTCACTTCCTTCCGCTTTGGACGATGAGGTCGGCGATGTTGTCGTTGAAGCGCTGCTCTGCCATGAGTTGCTCGATGGTGAGGTGCATGCGGTATCTCCAGTAGTGCCTTGGGTTGGCGGGGATGTTGATGCGCTCGGCGTTGGCGTCTGGCAGCCTGAGTTTCTCGTCGATGGCGAGCCAGTCTTGCAACGAGATGACGCAGAGCATGGATGGACTGGTGAGGTGCCTTGAGATGATTTCCTTGGCGAGCCATCCCGGCAGTGGATGCGGCGCCTCTCCACCCCGGTAGAGCATGGTGTTGTAGTATTCCTGCGTCCGGTCCATGTCCTCGTCCCACCATTGTCTGAGCGTGGGCATGTCGTGGCTGGAGATGGTGCACACAGAGCGGTATGGGTTGCGTGAGAGGTGTCCGAACTTGACGCTGGGGTCCTTGGGCATCGATTGCAGTTCGAGACTGAGGATGCGCAGTTCGTTCATCACCCATGGCACGCAGTCGGGCACCATGCCGAGGTCTTCGGCGCAGACGAGCATGCGTGTGGCATCTACGAGCCTCGGCAACTTCTTCATGGCCTCTTGGTACCAGAAATGGTTGTTGCGGCGGTAATAGTAATCGTTGTAGAGCCTGTTGAAGGCCTCTTTCTCCTGTTCGTCGAGTGTCTCATAGACGAAGTCGAGTTGCACGGCAATCCTGGGATGGTATTTCTCCGGGTCCCTATGGTCTCGGATGAAGAGGACGTCGCTGATGAGTGCATAGAGTCCGTCTCTCATCATGATGGAGACTTCGTCGGTCTTGCCTTCGAAAACCTTCTCCACCTTCCGTTGGGTGTCGTATTCCGGCCGCATGCGATAATTGCCGTTCTCCAAGCGCTCCACAAAACGGTCTCTCACCTCCTGGGCGTGCTCGTGGAAGACCTTGTCAAGTACGCTGTCGCTGATGTAGGGTTGCAGATATTCCTCCTTGAAGGTCAGCCCGCTGTTCTCGATTTCCGTCTTCGACAAGGCGAGGGCAGGTGCGAACTGTCCAAGCAGTCCGTGGACGGAATGTATGGGAATCTCCCAGATGCGGAAGAAGCCGAGGACATGGTCGATGCGGTAGGCGTCGAAGAACTTGGCCATGTTGGCGAACCTTCTCACCCACCACAAGCAACCGTCTTCGAGCATGGCCTCCCAGTTGTAGGTGGGGAATCCCCAGTTCTGTCCGTTGGCGGAGAAGTCGTCTGGCGGTGCTCCCGCCTGCCCGTTGAGGTTGAAGTACCTGGGTTCCATCCATACGTCGCATCCATGCCTGTTGACGCCGATGGGGATGTCTCCCTTGAGGACTACTCCTCTCTCCCTGGCATACTCGTGCACGGCTTGCATCTGCCTGTTGAGGATGAACTGCACATAATAGTAGAAGGACACCTCCTTGTATGCCTTCGTCCTTGGCGACGTGAGGGCATGGCGTTCGGCCTCGTCCCATGTGTTGTGGTCGGGCCACTGGCTGAAGTCTGCCGTGCCGTACTTGTCCCTGAGAAGGGAATATTGTGCATAAGGCACGAGCCATTGCTTGACTCCTTCGAAGAAGGCCTTGAAAGCCGGGGAGGCGAGTATCTTCTTCCCCTCTTGCTCGAAGAGGATGCGCAGGTATTCGTTCTTGGCCTTGTTCACTCGCTCATAGTCGATTTGCGGCAGGGCGTTGAGTTCCTGGCGCAGACGTTCCATCTCCTCACGCTTGGCCTCATCCTCGATGACGGGGAGTTCGGTGAGGTCGGCATACTGCGGGTGGAGCGCGAAGATGCTGATGCAACTGTAAGGATAGGAGTCTGTCCAGGTGTGGGTGATGGTGGTGTCGTTGATGGGAAGCACCTGGAGGAGTCGCTGGCGGGTGTGTGCCACCCAGTCGACCATCTTTCTCAAGTCACCGAAGTCGCCCACGCCGAAGCTGTCGTTGGAGCGCAGGGAGAAGACGGGCACGAGGGTGCCGGCGCATTTGAGGGGATAGATGTCGAAACGGGCCTCGGGCAGTTCATACACCACGGCGTCGCCATCCTTCATGTCGGGGAGTGCGATGACGCGGTTGTCGCCCAATTCCCAAATGGGTGTGGGATCCACTTCCTCGTCAAGGACGACAAATTTGAATTCTACACGGCGATTCTTCAGCCACTTGGCGTCGAGGTCCACCCACCACTCGTTGTAGTTATGCTCCATCATGGGCATGGCGACGAGTGTCGACCAGTTGCCCAGCACCTCTTCGTTGCCGACCAGCGCCAGGCGCTCTTCTCTTCTCAACTGTGGCGCCCGCACCTTCAGCCTCACGGTCTGCAGGAAGGTGTGTGGGTGTGGTGTGATGCGGTCGTGGCGGCAGATGCAGTCGGTGAAGGCCGAACTGTAGAGATAGGCATTTTCGGGGATGTCAATCCAATGGTCGTAGACGGTGATGTCCTTGGCCTTCGTTGCGGCCATCTCCAACCGATGGGTCTCGAGGGTCCATTCTTTCCGAAGCACCTCGTCGCCTCTTACCAAAGTATAATAGTAGTCTAGGAAATCGCTGGTCTTGTGCATATTGCTGAGAACGCACGACCAGACCTTCCCATCCTTGGTCTCCATGCGGCAAGGAGTGGTCTCCCTTTCACCGCCATGCACCGGTGAGAGCAGGTTTAGCACCAGTTCCTCACCAAAATTGGTCTGGTAGTCAATATGAAAATATAGGTTCATAAGATGTAGGTTTGGTTATTTTTCGGTAAAATTAATGGTTATTCTCATCGGTTGTCATTCAAAAAGGCAACATTTTTGCATTATAGTAGCGCAAACGTTTGCACAAGGATCCTATAATCTCCTATGACATCCTATGACATCCTATTTCTTCTTGAAAAAATCGTTATAGATTTTGATGCCGAAAACGATGCAGCTGCAGATGGTGGTGATGAGGTTCGTGATGAAAAGCGCCCAGAGGGTGTCGGGCTGGTGCAGGATGCCCTGGAGCATGAAACACACGCTTCCTATTCCCATCATGAGGAATGTGGGCAATGCGATGCCGTCAGTGTTCAGCGTGCGGATGGTCTGGATGGCCTGGGGCAGATAGCCAAGAATCATCGTGATGCTGGCCACCCAACCCAAAATGGTAAAAAGGGTTCCTTGATCTTCCATAATTTATATATATTAAGGTGTGAAAAAATGAGATAGATTGTCTTAAGAGGTTTTAAGAACATTAGGGGCTTTAGGGTCTTTAAGGATTTTAAGGTCTTTAAGGACTTTAAGGACCTTATGGCCCCTAAAGCCCCCCAAAGCCCCTAAAAACCAGACTTGATGTCAAGAAAGTTCCTCCTTGTGCTCCTTGATGACATTCACGCACAAAGCGCCGATGAGGAACAGCACTCCTGCAACTATCATCATCGAACTTTGCTTTGAGCCAATTGCGTGAAGGATGGTGCCACCCAACAAGGCGGCCACAATCTGAGGCACACAAATCGTACCATTGAAGAGGCCAAGGTAGGCACCCATGTGTCCATAACCCTTCAAGGCGTTGGTGACAAAGGTGAAAGGCATGGCCAGCATGGCAGCCCACGCGCAACCGATGAGGAGGAACGGGATGATCATCAAATACTTGTCATGGACAAAAGGAATGAGGATGAATCCTACACCTCCAATGACCAGGCTGAGGGCGTAAGCCATCTTGGTGTTGCTGAAACGAGGCAGGAGGGCCGCCCAGCAAACGCTGCCCAATGCCTGAATGGCATAGAGTACTCCGGTCCAGTTGCCTGCCTCCTGATAGTCCCCGGAAGCTGGGTCGGTGGTGCCCCATACCACTTCGGAAACAGCATCCACGACGTATGTCCACATATAGAGCATGGCTGCCCAGCAGAAGAACTGCACCAAACCCACCTTCCAAAAGGTGGAAGGAGCATTTTTCAGCAATACGAACCAGTTGGCGCTGTCTTTCTTCCCTTCATCCACGGCATGGTACATGGCATACTCCTCTGGCGGCATCTCACGCACTTTCACGGTGGTGTAAATCACACAAAGGATGAGTATGAGCGCACCGATGTAGAACGACCAGATGACCGTATCGGGCACCACGCCTTCGGGAGCGACGTTTGACAATCCTATCGCTGCAAAGATGAAAGGGAAGAGGAAGCCCACCACGCTGCCTGCATTGCAGAGGAACGACTGGATGCTGTATGCCTTGGCTTTCTGCTTTTCGTTCACCATGTCACCCACCATCATCTTGAATGGCTGCATAGCCATGTTGATGGAGGTGTCGAGGAGCATGAGGGCAAAGAGGCCGAAGATGAGCGCGGCGCTCACCGTCATGCCAAAGGAACCGGCATTGGGCAACAGGCACATCACGGCAACAGCCATCGCAGCACCTGCGAAAAGATAGGGGATGCGCCTACCATAGCGGCACCATGTCTTGTCGGAGAGAGAACCCACGATGGGTTGAACGATGATGCCCATCAGTGGGGGCAATATCCAAAAGAAACTGAGCGAATGAGGGTCTGCACCCAATGTGCGGAAGATGCGACTGATATTCGCACTCTGCAAAGCATAGGCAATCTGCACGCCGAAGAAGCCGAAACTGAGGTTCCATAGCTTCCAAAAACTCAAATCAGGTCTTGTCTTCATAAGTTATTTATTTTCTGGTTGTTTTTTCTGGTTTTCCTAGGGACACTAGTAATCCTAGTTTTCCTAGGGGGACTAGTTTTCCTAGAAGACTAGGGCTACTAGTGACACTATATGGTCAGCGGGTGGTTCCCCTGACGATGAGGCGGGTGCGCACGATGCGCTTCTCCACCTTGTCGGCAGGAAGGGAGCCTTCCACCTTGCTGATAAGGATGTCGGCGGCCTCCTCTCCCACCATGGAGCCCCGTTGCTCCACGGTGGTGAGCATGGGGTCGCACGCCACGGCACGCTCACCATTGGTGAAACCACAGATGGACACGTCGTTAGGGATTTTGAACCCCATCTTTTTCGCCGTGTAAAGGATGCCGATGGCGGTGTCGTCGTTGACGGCGAAGAACGCGTCGGGCCTGTCGGCCATGGCCAACAACTCCGGGGTGATGGCCTCCGCGTCGGCACGGTTGTCGCAGAAACGGATGTAACGCTCGTCGGCTGTCAGCCCGTGCCTTGCCAAGGCGTCGAGGTAGCCGTTATAGCGATTCTTGGAAATCTCAAGATGCATGGACGAACCATAATAGGCTATCCTCCTACATCCTGTCTCAATGAGGTAATTGACAGCATTGAAGGCACCCATGTAGTCGTCCACCACCACCCGGTTGCTGTTGAGCCCCGTGCAGATGCGGTCGAAGAAGACGAGAGGCACCCCGGTGTCGATGAGCCATTTGAAATGGTCGTATTTCACCGTGTCCTTCGCCTGGGAGACGATGATGCCGCACACCTTGTTCTCATAGAATGACTGGCAGATGCGCACCTCCTTCTCATAACGCTCGTCGCTCTGCGCCACCATCAGCATGTAGCCCCTTGCCGAGGCCTCCTCCTCAATGCCGCTGAGAATCGACGAGAAATAGAAATGGTTGAGTTGAGGCATGATGACGCCGATGATGCGCACTGGATGGATATGGCTGTGGCGGAGGGACTCTGCCAAGAGGTTGGGTGCGAAATTATGCTCCCTGGCATACGCCTTGATGGCTTCGCGTCGCTCCACACTGATGCGGGGGCTGTCCTTGAGAGCCCTTGAGACAGTGGCCACGGAGACGCCAAGCGCCTGGGCGATGTCCTTCATCGTGAGTGGAGCATGGTCTTTCATTTGGCTGCAAATATAAGAAAAATTCAAATACGTTGTTATTCCACCTCTTTATTATAATGCAAAAATGGTTGCGCAAACGTTTGCACAATGATTATTAAATATTTTTTTGATAAAAAAGTACAATGGAAACAAAAAAAAACTATTTTTGCATTCTGAAAGACGATAAAAACCTCTTACCGTATTAATTCAGATTTTTTACTAATCATACCTAATATAAAAACTTAAAAGAAAAATGATGAAGCAGGTACATTTCGCAATTCCTGTTAGGCTACTCAGCCTCTTGTTGGGGCTGTTCCTATCAGCAAGCGCCTTTGGACAGTCAATCACTGTCAATGGCCATGTTAAGGATGCTACCGGTGAAGACATCATCGGCGCCACCGTCCGCGTTGTCGGACAGCCAGGCGGCGTGATCACCGACTTCGACGGTAACTTCACGATTGAAGCAAAGCAAGGCGACATGCTGTCCATCTCCTACATCGGATACGAGACAGCGGAGGTTGCCGCAGCATCTCAAGTGGAGGTACTCCTCCAAGATGACTCCCACTCCCTCAACGAGGTGGTGGTGATCGGTTACGGTGTGGCACGAAAGAACGACCTCACCGGCTCCGTGACAGCACTCAAACCCGATGAGAAGAACCACGGTATGATCACCAACGCCCAGGACATGATCCAAGGCAAAATCGCCGGTGTGAACGTCACCACGGGCGGCGGTATCCCCGGTGGCGGTGCCACCATCCGCATCCGCGGTGGTTCGTCGCTCAACGCCAGTGAAGACCCGCTGATCGTCATCGACGGTCTCGCCATGGACAACGTCGGCGTGAAAGGTGCCGCCAACCCACTCACGATGGTCAACCCGAACGACATCGAGAGTTTCACCGTGTTGAAGGACGCCTCCGCCACCGCCATCTATGGTAGCCGCGGCTCAAACGGTGTCATCATCATCACCACGAAGAAAGGACGCGCCAACATGGCTCCGAAGGTGAGCTACAACGGCAACGTCTCCTACTCCACAAAGAAGAAGACCCTCGACGTGCTCAATGCCGACGAGTACAGAAACTTCATCAAGAGCTACTACGGCGCCGACTCTGAAGCTGCCGGACTCTTGGGCAATGCCGACACCGACTGGCAAGAGGAACTCTTCCACGGAGCCGTTTCGCACGACCACAACATCACCGTGCAAGGCGGTCTGCTGCACATGCCTTACCGCATCAGCGCTGGCTACACCGACCAGAACGGTATCCTCAAGACCTCCAACTTCCAACGTGTGACCACCAGCGTGACATTGAACCCCTCCTTCTTCCAGGACCACCTGAAGTTCAACATCAACGGTAAGTTCATGTACGCTCACAACCGCTATGCCAACGAGGCAGCCATCGGCGACGCCACTCGCATGGACCCCACGCAACCTATCTACTCCACCGCCGACGCTTACAAGAACTACCATGGCTACTGGCAGTGGACCGACAGCGGTGCATCACTCAAGGACAACAACTATCCCACCGCATGGAACCGCAACACCGTGGCCAACCCGCTCTCAAGACTGATGGAGAAGAACGACCGCGCCAATTCCTACGACTACATGGGCAATGTGGAAGTCGATTACCAAGTCCATGGCTTCGAGGACCTGCGCTTGCATGCCAACGCCAGCGGCGACTGGGCCAACGGACAACAGGACACCGACTACGCCAACTGGGGACCCTCCAACTTCTACTATGGAAACAGCGGTTTCTCCTATGAGCAGAAATACAACCTCACCTTCTCCACCTACGCCCAATACTACAAGGACTTCCTTGAGACACAGCACTTCGACATCATGGGTGGTTACGAATGGAGCCACAGCAAGCACTCAGGACATTCCTACTACGCAGGTCTTTATCCCTTGAGCACCGCACAGGTCATCACCCACGCCGACGGCACCACCGAACCCGCTGCAGGCAAGCCCTACAACGCTTCCACCGGTGTTTGGAGGACTGAAAACTACCTCGTCTCCTTCTTCGGACGTGCCAACTACATCGCTTGGGACCAACTCATGCTCACCGCCACCGTGCGTCATGACGGCTCGTCAAGGTTCAAGGACCACTGGGCTACCTTCCCATCATTCGCCATCGGTTGGAAAATCAACGAACTGCCGTTCCTCAAGAGCGTCAACTGGATGGACGAACTGAAACTGCGTGTCGGCTGGGGTAAGACAGGACAGCAGGATGTGAACAGCGACTATCCTTATTTCGCATCCTACAACGTCAACACCAACAATGTCGACGGACGCTATCCACTCATCGGCATCAACGACAGCGGTCTGCTCTATCGTCCCGACGCCTACAACCAAGACTTGAAATGGGAGACCACGACCACCAAGAACATCGGTCTCGACTTCCAGCTCTTCCACAACAGGGTCAGCGGTAGCGTCGATGTCTATCACCGCAAGACCACCGACCTCATCAACTGGGCTTCCGTCTCAGCAGGTTCCAACTTCCGCAACCAGGTCATCTCCAACATCGGTTCGCTCGTGAACAAAGGTGTGGAGGCATCATTGACTGTCAGACCCATCGCCACGGAGAAAGTGCAGTGGGAAGTCACTGCCAACTTCACCTACAACGAGAACGAAATCACCGAACTCACCGGCGAATCCTCGCTCATCCTCACCGGTGGCATCTCGGCAGGTACGGGCAACTCTGTGCAAGCACACACCCCGGGTTATCCCAAGCGCTCGTTCTATGTCTATCAGCAAGTGTATGACCAAAACGGCATTCCTCTCGAGGGTGTCTATGTAGACCGCAACGCCGACGGCATCATCAACGACTCCGACCGCTACCTCTACAAGAGCCCCGACGCACCCTACACCGCAGGCCTGAGCTCACGTCTGCAGTTCTGGAACTGGGACCTCGGATTCGGACTCCGCGCCAGCTTCGACAACTATGTGTACTGGGACAAGGAGGCAGGATACTCCAACGTGTCGAAACGCTACGACTCCTCCTTCGGCTATCTGCAGAATGTCATCCCGGGAGCAGTGGAGCGCAACTGGTCTACCTATGACTACCAAATCTCCGACTACTTCGTGCACAACGCATCGTTCCTCAAGTGCGACAACATCACACTGGGCTACTCGTTCAACAACCTCTTCAAGGGTGGTTCATACAACGGCATCACCGGACGTATCTATGCTTCCGCAACCAATGTGTTCACCATCACCAACTATGAGGGAATCGACCCCGAAGTGTTCGGAGGCATCGACAACAACATGTATCCGCGTCCATTCACACTCCAACTCGGTGTAAACCTCAACTTCTAAGATTGAAAATTGAAAATTGAAAATTGAAAATTGGATTGAAAATTGAAAATTGGAAATTGGAAATCGAAGATTGAAGATTGAAAATTGAACATTGAACATTATAACATATAGAAGACTATGAACTTAAGATATATCAAAAATCTGATTCCAGCAGCAGCGCTTGTTGTTGCAGGACTGAGTTCTTGCACCGGCGACCTGGATGTGACTCCCATCGATCCCAGTTCGACGATGGTGCCCGACGAGCCATCACTCTTCACCAAATGCTACTCCAACATGGCCTTGCAAGGACAGGGTGGCCAAGGTGGCGACTGTGACATCGACGGTCTGGACGGCGGTACGGCAGGTTTCGTACGCCAACTGTTTAACTCCAACGAATTGACCACCGACGAGGCCATCTGTGCTTGGGGCGACCCGGGCATACCCGCCTTCAACTACAACCAATACGACGCTTCGCATCCCATGCTCAAGGGATTCTACTACCGTCTCTATACGGGCATCGCTTACTGCAACCACTACCTGGAGGTCTGCGCTGGTGCCGACGCCACACGCGAAGCTGAGGTGCGCTTCCTACGCGCCCTGTACTACTATCACCTGATGGACGCCTTCGGCAACGTGCCTTTCGCCACCAAGCTGATGTCCACACCGCCGGAGCAAATCAGCCGCCCCGAACTCTTCAAGTGGATTGAGAGCGAACTGCTGGAAGTGAAAGACCTGATGATGGCTCCCGCAGCACGCAAGGACACCGACAGCGGCTATGGTCGTGCCGACCAAGACGCCGCCAACCTGCTGCTGGCCCGCATGTACCTCAACGCCGAGGTCTACACCGGAACCGCACGCTGGAACGAAGCCAAGGAATACGCAGAGAAGGTCATCAACGGCCCGCACAAACTCTGGACTCAAGGCTTGAACGGATGGAGCGCCTACCAGATGCTCTTCATGGGCGACAACGGCAGCAACGGAGCTTCCGTGGAGGCCATCCTCCCATTGCTACAAGACGGCATCAAAACCACCGCATGGTGTACAACCCTCTTCCTCATGGCTTCCACATGGAAAGCCGACATGGACACCGAGAGCAACCTCAACACCAGCGAACTTTGGGCAGGAAACCGTGCAAGACCGCAACTCGTGGCCAAGTTCTTCCCCAACAACGACGCACCACAGGTGAAAATCAGCGACATGGCGATGGCTGCTGGCGACGACCGCGCACTCTTCTACGGCATCGACCGTGAATTGAACATCTCCACACCGTCCGAGTTCACCTCCGGCTATTCCGTGGGCAAGTTCCGCAACACCTATGCTGGCAACGGAAGTCCGCACAACTCACAATTCATCGACGCCGACTTCTTCCTCATGCGCTCCGCAGAGGCTTACCTCATCGCAGCAGAGGCTGATGCAAGACTCAACGGCGGTACCACGACTACAGCAGGTGCCAACTACATCAATGCACTGCGCCAACGTGCACACACCACAACGGGGAGCAGCTACACCCTCAACCAGATTCTCGACGAGCGTTCACGCGAACTTTATTTCGAGGGATTCCGCCGCACCGACCTCATCCGCTACGGATACTTCGGTGGTTCCAACAGTGGAGCATACCTCTGGGAATGGAAAGCCGGCGCACAAAACGGTGCTGCCTTCTCGGCCGACCTCAACATCTTCGCCATCCCTGATGAGGATGTCAACGCCAACCCCAACCTCAAGCAGAACCCAGGATATTGAAAATTGAAAATTGAAAATTGAAAATTGACAATTATGAAGACTATATTCAAATCAACCATACTGCTGGCTGTTGCTGGGCTCTTCGTTCTCACCTCCTGCGATGATGACAACGAATCGAACCCCACACTGACGATGCCCACACAGTTTGTGCTCAACAATCCTGCCATCACCGGCAATGTGGATTTGCAAAAATCGCAAGCTGTGGCTCTCACATGGTCACAGCCAAGACCATACAATGATTTCGACGCACCTGTCGTTCCTACATACAAAGTGCAAATCTCACCGACAGGGTCGTTCAACAAAGAATACGACGCCACATTGGAAGACAATACCGGCGCCGACTTCTTCACACTCGATGAAAGCTACACCAATGGCCAGAACGTGGAAATCAACACCGAGACCATCGACAGGAAACTTGTACAACTGTGCCTCTGGGAGGATGCTTCCAAAGTGCCGGCCCTGCTCGACCTGGCCATACGCGTCAAAGCTTGCATACAAGATGCCGGATTCCATGAGTACTACCCCATCTATTCCAATGTGGTCAATCTGAAGGCTGTGCCCTACTACATCGAACTCAAACCGGCAGAGCCGATCATCTGGTACATGGTGGGCAACTGCATCGGCAGCGCTTCATGGAGCAATGGTGGCGACCAGGTAGGCAAGGGACTCGTGCCCATGTTCCTCGTACCCAACGAGCAGTACGATGCCGCCACGGGCGGTGGTCTCACCTCCTTCACCGGATACTTCCCCGAGGATGGACAATTCAAGTTCGTGCTCACTCCCGGCAGCTGGGATGACCAACTCAACTTCACTAACGTGAAGAACCCGGGCAGCTTCCTCGTGGATGCCGACGGCAACAACCACAACATCGGAATCGGGGTCGCAGGCTACTACACCATCAAGGTGGACACCAGGACCAACGACATCACCATAGAAAAGTACGAGGATCCCGTGAAAGTTTATCCGCAACTCTGCGTTGCCGGCACTTTCAACGAGTGGGGCGACAGCGACATGACTCCAGTGTTCACCCTCGACGGAGCAGAGAACCATATCTGGTCGTATGAGGTGAATGGTGGTGACAAACTCAAGGTGAAGATTCCTGGCAGTTGGGAAACCAACTGGGGATACAAGAACGGATTGGCAGGAGAAGCCGATGGCAACGGCAACCTTGTGGTGCCTGAAGGCAAATACCTGTTCCTCTTCAATGACATCACCGCCGACTACATGCTTATCAATCTATCCGAATAACCCTTATTTAAGAATACTATCATGACAAAGAAAATATTATTGGGATTGGCTCTTGTAGCCTCGTTGGCCGCTTGTACCGACGACTACAAAGATTGGCTCGACCCACAAGTGGTAGGCCAACCTCAAACGGTTTCCTTCGGCGATGGCAGCATCACCACGGTGGGAGTCATTGACCTCAACAACGTCACTGATGAAAACGTAAAGGTTTGCACCATCACTGCACCGACAGCCTCGAAAGAAGGCTTCGAACCCATATACTCCATCTCCATCGACGATGCCAACTTCGACATCTCTGCCGACGGAGCCATGTCTGTTGCAGACCTGCAGGCATGCGTCGTCAACCAGTATGGCAACTGTCGCCCCGTGGAACGCGGCATCCAAGGCACTGTCAGTATGTGGCTCACAGACGGCACCACCACTGTGAAGACTGCAACATCGGCTCCCTTCACTCTTTGGGTCATTCCGAAGGCTCCCGTCATCGAGACGGCCTATTACCTTACAGGCTCCATCAATGGTTGGGACAACACTGACACGACCTACAAACTCACCAACGATGGCAGCGACCCGTATGACAACCCGATCTTCAAGTTGCGCATACCAGCAACAGAAGACGGCAGCAACATCGAGTTCAAGATGACACC
This sequence comes from uncultured Prevotellaceae bacterium, assembly GCA_902786665.1. Classification (GTDB taxonomy): domain Bacteria; phylum Bacteroidota; class Bacteroidia; order Bacteroidales; family Bacteroidaceae; genus Prevotella. The sequence goes on along the minus strand of CADADN010000002.1, from coordinate 70,204 downwards.
TGAGAGTGGTATCGGCGGTGACTGGAGCGGCTGTCTGGCTGCTGGCAGTGAGGAAGGTAGATTCAACTACAACAACGACGGTGGCAATTTTGTCATTACTGCCGACCCGGATGCCCTCTTCTATGACATCACCTTCAACATGCTTGACCAGACATGGAGTGCTACGCCCGTGGGCTTCAATGAGTTCATCTATGAGATTGGCAACGAGAGCAGCTGGAGCGAGCCTCATGCCCTCCATGGTGATGGCAATGGCACCTATACTGCCGTCATATACCTTGACGGAGAGTTCAAGTTCAAGCCTAACAAAGACAACTGGGAAGGCGACTGGGAGAAGGCTTCAGGCGATGCTACCAGCGGTACGCTTACACCCGACGGTGGTCCAAACGTGGATGCAGTAGCCCCAGGCTTCTATTACATCAAGGTTGATTTGAAGGAAATGACCTATGCACTCACATCAGTATCCTCCATCAGCATCATCGGTTCCGTCAAAGGCAATTGGGACACCGACGTGGACATGACCTACAACGAATCGCTGAAATGCTGGGAGGCTCGGGAGACACTCAACGCAGGCGAATTCAAGTTCCGCCTCAACCACGACTGGCCCATCAACTGGGGTGGCGCCTTCGACAACCTCGTTCAAGATGGTAGCAACCTACAACTTGCTGCCGACGGTCCTTATATCATTCGCCTCTATCTCAGTGGCGAGGCTCCAGCTCACTGCACTGTCAAAGCAGACAGCGGCTATCCTGATTTCTTCTATGAAATAGGCAACGAGGGCGGTTGGAGCACCAATCACGCTCTGGCTGGCAACGGAAGCGGACTATATCAAGGCTACTACTACCTCGACGGCGAGTTTAAGTTCAAGCCCAACGCTGACAACTGGGAAGAAGACCTGGAGTATGTGGACGGCACCACGATGGGCGGCACCTTGCAGTCATCCGGAGGCCCCAACTGTCCTGACCCAGGTGCAGGCTTCTACCAAATCAACCTCGACTTGACAGCATACACATACAGCCTCGTACGCATTGACGCCATCGGCATCATCGGCGGCTTCAACAGCTGGCAAAGCGATGTGGACATGACCTATAACAAGGACGCAGGTTGTTGGGAGGCTACCACCACCATCGACTCCGACACCGCACTGAAATTCCGCGCCAACCACGATTGGGCCATCAACTGGGGTGGCGACGTGAACAACCTCACACAGGACGGCGCCGACCTCAATGTCGCAGCAGGAACATACAAGTTCCAGCTCTATCTCAGCTATCAAGGCAACAACCGCGTGGTCATCACCAGGCAGTAAACAAGTTGGCTCTAACTAAAAAAGCAAAATGACAATGAAAAGATTCAATTATATCCTTGCCATGGTGGCACTCCTTTTCGGAGTGTCCACCGCTGTGCAAGCGCAAGATGCGGACGAATACTATCCCCATAATTTCATCTCGGTGCAGGGCGGCGGACAGGTGACCCTCACCCACTATGACATCATGGACCTCTTCACGCCGCAGGTGGCTGTCTCCTTTGGACGTTTCTTCAACCCGAAGGTGGGCGCACGCCTACACGTACAGGGATTCGACACAAAGGGCGGATTCCAGAAAGACCGCTTCCCAGGCCTCACAGATGACGTCGACTACACCTTCAAGGCTGTCACCGGCGACATCGACTTGTTGATGAACATGTCGAACATCATCAACCCAAACCGTGCCTCACAGAAGTTCAACTGGTTGTTGATCGCCGGCTTCGGCGTCAACTACGGATGGGACTTCGACGAGTTCAAGGGCATCGTCAAAGGCATGACTGCCGGCAACAACTTCTACCATGGTCCCGAGCTCTGCGGCACGAAGCACAGCAGCTACAACGGACGCTTCGGCACACAGTTTGAGTTCTGCCCCAGCCGCAGCCTCGGCATCAATCTCGAACTCGACGCCAACTACAAGAACGACGTCTACAACCTGAAGGCCAACTACGACCCCGACTGGCAGATTTCAGCACTGGTGGGCCTGACCTTCAAGTTCGGCTTCAAGAAGAAGGCCGCTCCTGTCGTGGTGCCTCCTCCCGTGGTGGTAGAGGAACCAGAGCCCGTCGTGATTGAGGAAAAGCCGGAGCCCATGCCCAAGGTGGAGCCGCAGAAGAAAGAGCCTGTACCTCTCGTGAAAGAAGAACCGCTGAGAGAGACCTTCTTCTACATCATCCGCGAGTCAGACCCGTCTCCCGACGTGACCCTCAAGAAGATTGTAGACTGGTGCAACAAGTACCCAGGCAAGACCATCAGCATCAAGGGATATGCCGACAGAGGCACCGGCAACCCGCGCATCAATGTGGGTTACGCCAAGGCACGTGCCGAGAAGGTGGCCAAGGCCCTCGAAGAAAGAGGCATCTCACGCAGCCGCATGACGGTGGAGTCCTTCGGCGACACCGTGCAACCCTTCCCCGAAAACGACCGCAACCGCTGCGTCATCGTCGTAGGAGAATAATTACCTTGTGCAACAAACAGAGCGGGATGCCACACGGTGGCGTCCCGCTTTTTACCACCACAATCACTTTCGTATGAAAAAAATTTACTTCCTCCTCATCATCCTGCTGGCCATGACATCAAGCCAGCCCGCTAAAGCCCAAGGGTGGCCATCCGACTACGACGGCGTGATGCTCCAAGCATTCTACTGGGACTCCTTCACCCCATCGCAATGGAAAACCCTCGAGGCGCAAGCCCGAGACATCGCCTCCTATTTCTCGCTCGTGTGGGTGCCCCAAAGCGGCAAAGCCGCCAACAACCCATCCATGGGCTATGACCCGCTCTATTGGTACAACCAAAACAGCAGTTTCGGCAATGAGGCAGAACTCAAGTCGATGATTCAAACCTACAAGTCGTTGGGCACGGGCGTCATCGCCGACGTGGTAGTCAACCACCGCGGCAACCTGAGCAACTGGGTGGATTTCCCCACCGAAACCAACCCCTACGACGGCAAGACCTACCAAATGGGCTCTACCGACATCTGCCGCGACGACGACAACGGCGCCACACTCAACTGGGCCAACAACAACGGCTACCAACTCAGCACGAACAACGACACCGGCGAAGGCTGGGGCGGAATGCGTGACCTCGACCACAAAAGCCAGAACGTGCAGGACAATGTGAAGGCCTACTTGAAATACCTGCTCAACTATCTCGGCTACACCGGGTTCCGCTACGACATGGTGAAAGGCTACAGCGGCTCCTACACCGGACTCTACAACTCCGACTGCGGCGTGGCATACAGCGTGGGCGAGTGCTGGGACGGCACCAACACCATCAAGAACTGGATTGAGGCCACACGCACCAACGGCGAAATCCAAAGTGCAGCCTTCGACTTCCAGTTCCGCTACACCGTGCGCAACGCCATCAACAAGAAAGACTGGACACAGTTGGGCAAGCAAAACGAAGGCAACTGGCCGCTGATGAGCAGCAACTACCAAAACGGTGCCTATAGACGCTACGCCATCACCTTCGTGGAGAACCACGACACCGAGCGCCGCTCCAACGCCGCACAAGACCCCATCGTGCGCGACACCATCGCCGCCAACGCCTACCTCCTCGCCATGCCCGGCACTCCCTGCGTGTTCATGACACACTGGCTCGACTGCAAGAAAGACATCAAGATGATGATCAACGCCAGAAAGGCCGCAGGCATCAACAGCATGAGCAGCTATGCCAACTTCGCCAACAACACCGATTACTACGCCGTGAAGGTGGACGGCACGAAAACCAGCCTCCTCGCCGTCGTGGGCAACAACATCGACGCCTATGCCCCCAACCAGAATTTCCAGCGCATCCTCTCCGGCCATCACTACGCCTATTACATGCTGAAGAGCGCTGAACAAGCCTGGGTGGATCTCCCCAGCGGCACATACGACGGGGCGCAGACCGCCACGCTCACCGCTGTGAGCGCCAACGACAACGCCCGTGTCGTCTACACCACCGACGGCAGCAACCCCACGCCGCAAAGCACGCAAGTAGCCAGCGGAACCACCATCAACCTCCCTGTAGGCACCACCACGTTGAAGGCAGCACTCCTCGTCAACGGGGCCGTGGGGGCCATCGTCACACGGCAATACACCGTCACCGACTTCGAGCCATACAACTTCACCGCCTACGTCAACACCGACGCCGTGGGATGGAGCAACGTCAACTTCTGGACTTGGGGCGGCGACAACAGCCACTCTCCCGCCAACAACAACTGGCCCGGCGACAAGGTGACATCCACTGTCAGCATCGATGGCAGAAACTGGTTTGCCAAGTCCTTCCGCATCAACAGCGCAACCGATGAGGTGAACTTTGTCTTCAGCACCAACAGCGGGTCGCCACAGACCGTGGACATCAACGGCATCAAGCAAGACACCTTCTTTGAAATCTCCTCAGAGACCGAAGGAGGCAAGAACAAGGTCAACATCCTCACCACAGGCATCAGGCCTTCACTCGCAAATGAAGAAGCCCCAGCCGCAGACATCTACAGCATCGACGGCAGGCTCATCCGCCGCGGTACACCGGGTGCCACCCCGCAACAGATGACTCAGGGACTCCCCGCAGGCATCTACATCATGGGGGGGAGGAAGGTGATAATTAATAATTAATAATTTATAATTAATAATTGAGGCTAGGAGAGACTAGGAAATCCTAGGAATTTCTAGGACATAATAGGAAGTCTGAGGGACTCACCGAAACAAGGTTTTGAGTTCCTCGGACTTTTTTGTGGGACTAAGAGACGTGAAACGAGGACTCGCTGGACGTGAATTCGACTATATCACACAATAAAGAGGCGCTCATTCACGTTTCAAAAGAGTAACATCTTTGGCTTCGCCAAAGGACTTTAAGGGCTTTAAGGGCTTTAACGACTTTAACGACTTTAACGACTTTAAGGACTTTAACGACTTTAAGGTCCTTAGGGACATTGAGATAGGGAAAACAAAGATATGTCAGCACCCACACAAAGCGACCAGCGCACTTCACTGTTGCGCAAGAACATCCTCGGCTCCTTCCTCATCAAGGGATGGTCGGCCGTGGTCGTGTTGCTGATGGTGCCCGTCACGCTGAAATGCTTGGGAGAATACAAGAACGGCGTGTGGCTCACCATCAGCAGCATCCTCATGTGGATAGACTACATGGACATCGGCCTGGGCAACGGCCTGCGCAACAAGTTGGCGGCACACCTCGCACACGGAGAGACAGAACGCGCACACTCCCTCGTGTCATCCACTTTCGCCATGCTGACCTACATCATGATCCCCATCCTGGCCATACTGCTCATCCTGGTGGCACTCCTCGACACCTACGGCTTCCTCAACGTGTCACCAGGGAAAGTGCCTGACCTCGACGCCGTGCTGATAGTCACCATCTCCTTTGTCTGCTCCACCTTCATCTTCAAACTCATCGGCAATTTTTACATGGGCCTGCAACTGCCCGCCGTGAGCAATCTCCTCGTCGCCATAGGACAGACTCTTGCACTGGCAGGGTGCTACCTGGTGTATCTGTCGGGCAGCCATTCGCTGATGCACATCGCCTTGGTGAACACCGCCGCGCCTTTCCTCACCTATGTGCTCGCCTACCCCGTCACGTTCTATTACAAATACCCCCAGTTGCGACCACAATACAAGCTCGTCAACCTCTCAGAAGCGAAAAGCGTGATGACCATGGGGGTGAAATTCTTTGTCATGCAGATTTCGAGCGTAGTCTTGTTCTTGACATCCAACATCCTGATATCCAAACTGTTCTCACCCGCCATGGTGACACCCTACCAGATAGCATACCGCTATTTCAGCCTGATGCTCGTCGCATTCACCGTCATCTGCATGCCCTTCTGGAATGCGACGACCGACGCCTACGAGCGCTGCGACATGGCATGGATACGCTCGGCCAACAAGAAGATGAACGTGATGACCCTCCTCATCCTCATCTCCATGGTGCTGATGGTGGCCGTCTCCCCATGGGTTTACGACATCTGGATTGGCGACAAGGCCCACGTCGACATCCCCATGAGCATCGCCATGGCCGCCTACATCTTCATCCTCATCTACAGCATGAGATACAGCTATTTCATCAACGGCATCGGCAAACTCTGGCTGCAACTGGTTTTCACCGTCTCTGCCGCCATCCTGTTCATCCCGCTGGCATACTTCACCGCCCGTTGGTCGCACAACATCATCTGGTTCATGACCGTGATGTGCCTCGTCAACCTCCCCGGACTCGTGGTCAACCGCATACAATTCCAAAAACTCATCAACGGCACAGCTCAAGGCATATGGAACCGATAACGACCACGCAACATACACGTATCGCCATCCTGATGGCCACCTACAACGGTGAGAGATTTCTTGCCGAGCAGATAGGCTCCATCCTGGGCCAAACCAATCACGACTGGCACCTTTACATCCATGACGACGGGTCGAAGGACAACACGGTCAACATCATCAACGACCACGCGAGGAAACATCCTGATGAAATCACCGTGCTGGATTATTCTCCCCAAGGAGGTGCACTTTCCAATTTCATGAGCCTTCTTGAAAGGGTAGAGGCCGACTACTACATGTTTTCCGACCAGGACGACGTGTGGATGCCGGAAAAGGTAGAGTTGACGCTGCAAAAAATACGGGAGATGGAGAAAACCTTTTCCGCCAACGTCCCATTAGTAGCATTCTGCGACTTGAAAGTGGTGAACAGCCGGTTGGAAGTGAAGGATGACTCATTCTTCCACGCACGAGGCATCGAGCGGATGGTGTTCAAAGAGCGGTTCTTCCATTTGACCAACATGGTGCCCGGATGCACCATGCTGTTCAACAGAATCGCAAGGGACACCGCCAGTCCTTATCAAGAAAGCAAATACATCATACACGATTACCATATCATCCTGAATGCATTGGCCCATGGTGGACACATCGCAGGAATCCCCCAGCCACTCATCTCCTACCGGCAGCATGAAGACAATGTAGTCGGTGCCGGCGAAAAGAGTGACACTGTCGGCAACAGGCTGAAAAGCCTTGGTGACGTCTTCAGGGAAAACAAAGAGCGCTATCAAGCTGTCAAAAGCATCACAGGACTGTCCCTCTTCACCTATCTCATCATCAAAATCCAGTCTCTTTTCCTAATCAGCAGAAAATGAAAAAGATTTGTATCTTCACCATAGTTGCCAAGAATTATATCGGATTGGCCCAAATCCTGGAATCTTCCATCATCAGGTTTCATAAAGACACGGTGGACTTCCATATCATTGTCGCCGATGAATTCCCTTCGAAAGAACAAAAGACACCCGACAACGTCGTTTGCGCCAAACCTATCACAGGCTATTCTGAGGAAGAATGGCAGGATATGAGTTTCAAATACACGCTGACGGAATTCTGCACCGCCATCAAGCCGGCTGTCTTCCAATATTTCTATGGCAAGCAATATGAGAAGGTCATCTACTTCGACCCTGACATCTATGTCTTCTCACCACTGACGAAGATATTCTCTGCATTGGACACTCACGACATGGTGCTTACCCCCCATGTGGCAGACCCCCATCCCATATACCAGGGAGAAGACGAGTGGGCGATATGCGTGACAGGCATCTTCAATCTCGGCTTTTGTGGCAGCAGAAACGCCGACAGCACAAAAAAACTGATGCAATGGTGGCGTATCAGACTGACGGGTCAGGCTTTCTGCGACAGGACTGTCGGAACTTTCACCGACCAGAAATGGATGGACTGGGCACCGGCGTTCCTAGGTGACAAATTATGCGTGATGAGAGACCTCGGCACGAACCTCGCTCCTTGGAACATCTTTGAGCGTGAGATATACCAGCATGACGACCACACGCTTTGGGTCAGGCCACGGCACAATGATGGCGATACGACTCCCTCGCCATTGGCCTTCGTCCATTTTTCGGGTTATGATTATAAAATGCTCCTCAAGGATGTCATTTCCCATCAGCGCCTGTCAAACCCGGAAAAACATGCCGACATGGGACTGGCCACCCAAATCTATCAAGATGCTTTGAGAAAAGGGAAAGAGACCTTCCTTGCCTATATGTCACTGGAATACTCTTACAACCAGTATGACAATGGTTGCAAAATAGAAAACTTCCACCGTCGGCTATACAACGGGCTAAAGAAAGAAGGCTACGAAACAGGCAACCCGTTCTCCACCGGCAAACAGTCGCTCTTCCATATTCTTCAGAAAAAAAACATGTTGGTCAAGGAAAGCATAGACAAATTGACACCCAAGAATTATTCCGATTATGGCAAGAAACTAAGCATGCTCAACCGACTGTTCCATACCCTCTACAAAATAATGGGCTATCACCGATATCCATTGTTCATCAAGAGCCTCTACCATTTCTCACAGCCGGAAAGCCATACTTTCCTGATTCCTAAGAATTCTTTCCCGAAATCAAAACAACAAGGCCATACCCTATGATCTACATCAACGGACGATTCCTCACACAGCCCATGACCGGGGTGGAGCGCTTTGCCTACAACATCTGCAAGGCCTTGGCCGGACTCCATCAGCCTTTCACCATCGTATGCCCCAAGGCACCGATTGCCGACTGCTATGATGTGAGCGGGATGGATGTGGTGCACTACGGCTTCGGCAACTCCCACCTATGGGAACAGTTCGTCCTTCCCTTTTTCTTCATCGGCAAGAAAGACTACGTGGTGCTGAGTTTCACCGGATTGGGTTCCATCCTGCTACGCAACAAGGTGATGACTGTCCATGACCTCTCCTTCCTGGAAAACCCGTCATGGTTCTCACGCGCCTATTATTGGTGGTACAAGATGATGACCCCCTTGGCGGTGCGCACCTCCCGGCATATCATCACCGTCAGCGAGTTTTCCAAAAGCGAAATCCTGCGCTTCTATCCCTTTGTCAAGCCTTCCAAGGTCAGCGTGCTTTATCCGGCAGTGGACACACGTTTTTTCCAATCATTCGACTTGCAAGATGCTCCCCAGGAGCGCTTCGCCCTGACGGTGTCGTCGCTTGACCCTCGCAAGAACTTCCTGCGCCTGGTGGAAGCCTTCGAGGGCATAGAGGGTTGCAAACTCTACATCGTAGGGAATGCCAACAGGGTGTTTGGAGGAAAAGGCGGGAAAGACCTGGAGAAAGGCAACGTGAAAATACTGGGCAGGGTGAGCGACGAAGAATTGCTGCGCCTCTACCACCAAGCCGAATGCTTCATCTTCCCCTCCATCTACGAGGGCTTCGGCCTACCTCCACTTGAGGCGATGGCCTGCGGCTGCCCCGTCATCACCTCCGACATTCCCGTGCAACACGAAGTGTGTGCCGATGCCGCACTGTATTTCGACCCTTATGATGTGAAGAGCATCCACGAGGCCATCGTCGCCTATCTGAAAAACACAGACACAAAAAAGCCCTTGCTGAAGGCAAGGGGCAAGGATAATGTGGAGCGTTTCTCTTGGCTGAAGTCCGCGCAAGACCTCATCCTTTTGACCAAGGAGATGAGGAAAAAATCATAGTTTCCATAGCGTCTATAGTTTCTATAGCGTCTATATCTTGTCGATTTTGAGCGTCTGGTCGCAATACTCCATCACGGCGGGCCTGTGGGTGATGAAGATGATGGTCTTGTTGTGCTTGGCGAGGATGTTCTGCAAGAGGTTTTTCTCCGTTTCGGGGTCGAGGGCGCTGGTGGCCTCATCGAAGAGCATGATGGAGCGGTCGCGGAGAAGCGCACGTGCGATGGCGATGCGCTGCGCCTGACCCTCGCTCAGTCCTCCACCCGACTCCGAACACACGGTTTCAAGTCCCTCTGGCAAGTCGAGCACGAACTCCGCGCAACTCATCCTGAGCGCCTCCTCCATCTCCTCGTCGGTGGCATCGAGCTTGCCCAACCTCAAATTATCGCGGATGGTGCCGCTGAGCAAGGTGTTTCCCTGAGGAACATAGACGAAGTTGCACCTCATGCGGGGCGACAGTTGCTTACTTTCCTTGTCGTTGTAGATTTCCACCGTGCCTTCTTGCGGGAACATCAGCGCGAGAATCATCCTCACGATGGTGGTCTTTCCTGCACCCGTCTCACCCAGGATGGCGGTGCAGCTGCCCGGCTTGAAGTCAAAGGAAAGATTGTCCACCACCTTGCCCCCCTCCTCGTAGGAGAAGGAGATGTTGTTGAGCCTGACGCCGCAGGGAGCCTTAACATAAACTGGTTTGCCTTGCTCCTCCAACGGATTGTCCTCCAATTCCATCAGTCGCTCGGCGGAAGTGAACACATAGACAAACTCCGGCACCAGTTTTGTCAGATTCTTCGCCGGTCCCTGAACACGGTTGACCAATTGCAGGAAAGCAGTCATGCCACCGAAAGTGAGAGTACCGTGCGACAACCTCAAGGCACTCCAAAGGAAGGCCACGAGGTATCCGAAAGAGAAACCGAAATTGAGGACGAAGTTGGCGATGACCGAGAAGAACGTGCGTTTCACCACTTTCTCACGATATTCGCTTTGTGTTGTTTCCAACTTGTCGATCATAGCATCGTCGCTCTCCATGATCTTGATGAGCATGCGGTTTTGCACGGTTTCGGTAAGCACGCTTTGTATCTTGGAGTCGCACGTCCTCACATCCTTGGCCAACTGCCTCATCTTCCTCATATAGAAACGGCTGAGAAGTATGACGATGGGTATCATCACCACGATGACAAACGAGAGCATCTTGTCCATCGAATACAAATAAGCGAAAGCACCGATGAAAAGTGCCAGCGTGGAAACAGAGTTGGGCAACGTCTCAGTAAGGAAGTTGATGACATGTCCCACGTCGGTGAGGAGTCGGTTGATGACATCGCCACTATGCCTCTTCTCCTTGCTGTGCCATTCCGACCTGAGGATGCGGTCGAGCAATCTTTGCTGCATCCGGTTGCGTGCACGGACGCCAAGGATGTTCTTCACCCATACCACGGAGATGTTGATGGCAAAATTGCACAACACGATGATGCCCATGATTCCCACACCCCAATAGATGGAGCCGGGCTTCGCCCCCGAGGCGATGTCGATGGCATTCTGTATGGCCTTTACAGCGGAAAGGCTGACGACCACCCCCATGAGGCCGAGGGATGCGTTGAGCAGCGCCTGGAACCTGTTGCCTTTCCAAGCCTCCCAAAGCCATATGAGGATTTCCTTCGCGGTGTATTTGCTCTCCTCCGGTGTGAAATAGTCTTTTATTCTCTGGAAAATGTTCATACACTACAATTATCTGGTGTCTGCACCCCACATCATCTTCTCTTTCAAGGTGTGGAAATACTTTTGTCCATGACGCTTGATGATTTTCGCTGCAAAAGGTGCCTTCTGGATGGTGAGCAACGTACCCTCGGCACATTTCTCCGACCGTCCGTCGATGGCGACGAGGAACTGGTGGCTCCTGCTCTCCACACTCATGGTGACCACGGCGTCGTCGGGAACGACGATGGGCCTGACATTGAGGCTGTGGGGTGCGACGGGCGAAAGGCAGAGCACACCCGACTGCGGTGCGATGATGGGACCGCCGTTGGAGAGGGAATAAGCCGTACTGCCAGTCGGTGTGCATACGATGAGTCCGTCGGCCTGGTAAGTGATGAGGTGCTCACCATTGATGCTCGTGCGTATGCTGATCATCGATGCGTTGTCACGCTTGAGCACGGCGATGTCGTTGAGGGCGAAGGGGCAGCCGGCGATGGTGCTTTCACCTTGTGCCGTCACCACGATGACGGAATGGTCCTCCACCTTGTAATCGTTACGATAGACTGCCTCAAGGGCAGCCTCTATCTCAGACGGACCCACATCGGCCAGAAAACCCAGTCTTCCCATGTTGACACCCATGATGGGAAACCCTTTCGCCCCCACCCTGCTGGCTGCCTTGAGGAAGGTGCCGTCGCCTCCCATGGAGATGACAAAGTCCACATCGAAGTTGTCATCATCGAAGACACTGTCGGCATGCACGTCTATATGCAAATCCTTGGTGAGAAAGTGATGGAATTCCTTGTCCACACAGACCTGCGCCTTCCGCTCTGAGAGGAAGGACAGCACTTTCTGTATGGAAGCCGATTTCTTGGCTTGATAGATGTTGCCGAAGATGGCAAACCTTAGTTTTCTGGGTGCCATGGTGATTTTTGCGTGCAAAAATAAACTATTTTAATGAGAAATACGAACACCATACGTGAAAATGTGGAAAAATGACTAAATTTGCAAATGATAAAACGACAACAACATCAACATCACCAAAGATATGGCAAAGATATACGTTTTTCTGGCTGAAGGTTTTGAAGAAATCGAAGCCCTCGCCCCTGTTGACATCCTGCGCCGAGGCAACCAGGAAGTAGTGACCACTAGTGTGACGGGCGCCCTGTGGGTGACCTCATCCCATGGCATCACGGTGAAAGCAGACATCCTCATCGAAGAAACCGACCTGAGCGACGCCGACGTGCTGCTCCTCCCCGGAGGAATGCCTGGTTCGAAAAACCTGAACGAGCACGAGGGTGTGCGCCAAGCCCTTTTGGCACATGCCGACAAGGGCAAACTCATCGGCGCCATCTGTGCCGCACCAATGGTCTTAGGCAATCTCGGATTGCTCGAAGGGCGCCGTGCCACATGCTCCCCCGGTTTCGAAATCTACCTCACCGGAGCGGAATACACCCACGAACTCGTGACGGTGGACGGCAACATCGTCACCGGAGAAGGCCCCGCAGCCTCAATGCCCTATGCCTATCAACTGCTGGCAATGGTGGCGGGAGAGGAAATCAGCCGCACGCTCCAAGAAAAAATGCAGTTTGCCCATCTGATGGAGCACTAGGAAATTCTAGGAAATTCTAGGAACCTCTAGGAAATTCTAGGAAATTCTGAACCTCTAGGAATACCAGAACCTCTAGGAATACTAGAACCTCTAGGAAAACCAGAACCTCTAGGAATACCAGCCTTCTACAAAAAGCCTGTTGCACCATGCCCGACATACTCGACCAAGACATCATGTATGCTCCGGGGGTTGGCCCGAAGCGGAAAGAGATGCTGAACAAGGAACTCGGCATCCAGACCTTTGGCGACCTCCTGGAATACTATCCATATAAATATGTGGACCGTCGGAGGATATACCTGACGACGGAACTATTGGAGAGCATGTCATTCATCCAACTGAAAGGCAAGATTCTCAGTTTCGAGTCGTTTGACATGGGGCGCCGCAACAAGCGACTGGTGGCTCATTTCAGCGACGGGCACGGCGTGGTGGACCTGGTGTGGTTCGCCAAGTCGCAATACATCCTCAACAACTACAAGGTGGGCGAGGAGTACATCGTCTTCGGCCGCCCCACGGTTTATGGCGGACGTTTCCAAATCACACACCCGGAAATAGATCTCGCCGCCACCGCCCAACTCTCCACGATGGGCATGCAACCCCATTACCACACCACGGAGAGGATGAAGAAAGCAGGATTCTCCTCACGCAGCCTGGAACGCACCATCAAAGGACTGCTGCAACGCATGGCAACACCCCTGCCCGAAACGCTGCCACCATTCATCACCGGTCCACGGCACCTCATCTCCCGCGACGAGGCTTTCCGACTCATCCACTACCCCCAAAGCGCAATAGACCTCGACCACGCCAAACTGCGACTGAAGTTCGAGGAACTGTTCTACATACAACTCAACATCCTCCGCTACGCCAGCGACCAGCGCCGAAAGTTCCGGGGGTACGTGTTCCGCCATGTAGGCGACTATTTCAACGGCTTCTACCACCATCATCTCCCCTTCGCACTCACCGAAGCACAGAAACGGGTCATCCGTGAAATCCATGCCGACATGAAAAGCGGGCGACAGATGAACCGCCTCCTTCAAGGCGACGTGGGGTCGGGAAAAACCCTTGTAGCACTGATGGCCACGCTCATCGCCCTGGACAACGGCTACCAGGCATGCATCATGGCACCCACGGAAATCCTCGCCGAGCAACACCTGGCCACGCTCACGGAACTGCTCTCCGGAATGGACGTCCGCGTGGAACTGCTGACGGGCATCGTGAAGGGGAAACGCCGCCAGGCAGTGCTCGACGGAGTAGCCGATGGCAGCATCCACATCCTTGTAGGCACCCATGCCATCATCGAGGACCCTGTATGTTTCTTCCGCCTCGGCCTTGCCGTCATCGACGAGCAGCACCGGTTCGGTGTCGCCCAGCGAGCGAAACTGTGGAGCAAGAGCCAGAACCCGCCACACGTGCTGGTGATGACCGCCACACCCATCCCCCGCACACTCGCCATGACCATCTACGGCGACCTCGACGTGAGTGTCATCGACGAACTCCCCCCCGGCCGCAAACCCGTCCACACACAGCACAAATACGATGACCAACTCACCAGCCTGTACCAAGGCATCAGGAGGCAAATCCTTGCAGGACGGCAGGTGTACATCGTCTATCCGCTCATCCAGGAGAGCGAGCGCATGGACCTACGCAACCTGGAGGAAGGCTACGAGACGATGCGGCAGGTATTCGCCCAATTCAAACTCAGCAAGGTGCACGGTCGCATGAAGTCGCAAGACAAGGAAGAGGAGATGCGCAAGTTCGTCAGTGGCGAGACTCAAATCCTGGTGGCCACGACGGTTATCGAGGTGGGGGTGAACGTCCCCAACGCCTCGGTGATGGTGATCCTCGACGCCCAACGATTCGGTTTGTCACAACTTCACCAGTTGCGCGGCCGTGTGGGGCGCGGCGCAGAACAGTCGTTCTGCATCCTTGTCACCACGCGCAAATTGAGCAAGGAGACGGCAAAGCGCATCGACATCATGTGCTCCACCAACGATGGCTTCCAAATCGCAGAGGCCGACCTGAAACTCCGCGGACCCGGAGACCTGGAAGGCACGCAACAGAGCGGAATGGCCTTCGACCTGAAAATCGCCGACATCGCGCGGGACGGCCAAATTGTGCAAATGGCACGCGACGAAGCACAGAAAATCATCGACAACGACCCAGAATGCAAGAAACCAGAATACCGCATGTTGTGGCAACGGCTGACCGCCTTGCGCAAGACCAACATCAACTGGGGGGCCATTTCCTGAAGGAGATTCTTTCCCATCTTGCACCTTTCACTTTTTCCCATATTCCTCCTTTCATCTTACATTTTTTTACGTTTTCCCATCTTCATTTTTCACTTTTCATTTATCATTTTTAATCTTTTTTTAAGACTTGCTTTTAAGTGTTAAATATGCACTAAATACTGTTAATGGCACTTTTATTCGGGAAAATTTGATTACCTTTGCAACGCATTGAAATAATTGATGTATCAAATTATTGCGTCGATTATTTCAAAACAGAGGGAAAATCGAAAAATAGTCAAGCATCACACCTTTTTGTGATGATAAAAAATATGAATATAATGAATTTAAGAAAAGCTATTAAGACATTTGCAGTGACAGTAGTATTGGCCGCAGTTTCTATGCCTGCTGCCAGCCAGGATCTTTTGGCCCGCATGGTCCCAGTTGACAAAAAAGCAAAGCAACTCGACACTCTTGCTTTGCAAAATATCAAGGAGCGTGAGAATATGGAAAGCCCCAGTGCCATGCTCTACGAAAACTGGGACAACTCCAGCACCCACTACAAAGGCTCTTCACTGCCAGAAACATTCACCATAGACCTCAGAGGTTTCCATATGCCCACACCCAGCCGCGTCATCACATCCAATTACGGTCCTCGTTGGGGACGCATGCACCGCGGACTTGACATCAAAGTATATACTGGCGACACCATTCACGCTGCATTCGACGGCAAAGTGCGCATCGTGAAATACGAAGCACAAGGATATGGAAATTATGTTGTAATACGTCACCCCAATGGTTTGGAAACCTATTACGCACATATGTCAAAACATCTTGTCAAGGAGAATCAGGTCGTCCGCGCAGGCCAACCCATCGGTCTTGGCGGCAATACAGGACGCAGCACAGGTTCTCACCTTCACTTCGAAACCCGCCTTTGCGGTGTGGCACTCAATCCCTGCCTCTTCTTCGACTTCAAAAACCAGGATGTCACCGGCAACAGCTATGTATTCCACCGCAACACAATGGAAAGTGAGTCGGCAAAGGCAACAGCTGCAAGAGGCAAATAAGATTTAGCAGACAAGCGACTAATCATAACCATGGAAGCCAATACTTCGTGACATTCACGGGTATTGGCTTTTTTCGTAATCATAGGAAGACTAGGAATACTAGAAATACTAGGAAGACTAGGAAGACTAGAAAATACTAGAAAAAAACTAGGAACCCCTCACCATCCTCCTGATGACAAACCACACATGCATGGCGACAGTGGTGCAAAGTCCATAGTGACGCCTCATCACGTCAAAGCGCTCCTTCAACGACTCCTTGTGGTGGAGGGTGGTCTGCCCTTCCTCCAAGTAGAGAGCCAGCACCTTGCCGGCATTACAGAGCGGCTCCTTGCCCTCTTCCGCCTTCTTCATCACCCGTATGCACCAGTCTACATCCGCCGAGAAATGGTAGCGGGTGTCGTAAGGCACCTGCCTGGCCTGTTGGGTATGGGCATAAAACGCCTGGTGACACACCAGCATGCCGTGCTTGAACGACCGCCACGACAAAACCTCTGGCGGTGCCAACCTCCTGTGCCTGAGGAAACGTCCTTCAGCATCGATGATGTCGGTGTCACCATAGACCACCGCCGGACTCACCCCGTCGCTATAGGCCTCCGCCACTTCCGCCACCCTTGCCAAGGTCTCCTCGTCGGCGAGCCTGTCACCAGCATTGAGGAAACAGACATAATCGCCCGTAGCCATTTGCAAACCCTTGTTCATGGCGTCGTAAAGGCCGTTGTCGGGTTCGGAGAGCAACCGCACCTCGTGGCCGTTGCCCATGGCATCCGACTGTTGCTTGTAAGCCTTCGCCATCTCCACCGTGCCGTCAGTGGACGCACCATCGACAATGATGTGCTCCACCCATTCATGATGCTGGCAGAGGACACTGTCAAGTGTGGGCTGCAACACCTTTGCTGCCTGATAGGTGATGGTGACGATGGTGATGCGTGTCATATCCCGTAATGTTTGAATGCCATGGCGTGGTTGTACACCTCGATATACTTCAGAGCCACGCCGTCTTGTGAGAAGGAGGTTGCCACCTTCTTCATCGCCGCCGCCGACAACGCTTCGCAATCAGCCTCGGCGAGCACCCATCTGATACCTTCCTTAAGGTCTTTGGCATTACGGTATTCCGCCACATATCCCGTCTTCTTGTGCTCAATCTCCTCGGGAATGCCTCCCACCTTGAAACCGACGCATGGCACGCCACACGCCATGGCCTCCATGATGGTGTTGGGAAGGTTTTCTGAGAGAGAAGGCAGGACGAAGACATCGGCGGCATTATACACCTCGACGATTTTCCTTTCATCCGTGATATAGCCCAAGGGGAACGACTGCAAGGGCAGTTTGCCCTCCATCTCCTCCGCATGGCCTCCAAGCATGACAACAGCACACTGTTCCTTCATCTCCGGGTGTTCTTCCACAAGCAGGCGGCAAGCCTCCACAAGGTAGTCCATACCCTTGTAGGCATTGGTGACACGTTGCGAGACAAAGAGGATGAGTTTCTTGTCCAAAGGCAGTCCCAGCATCTTCCTGGCCTCCGCCTTGTCGTGGCGCTTGAACACCTTGGTGTCGATGGGGTTGGGGATGCAAGTGATGTTTTGGCCGTTGAGGAGTGCGCTCTGCTTCGCCTCTCCTTCCAACCATTTGCTGCAAGCCACGAAGAAGATGCCATGATGCTCGAGGATGTCCTTTTTCTTTTTCCACACCTTTGACGAGAGGTCGTTCTCTCCCCCACCTCCGGGCAGATACTTGCAATTCTTGCATCTGGTCTTGAAACGCTTGCACCCCATGGTGAGGTGGCAGATGCCCGTGGAAGGCCATGCGTCGTGCATGGTCCACACGACGGGTTTCCCACTTTCCAAGATTTTCCTGATGCCCTTGAGCGACAGCATACCTTGGTTGACCCAGTGCAGGTGGATGATGTCTGCTTCCTGGAACTCCCTGGTTTTGGTGATGTCGAAACCGGCATTCGCTATGTCGATGTCGAAGAGGTGTTTCTTGGAGAAATGAAGTCGGGCAAGGACGGCCATCCTTTCCCTGATGAAATGCCTTTGCGCCAAGAGGCTGTCTCCGATCCCCACTACGGTGATGGAATCGGTCTCTTTGTCCCTGACAAGCATCTTGGCCTTTACGCCGGTGTTGTTTAGTGCCTCCATAAGTCTGTTGGCGGCCATTGCGGCTCCTCCCGTCCGCTCGCTGGTGTTGATGACAAGTACTCTCATATCAAGGACAAAAGTAATCAAAAAAAAGTATTCATACGCATAAAAAACGAAAAAATAACGTTGTTATCGCACACATCTATTGATTTACATCAAGAAAAGGGTATTTTTATTGATAATCTTCACAAAAGAGTTGCATGGTTGGCGTTTTGTGAGTAATTTTGCATCGTCAATGATTGAGTTATCAATCATAAAGGTTAATAGATTGTTTAGGTTAGTAGTAATAGATTTAGGTTTTTAGTTATTAGGTTTAAGGTATTAAGTAGATTGTTTAATTGGACAACAAAGGTCGCCGTGAGGCTCCCTTTGGTTTTGAAAAGGATTTTTAGTTAAACATAGGCTTGTACGCGGCGGCTCAGAGATGAGTTGCCGCGTATTTTTTTTGACGACGGATAAACCTAGTCGAAAAGAATGTCTTGTCACCCGTAAAAGCTAAAGGGAGTGACGACGCCACATTTTGGCCTCTTCACTCCCTCTAAGCTCAATTATTAATTATAAATTGTTATTTACTAATTTTCATTGCCCTTGCCGGTCCGGAGCCACCGCCACCATAGCCGATATCGTCGTCGCCAAGGTTGGTATCCACGTCGAAGACAGTGTTTTTATCACCGGTGAGGATGAGGTTCACCAATGCCGTCACGTCGGTCACGGTGATGTCATTATCGCCATTGAGGTCGGCATTAGCGGCGACGAAACTGGCATTCTCGAAACCCAGCAAATTGTTCACCAGCAAGGTCACATCAGTCACGTTGACATATCCGTCACCATTCACGTCGCCCAAGATGGAGCTGCTGCCTTTTGCCATTAACGACATAGGCATCAGAAACAAAAGTGCGACGAATATCGCAATCTTCTTTTTAAGTTTCAAATTCTTTTTCATTATGCTTGTCTTTATTTTAAATGCATATGGGTAAAACCGCAATGCGACATCTCCACAGACGAGTCTCGTTTTTCAATCTTTTCCTCTGCAAGTAGCAGTATCATTGCAATTGCAGCCATTGCAAAGAAGACAAAAGGACTTTGTTTCAAAATTTCTTGATTGCAAATGGTTTACACCTTTCATCAAGCCATCTGTCTGATATATAGACACACGCACGCTTTATTGTGCAAAGATACATATTTTTTCACAAACATAATAAAGAATGATAAATTTTAACACAATAAAGTGTTCAAGCAACTATTCCATATTCGCGACTGAACTTTTCATCGATAATAGTTGGAATGGTGACTTTTTTTCATAATTTTGCACCTTCAACCAAGAAACGACCAAAAAGAGACGAGGAGCACACAAGAAGCCATGGTCTTCATCGTCGTATATTGTTTTTGAGATGAATGACAGCCACATCATATTGACACTGGCACCACAAGGCATCTGGGGTATTGTGAGCTCGGAATTGAAAAGCGTCACATCACCCGGACGGTTCATGATTGTGGACCGGACACTATGGAAAGAGCGACTTGCCTCCCCAGGCCAGGAGGAACTAAAGCAACTTTCCATACTGTGCGAAGAAACACAGCCAAAGCATCTTTATATGCGCTATGCCAACAAGAAGATGTTTCGAAACCAGAAGTCATTCTGGGAGTCAAATGATGCCATGGTGAAAAGACACATCAAACTGATGGGCGACATGCGCTTGGTCAAGGCCATACTGATGGCCGACAAGATGGGAATACCCATCCTCTACACCCCTGAGGCAAAGACTCCTCTTCACATGGACGACAGGTTGCGTCTTTCCCCATCCCTGGCAGTGACGCCTGTAATGAACTTCCACCGCCATGACGAAGGGACGGAATACCATCTTCATCTACGCATCGGCAGCCATCTTGTAGAAGACATCTCACAACACCATGCCGTGGTGTTGTGTCACACACCAGGAGTGTTCATCCTTGACAATGTCATCCATTTCATGGGCGAGGGCTTCGGAGGACAACTGTTGATTCCGTTTGTCAACAAGTCATCCGTGTTCATCCCTCGCAGGATGGAGAGCGACTATTTCCGGAAATTCATCCTGAAAAATGCCGTAAAAGTCGAGATAAACGCCGAAGGATTCGACATCGACGATGTCAAGGAAACTCCCCAACCCCTATTCAAAGTGGAGTATGCCATCGACGGGGTCTATTTGCTTTCACTATATTTCAAATACGGTTCCACCGAATACCCTTTCGACAGCACCTCGCCAGGACGAGTGTCTCTACGTGAAACAGAACACAGTTTCCGCTTCTCACGACAGTTGCGTGACAAGGCGGCAGAGCAACATTACCATGACCACCTTCGCTTGAACGGCATACAAACCAACAGCCATGGGAACATCAGGTTTTCATCACTCTCCTCACTGGTGGAATGGCTCCAACGACACGGCGCGGAATTGCGTGAACAAGGATTCGACATCGTTCAACCCTCCGAACATGCCTATTACATCGGACCTCTTGACGTGGAGCAAAGCGACCAATGGCAAGGCGACTGGCTTCAGACCCGGGTGACCATCATCCTCGACAACGGGCGCCTGCGCATCCCCTTCAGCCATCTACGCGACACCATCCTGCGTGGGGAACAAGAATACATGCTGCCCACAGGCGAGCGACTGCTCATCCCCCAGGAATGGCTTTCACGGTATGCCGACCTGCTACTGACAGGCACCACGACGAAGGACAACAGCATACAGCGCCACCGAAGCCAACTCAGCTCCTGCCCTCCCCCACCCTCCATCGACAAGATAGCCAGCGTACCTTTCCACATCCCCAAGCACTTGAAGGCCACGCTGCGCCCTTACCAGGAGAAAGGCGTGGAATGGCTGTGGCAGAACTTCATCGCGCGGACCGGATGCTGCCTCTCCGATGAAATGGGCCTGGGCAAAACCATCCAAACCATTGCCCTGCTGCTGGCATACAAGGAGGTGGCAAAGCCCGCTCCTGTGCGGCGCCCCCGGGCGGGATTCCTCTTCACCGACGAAGAGATGCGTGGCGAAACAGACCACGAAGAGGCGAGCGAGCAAGGCATCGCAGAATACCACACCTCACTTGTCGTGGCACCAGCCTCGGTCGTTCACAACTGGCTTAATGAAATCAACCGTTTCTCCCCCACACTGCAAGCATGTTCATACACAGGCGATGTCGCCAAGCGACACGAAAAGAGACAGACACTGATGCGCCAGGATGTAGTGCTGACCACATACAGGACCTTGCTCAACGACATCGACTATCTCTCACAACAGCAGTTTGGCATCATCATCTTCGATGAATGCCAGCATTTCAAGACTTCCACCTCGCAGATACACCATGCCGTGAAAAGCCTGAAAGCCATTCATCGCCAAGCGCTAAGCGGCACTCCCGTGGAGAATGGATTGGAGGAACTGTGGAGCCTGATGAACGTGCTCAACCCCCATCTGCTGGGAGAGGCAAGGGATTTCAAGAAGGCTTTCATCCAACCCATAGCACGTCAAATGGAAGAAAGCAGAATCTCACTGCTCAGGAAAATGATCGCCCCATACTTCTTGAAACGCACCAAGGAAGAAGTGCTTACCGACCTCCCCGAGAGACAAGACGAAATCGTGATATGCCCCATGACCGAAGAGCAAACAAGCCTGTATGCCTCTGAACTGTCACGGGCTCGCAACGAGTGGATGGAAAACAACGTGCCTACAAACCAAAAGCAAATCCATATGCTCGCCGCCATACAACGCCTGCGCCAAATCGCCAACGGCGAAGGGAAAATGAACGAGGTCTTCGAACGATTGCAAAACATCATAGGGACTCACCACAAAGTGCTTCTTTTCAGCGAATATGTCAGTCTGTTGGAACGTTTGGGCAAGAATATGGACCAAAAAGGATGGCGGTATGAAACACTGACTGGAAAGACCGTGAACCGCGAAGAGGTGATCTATCGCTTTCAAAACAACCCCGAATGCCAGTTCTTTCTTATTTCATTGAAAGCAGGGGGAGTGGGACTCAACCTTACAGCCGCCGACTACGTGTTCCTGCTCGACCCATGGTGGAACAAGGCGGCAGAGGAGCAGGCCATCGCCCGCAGTCACCGCATCGGCCAGCATCATCCCGTCTTTGTATATCGATTCATCGCTGAAGGCACCTTGGAACAACAAATACTCACCATACAAGACAGAAAGCAAAGCCTGATAGACAGCGTGATGCCTTTCATCTGCAATGAGACAAGCAACAATGCGGAATGACCGCATACATCCAAAGGGTCGACAGGTCTTAAAGGTCCTTAGCCCATCTTTTTCACTCTAAATTTGTTTTTCTTTGTCAATCAGCATTTTGCGTTTTTTCGCCAGGTCTGCTGTGTTCTACAAATTTAGATTTTTCCGAAGGGATTATGTGAAGCCATTCATAAGACCTTTCATATTCTGAAGAGTGACCTCGACATACGTCCCATGTTCCACAAGGCAGACGGCGGCATCAAGGCGCACCTGACGAAAATAGCAGAGAGGTGGGGATGGGAATGAGAGAGGTTGAGAGCGAGGAAGGGGTGGAAAATTTTCACTGGTTAGGTGATGGAGTATTAGAAAAAAGGGGGCGTTAGGGGTGGAAAACTGTAAATCAAAAGTGTTGTTCTTGCATTTTTCCTGATTGGAATATCCAATTTTTTATGTACTTTTGCACACGATTTAATTTTTTTTGAAGCAGCCTGGTAGAGCTCTGGGGATGACTCGCATCCCCGAAAACTCCGATTGAAAATGACAAAGACAAACATTTCAAGACGGGTGACGGCTACCATCCTTTCCATGTCGCTGCTCACCGTGATGGCCGGAGCCGCCATCGCCCCCGCGCTGGGCATCATCAAGGCTCATTTCAGCGAGGCACCCGCTATTCTGGTGCAGTTTATTGTCAGCATGCCAGCCCTGCTGATCATCGTCACCAATCTTTTCTTCCTTCCTCTAAGCCGTGTGCTGCGCACCCGTGCCATTGCCACTACGGGACTGCTGCTCTATGTCGTGGCAGGAGCGGGATGCTTCTTCATGGACGACATCCACCTGCTTCTGGCCATGCGTGCATTGCTGGGTGTCAGCGTCGGACTCATCATGCCGCTTTCCACCGGACTGCTGGCCTACTATTTCCCACCGGAGCAACAGGCAAGGCTGATGGGACTGTCGGCAGCCATGAACCAAATAGGTGGTGTGGTGGCGACACTGCTGGCAGGTATGTTGGCGACGATAGAATGGAACTATGCCTTCTTTGTCTATCTGCTGGGACTGATAGCACTGGTGATGGTGTGGCTGTGGCTGCCCAACGAACAACTGGGCAGTGCCAACAAGCG
Source organism: uncultured Prevotellaceae bacterium (assembly GCA_902786665.1). Taxonomy (GTDB): domain Bacteria; phylum Bacteroidota; class Bacteroidia; order Bacteroidales; family Bacteroidaceae; genus Prevotella. Next base: position 46,664 of record CADADN010000002.1, on the reverse strand, counting down.
TGGCGTCCCTTTCCATCCGAGGCAGTTGCTGAAGTTCCATCCGTCGGTCATCGGCATGCTTCTGCTGATGATGATATTCTTTATCTTCCCCACCAACTTCGCCATCGTTGCCAGCCAGCAGCAGGGACTTTCCACAGGACTTATCACGGTCATCATGGTGGGGCTTGATGTCGTGGCCTTCTTTGTCGGACTTGGCTTCGGAAGTCTGATGAACCGTTTCCGCCAGAGCGTCAAATACTTTGCACCTTTGCTGTTACTGTTGGGTTACGTGTCTTATCTAGTGCCCACTGTAGCGATGGCGGTGCTTGGCTCTGCATTCATCGGAATGGCCACTGGCGTGGGTGTTCCATATCTGAACACCATTGCGAGCATCAAGGGAGGCAAGAACTCCGCCACAACGGTCATGCCGCTGCTTTCGGCTGCACTCTATCTGGGACAATTCGTCTCTCCTTTGATTGTCATGCCACTGTCGAAAGCCATTTTTGGCGTGGATGACATCGTGGCACCCTATAAGGTTGGCATTGCGCTTTGCCTGGTATTCCTTCTTCAGGTTTATAGCACGCGGAACTTCCAGAGTCTGCCGCCGATAAGGAAATGACAACCACATTCACATCTATTGCAAATCGGCTGTAAAAAGTGCAAATAAAGTTTAAACAGAGGGCATAATGCATCTTAAAAAAACAAAAATGTGGCATATTATGACATTCATAAAATCGACTTTTTTTATTATTTTTGCATAGGAAATCATTTAATTTTGTATAACAAAAAGACCAAAAAACATGTCAAAGACTGTAGAATTGCAGATTGAAAAGAGTCGCAACCTCGTGGAGGGCTTGCGCAAACATTTGAACGGCATTGGTGGCGGCGTGACAAACGATGAAATCAACGACATGGAGCAAGCCATCCGTGAACTGGAAGCCATCAATGCTGAGGTGGAAAGGCTGCGTGAAGAACTCACCCCCAAGGTGAAACAAATGAACGAGAAGATGGCCCGTGTCAAGGCATCATACGCCGAGAAGAAAAAGACACTGAAAGGCTATTATCCACAAGAACGCTGGGTAGAATACGGCATCCCCGACAAGCGATAAACTATCGATACTGGTCATTGCCTTCCAACTAGACGGACAGCATCAATCAGGAAACCGTTTATCCGCATTTTATCCAGATAGTTATTACAATTAAAAGCAAAAGCCAATTCCATCCCCTTCCTGTCATATTATGGCGGGAAGGGGTTTCTTTTCGAGGGCGAAAAAGAAACAGAAACGCATGGCAGCAAAATGGCATGTCGTCCTCGATGTTATTGAACAATCATACATAAAGAATATAAAAATCGGGAAATGGCATATAAATAATAGCCCATTATTATTCACCCAAGGTCTTGGCAGAGACCAGAGCTACGACTCGAAACACTCCATCTACATTATGAAAAAGATATTCGCTTTTATTGTTGGTGCCTGTCTCTCCATAGGAGTCGTGGCACAATCAACATTGCAATTTGACAGCAATGCAGGTGTGAAATCGTCGATGACCGTCTATGACGGAACAACAGTCAACTTTACAGCCTTCGAACGGCTGTTCTATGTGACCAATGTGGAGGACTCCACCTATCAGTTCCTCAATGTGTATGTGCCTGACGGAGCGACACAACTAACTCCGATTTTCCTTCGCACATACGTCGGCGGCTATATGGCTTCGCCGGCTGCGCAGCCACAGGCTGGCGACGCTACGGGCAGGGCGCTGAAAGAGGGATACGTGGTGGTCATACCCGGAACCCGAGGCCGAAACTCTTCCGTTGTCGCAGACAAGGCATACGCCAAAGCCCACAAGGAAATAAAGAAGGGCCAGACCATCTATACAGGTCGGGCGCCCAAGGCCATTCTCGACCTGAAAGCAGCCATCCGTTACCTGCGCCATTTCGACAAGCAGATGCCAGGCGATGCCGAGCGAATTATCACCGACGGGACAAGTGCGGGAGGAGCCATGTCGGCCCTGATGGGGGCAACTGGCAACAATCCCGAGTATGCCGGGATGCTGAAGGCAATGGGTGCTGCCGATGAGCGCGACGATGTGTTTGCCTCCGTGTGCTATTGCCCCATCATCGACCTGGAGCACGCCGATATGGCCTACGAGTGGTTGTTCCAGCAGACTGATTCCCGCCAGGCTCTCGATGACCTGCACAAGGGCTACACCAACGAACTGGCAGCTATGTTTCCTGCCTATCTGGCAAGCCTGAACCTTCGCAAGCCTGACGGCACTCCACTGACGGCAGACAACTACCTTGACTATATCAAGAGTGAGATTATCCGCGCGGCTCAGATTGCGAAGAATGCCGGAGCCGACATCCCCGACAGCCTCGGTTTCTCGTTCAGCAGTTCGGCTGGTGGCATGTTTGCTGCTCCTATCAACGGTGGCATGCGTCCACAGATGCAGGAGGGCCAGCGTCCGCAGGGCATGCGTCCCATGCGTGGCGGCATGGGTGGCAAGCAAGTTGGCGAATACATCACCGGCCTTGACATGAAGAAATACCTGGACTATGTGGTTTCCACCCAAGCCCTGAAGGGTGTCCCAGCCTTCGACAGCAAGATAGAGGGCGTCAACAATGCCAGCGGAGAGAATGAGGAGTTCGGCGACTGGGCGGGCAGCAGTGTCAATTTCACCGACTTCACGGCTCAGAAGAATAATACCACCGTTAGCGATGCCATCCGACAGAACGTGAGGTTGATGAACCCCATGAGCTTCATCAGCGACGGAAAGACAACGGTTGCTCCACATTGGTACATCCGTCACGGAGCACGCGACCGTGACACGGCTTTCCCCGTTCCCGTCAACTTCGCCACCAAACTCCAGAATGCAGGCAAGGATGTGAATTTCCTACTGTCATGGAACCGGCCTCATAGTGGAGACTATGCTTTGGACGAACTTTTCCAGTGGATTGGTGAGATTACGAAATAGAGGAATAGTTGGTCGATGCTTTCCGGAACGGAAAGATTGAGGAGTAGTGTGTCTGTCCATGATACTCTACCTTAGAGATGTCCTTTCTATGAAGGCGTTCGAGGGAGGGCATGCATAGTAAAAGAATTAGGAAAAGGTGGGAGACACCGATATATGCGTGGATTACAATTCGGATCTACGGAGAAGGAGCAGGTTCGACCCCTGCCCCCACTTTTTCTGGAGAGATGGCCTGAGCCGTGGTGCTGCACGGTATTCTTAGCCGTCTCTCCTTTTATGTCGCCAGTTTTGGTGTTTTGATTAAGGAGTGCTAATGATTTGTCGGTTTTCTAATTATGCGTAAGGTCAGTTCGTTTCCAGATTTAATCATCTAAGAAATCGTTGATTTTGACAATTAAAAGGATGAAGTCTTCCTTTCCGGTGTTTGTCAGGGAGAACCAGGGGGCGTTTGGCTGGGTGCCTTCTACGCCTCTTGCATTGCAGGGATAGCTGCATAAAGAATTGTCGGATATGCAGTCTTTCATTTCTTGTCTCTCCCCAAATTCTCTCCATATGGCTTCTTCACCATCATGGTCGTCATCATAGAAGTAGCCATGTTCCCAATAGGAATATTCTGTATATCCTTCTCCATCGAGAACGAATGCTGCAGACCTGAATTTTGTATTATCTATATGTCCTGTCTGGCAGCCCGGCGGAATCCGCATCAATTGCATGGTTGTACAACTTATTTCATCCTTTGTCACTAGTTCCCGAATGTAGTAGTGGATGTCGGAGTTCGTGAATATCTCTTTTCTCTCACATTTCTCAAACATCATGCTGATGTTTTCTCTGCGCCTGAAAATTTTGGGTATGTTATATGGCATTCCAGCCAAGGTGTTGTAGTATTCGGAACCATCGACTACAAAACTTTTTCGTTTTGCTTCACGATGGAACTCAGTATTTAAAGCAATGAAATCAACAAAGAGCAGTTGAAAGAACAATAATGGATGTTTGAGAACACAGAGCCATCTGGGATCAGACGGGCTAAGACCATAAGTGATTCCCACCATGTGCATGGTGGAAACCTTTGTGCAGTCAGGCATCGTCAAAAGTTTTCTGACCATGCGACGGCCAAGTCTTTTCTCTAACATATGTCTTGTTGTCATCATCTGTCTGTTTTCATCCGTTGGATTTGCAGAGTATCTCGCCAAGGTTGAAAATGAGGAAGCCGTCTTCGCAGACGATACCGGTCAATGCTACTGTCGCGCTCAGCCGCCGTTTGCCACGTCCCACGTTGAAACATACCGCATTGTAAGGAATCAGGTAGCGTTTGCCGTTTTCCTCGTATGTGCATCGGCGGCGGTAATAGTCAGTGAGGTTCCTGTATTCATTCTTCTTGGTTCCTTGTATGATTTCGTCAAAAAAGACCCTGTGGATGGATAGGTTTAGAATCCTCATGCCATCTTTGTGAGTGTATGGTTTCTTTTTCAGTACAATAGTATCTTCTTGAGCTTGTCCCAGAAGAGTATGGGCTTCATGAGTTGTCACTATTCTTATCAGACGTGACAGCTTCTCAGGTCGGCTCATTGTGCCATCTTGAAAGATGGTGTTAATCTCTTCTTTCAGTGTGCTCATCTTTTGTCAGTACTGGATTGTGGGGCAGCAGGGAAGAGAGAGGGCTTGCCCGTTTGTTTGGGGAAGTCCCTCCATTCTCTCTCAATGAGGGATGGCATCACATGGAAGCCATGGCTTGCTCAAGCACCTGATAGGGGAACTCTTTCAGGATGAAATTGGTCATGGCATCCCCTGCTTCGTTGGCTACGAGTTTTTTGACTTCGTCGTAGACTTCGGGGCAGGTGTCCTTCAAGTGTGCGAAGTCTTCTTTCTCTGACGGCTTGGTCCTGGCAGCTTCGACCATGACCCGGTATGTGGCGGATGGCAGTCGGACAAGGGCGTTGCCAGTTTTTTCCTCTCCTTCTACCTCGTAGTAGTATATGATATTCACTTCCTTGTGCTTGACGTATTTCTCGGCAGCTTGCAGCAGCTCGTCTGGCAATTGCTCGCCCAGATCGATGGAGTTCTTCTCCCAGAATTCGTCATCATCGGGTGCGTATTTCTCCTGGTAATCCTTGAAACTTTCTTCGCACAGGTAATCGTAGACGTGTTGGAAGACGGAGAATTCCGGTGCAAAGCCGCCGTTGTTTTCCATCACCTTGCCCATTTCCTGGAGTTGCTTGTCTGTAAGTGCCACCTCCATGCTTTTGCGGTCGACGGTCTCATTGGTGTTCACGTTGTAGACCTCGTAGTCTACAGAAAAAGTATTCTTGCTCATAGTCCTTGATGTTTGATTACGGGAGCAAAGTTAGGACCATGCTGTGTCAGAACGTGGGACATGCAAGAGAAAAATAACAGAAAATTTACGACCTATACTGTTGCACCAATCTTTTTATTCAAAAGAGTCCCGTTCTGTAAAAAAACAAGAATGCCCAATGGGTCCAGAAAAACCAAGTTTCTCCGTGGTGGCGGCCTCGAAGTCGGATTTTGTCATTTTTTGATAATTATTTTTTGATATTTATGACAAATGTATTATCTTTGTGGTAAAAAATGGAGGAAAATGACAAACAATCCCTTTGTGACGAATGGCTATGCCGGGCCTGACTACTTCTGCGACCGTGTGGAAGAAACGGCATCATTGATCCAATTCTTGACCAATGGCAACAATATGGCGCTGATGTCACCGCGACGTTTGGGCAAGACCGACTTGATCAAGCACTGCTTCCAACAGGAAAGCATAAAAGACGACTATTACTGTTTTCTCATAGACATCTATGCCACGAACTCATTTCGTGACTTCGTCAACGTGTTTGGAAAAACCATACTTGAAGCACTGAAACCTAAAGGACGCCGAGCGTGGGAAGGATTCGTGAATGCGCTGTTGTCGGTGCGTTCGGAAATCTCACTCGACATCAATGGCAACCCTGTATGGGGATTGGGCATAGGAGCATTGACACCCCCACAGACGACACTTGACGAAATATTCAGTTATCTACGCACTGCAGAAAAGCATTGCTTGGTCGCCGTCGATGAATTCCAACAAATTCTTTATTACAATGACAACAAGAATATTGAGGCTGCACTTCGCACACAGATTCAACAATGCAACAATGCCAATTTCATCTTCGCCGGTTCACAACGGCATCTGATGAGCGAGATGTTCCTGTCTCCTTCCCGGCCTTTCTATCAGTCGGTGGTGCCCATGAGCCTCCACCCTATCCCGCTCGATAGATACTGGCCTTTCGCGGAAAGGCTGTTTGCCAAGAATGGCGGCCGGAAAATAACATATGAAGTGGTGGAGACCGTTTATCAACGTTTTGAGGGAATTACCGCCAATGTGCAACGTGTCATGAACATGCTTTACCTACTTACCCCCCAAGGGGAAACCTGTACGAAGGAAATGATAGACACTGCTATTGACACCTTTCTGCAACTATCTTCGGAATATTATGGGGAATTGCTCCGACAAATGCCGGAAAAACAGCGCAATGTCTTTCTCGCCATCGCCGCAGAAGGAGTGGCAAGAAGTATTTCGAGTGGGAAGTTTGTGCGAAAATACCGCCTTCCTTCCACCAGTTCCGTAGTCTCTGCCGTCAAAGGGTTGTTGGAAAAGGATTTCATCACAAAGACAGACAACGCCTATCAAGTTTACGACAGGTTCTTCCAACTGTGGTTGAAGAGGAGGGTGATAGGAAAATGACAGGAAAAATGGGGGGGTAATTGACATACCGCGAATCTCGAAGGAATGTCGATAACTTCGAGCGAAGAGATAACTTCAATAACTTCGTTAACTTCTTTCAATGAGCACGACGGCATAGGCGCTGATGCCCTCCTGCCTTCCTGTGAAACCGAGTTTCTCGGTCGTGGTGGCCTTGATGGAGATGTCGTCGGGACTGATGCCCATGACCTCCGCCATGCACTGCTGCATGGCCGGGATGTGCGGGTTGAGTTTGGGTTGCTCGGCACACACGGTAGCATCGATGTTCCCCACCCTGTATCCTTTCGTGGCGATGAGGGCTACCACCTCCTTGAGGATGATCTTGCTGTCCATGTCGAGCGTGTCGTCGGAGTTGTCGGGGAAATGATAGCCGATGTCACGCATATTGGCGGCACCCAACAGGGCGTCGCAGATGGCATGGATGAGCACGTCGGCATCGCTGTGGCCAAGCAATCCCAAGCGATGGTCTATCCTCACGCCTCCCATCCAGAGAGCCCTGCCTTCCACCAACTGGTGCACGTCGTATCCGAAACCTACCCTGATGTTCATAGTTTAAGAATACTTAAGTGTCGCATTCGCTCAACTTTTCCACTTTTTCCTTACTTGCGAAAGTTGAGTAAAAAGAATTTATCTTCTCTTGAATAAATCCTTGATGCCGTCCATGTCGAAGGAAAGGGTGAACCTGAGGGTCTGGTCGAGGGGGTTGCTCTTCGCCGTGGCGATGACATAACCGGCGTCGAGGGAGAAGACATTCATCCTGAAACCTGCGCCCACGGTGAAATATTTACGGTTGCCCTTGTTCTCATGCTCATCGTGGTATCCCGCCCTGATGGAGAACTGGTCATGATAGACATACTCGGCACCGATGCTCCACTGGACTTCCTGCAACTCCTCCTTGAAACCATTGGGGGCGTCGTTGAAACTCTTGAACATGCCGCTGATGCTCGACACGTCGAAATATTCCTTCTCCAAACGGTCCTGATACTCCTGCGAGGTCTCCTCTTCCTTCTGCTTGGGATAGGTGGGCACCAAGAGTTTGTTGACGTCGGCGGCGATGGTGAACCTGTTGTATTCATCAACGGGAATCATGAGCGAGGCACCCAACCTCAAGTTGGTGGGGATGAACTCACTGTGCTCGTCGCCACCGAAGGTGATTTTGCTACCGATGTTGCTGACATTGAGACCAAGACCCAATTGGCACTCCCTCGCACCAAGATTGAGGTAGTTCTGGTAATAGCACGAGATGTCGGCAGCGAAGGCCGAGCCGGGACTGGTATCCTCGGTGTAGTCGTAGGTGAGGTCGGAATAAATCCATCTCACAGCGGCGCCAAGGGAGAAATTCTCACTGAGCATGAGGGAGTATGCCACGTCGAGCGACATCTCATAGGGGTTGATGGTCATATCGTTGGAACCGTCGAGCGAACTGCTTGTATACACCTCTCCAAGGGAGAAGTACCTGAGCGAACCCGACACGGCGCTATAGTCGCCTATGCGGTAGTATCCTACGAGATAGGCCAGGTCCATATCGTTCACCAACTGCCTCAGCCACGGGGTGTAGTTGAGCGCCACACCCGCCCTTGAGATGGTGAAGGGGTATTTCGACGGGTTCCAGTACTGCGACACGACGTCGGGGTCTGTGGCGGCTCCCACGTCGCCCATGCCGGCAGCCCGTGCATCTGGTGCGATGGTCTGCGAGGTGACGGAGGTGTTGACGGGGTTGAACATGTCCTCTTTCTGGGCCATGGCCGTGACCGAAACCAGTGAGAGTGTCAATAAGATGGATAGTCCTCTGATATTCATATTTTAGCTGTATTCTTTTCTTTGTCTTGATGTTGGGGGCTGTACCCTTCTTGTTTTAAAACGCTGTGGTGCCTTAATTATTGTCTATGATGATGAGTTTCTTGGCTTTGGATGCCATCTTGCTGCCGTCGCACGCCACGCGCACCCGGTAGAGATAGACGCCGGTCTGCAGTTTCTGTCCACCGTCGATGGTGAGGTCCCAGTCGATGGTGTACGCCCCGTTGGTGGATACGCCGCTTTCCGTGTGGTTCCACAGCAGCCTGCCACTGACGTCGAGGATGTCGAGCGACACATCCATGTTGCTCCCCGTGCGGTCATGGTTGATGATGAACGTGGTGGTCGTCGTGGCGGGATTGTTGGTGCAACTGATGCTGAACAGCGTGGGTTTGAGCGAGTTGACGACATTGAAGGACAGCTCTGCCGTGGACGAGTTGTTGAGGATGTCCCATGCCCTGAACTTGAGCACGTGTCTTCCCGGCGTGAGTTCGGGTATGCTGTAGAAGGTGCTCCCACTGGTGTAGCTGCCGAAGTCGAACGTGAAGTTGTCGTTGAGGATGTAAGTCTTCCCCATCTCGTCGTCGATGATGAGTTGCAAGTCGTGTCCTATACCCGTTCCCGCGGCGTTGATGCCGTCCTTGTCGGTCACTTGGGCCACGAAGTATGGCGTGCTGTTCACGTCGTCGCCGTTGGTGAACGTCGGGGAGTTGAGGTAACAGAAAATGGAAGGCCCTATGGAGTCGTTGTCCATGGTCTGCGTCCCTCCCACGGTGAAGTCGTCGCAGGCGCCATGTGCCTCGAGCGTGTGGTCGTCGTTGACGGCGTAGAGGTTCATGAGACCCGACCCGTCGGAGTAGTTGATGTCCATGGGCACGGCGAAGGAAAAATGGAAGGTGCCGTTCTCCACCTTGTCGGAGCCATTGAAGAGCACGTTGGGCCTGTCCAGGTAGGTGTAGGGGTTGTCGGTGTCTTCAGCCTGCCCCTTGCAGGTGACGCGTTCCTCAGAGTCTCTCACGGTGGCGGTGACCTGGCCGCTGAAGGTGGAGTCCCTCTGTCCGTTGCGCTCGATGTGTCCCTTGACGCTGACGATGGAGCCGGCTGAGATGGCTACATCATCCCCTTTGTCGAGGGCTCTCCCGTTGATGGAGTCCACCACGGCCTTCAGCGTGGGTACGTTGAGGCAAAGTGCGGGGTCGCCAAGCAGGGAGTACCTGAGTTTGTTGGCGGTCTTGTCCTGTCCGGAGGTGATCATCTCGTTTTTTGCCAACCTTTGCGCCTCTCCGATGGAGGTTCTCTTGCCGTCGTTCACCTTGAGCACATGCTTGAGGTAGGCGCGGTTGAGGTAGGCATTGTAACTTTGATAGACGGTCCTTGTGGTGCCGAAGAAGGCCATGGAGCCACCCTTCTTGTTGAGCATGCACTCCACGCCGATGCATTCCTCTGCCATGTCGAAGGGCATGATGTCGCAGGAAGCGGTGATCCAGAGCGGCATGTGGGTGTTGGAGAAGTCCTTGAAATCTTGCAGCATCAGCACTTTCTCATGCGAGATGCTGTTGGCCGACCCGTGACCGGAGTAGTCGATGATGAGTGCTCCTGCCTCCTGGGTGTTCTTGATGTCCTTGGTGCAGTCGGGGTAGGTGTTGCCCGTGGCGGTGGTGACCCTGGTGTAGGCGTCCCACATCACCTTCTTGATTTGGAAGCCTGGATAGAGGGAGTTGACGAGGTTGGCGGCGTTGTTGGCATCCACGAGGTGCGAGTTGTTGTTGCCGTCGTCTCCTAGCACGACGACGAGGTTCTCCCACGCGCCGGCGTCAGCGTTCTCCATATAGTTGATGGTCTTGTCCACCACGGTCTTGGCATCTTGCGCGGTGTGCACGGGGATTCTTCCCACGGCGAGGTCGAGTTTGTCGGAACTTTGGGGGTTGAGTCCCTCTCCGTCGTCGAGCAGTGCGATGAAGCCGTCGTCCACATAGCAGTAGATTTCGCTGAAAGACTCCTCGCTCTCGTAGCAGAGGAGGAAGTCGTCTGGAGAGAAGTTGCGGGTGTCGGAGGTGAGCATCCTGTTGTCCCAGAACCCGTCTCCGAAGAGGAGGACGTACTTGGGCATGTCTGCCTCGCTCTCCGCCCTGTCATAGAGCATCTTGAGATATCTCCTGTAGGCGGCGATGTCGGGTGTGCCGCTCGAGAACTCATTGTAGAGTTCGTCGGCCGGCACGATGCGCACCCTCATGGAGTCATGCTGCTCGTGATAGCGTGCGAGCCTTTCGGCCTGCTCGGTCAGTTTTTGCGAGGTGGGCACGATGATGACCATGTCGACAGGTCCGTCGGCGTGGTGGTTCTGGTTGGTGATGCCATAGAGTATTTCCGGTGTGGGGATGCCGCTGTAGGTGAGGGCCGTCATGTTTCTTGGCGTGGCGGTGTGGATGTCGATGTAGTCGAGTCTGACAGGGCCTCCGGTGAGTGTCTTGATGGTGATGCTGTCGGTGCTTCTGAGATTGTTCACATCATAGACTTCCTTGGCCTCCCTTCCTCTCTCGTAACTACCCGGCGACATGAAGAGCCTTCCCAACACGGAGTCGTTGAGGACCACTTCCACGGAAGAGGACACGCCGGCGGTTACGGCCACAGCCACTTTCCCCTTGGTGTCGCCACCGGGGTTGTTGAGGGTGTAGGTGCGCGACTCGCCTACGTTGATGGGGTTGTTCTCAAAGAGGTTCCTTCCTCCTTGGAACCATGAGTAGTTGTCGATTTCGTGGAGTGAATGGTAATGCTCCGGCCTTGGGTAGGAGTCCTTCACGAAGGCGGCGCTGTCGATGGAGAGTGCATCCTCCTCCCCCTGTGTGAGGAAATAGTAGCCATGGTCGCTGTAGGGGTTCCTCCTGCGTTCCATGTCAGAGGATTGGCTCCAGGAGACGGGGCCTTGTGCATAAAAAAGTTTCCTTCCTCCAATGGTGCACGTGGGCACTTCCTTGAGGTCGTCGGTCGCAATGAGTTCGCCGGGCACGAGTTGCTCGTTCTGCAACATTCCTCCATATCCGTAAACTCTCACTTTGTCGAGGTTGGTGAATCCCGCCTGCCTGACGAGAGTCTCGTTGATTTGATAGATGCCCGACGAGGGAACCCTCACCTTCACCCATTTCCCGGTGGCGAGCACCGAATTCTCGGCGTATCGTTCGGCGTTGGCGGCTACTTGCCTCCTGGGCATGCGCCACACATCCGGAACCTGTGGCCTGGCTTTCACCGAGAGCATGAAACCGACGAGCCATTGGTATTTCCCGCCCCTATGGGCGATGGGTACGAAACTTACCTCAAGGCTGCCCTTCTTCCTTTCAACCACCACGTTGACTTCGGGGACGGGCATTTCCGGCATGGGGTCGTCGGTGACCTCGCGCATCTTCCTGATGCTGTAATCGGTCATCTCCATCCATTCCGGGTAGAGGATGTCTACGGTGTAGGTGGAGTCGGCATAGTCTCCTTGGAGCGGTATGGAGCACGCAAACCTTGGGAGCACGGAGTCGATGCTCACCTCCTCGGCGGTGAGGTTATGGAACTGCTGTGCGGCCGCGTTTGTCACGACCGCCAGCAGGAGGCAAATCATAACCACCACCTTGGTGGCCTGCTGCATCCTCCATAGGGTCCGACCAGTCCGACCTGTCCGACCTGTCCGACCCATCCTTGTATGGTTATTTAACATTGAACTCCAATAGTTTTCTTTCTTCGAGATAACCGGTGATGCGGTCATCGACATTCACCTTGCAGAGAGGCTCTGGCGCCCCCGTGAAGAGGAGGTCTCCCGTCCTGATGGTGAAATGCCTGCTGACATGGGCGATGAGTTGGTCTGCCGTACGCACCATGTCTTTCGTGTTCCCTTGCATGGCCGTCGTTCCGTTGATGTCGAGCCGGAACCTCATGGATGCCATGCCACCTGTTGGCAGAGCGACCCACTCCCCTGTCTTGGTGGCTCCGTCGAACCCCGTGGCCATGTCCCATGGCAAACCCTCCTCACGCAACCGTTCGAGAAGGGTTGTTGCGGTGAAGGTGACGCCACATGTCACGGCATCGTAATAACGATGTGCGAATCGCTCTGGTATGCTTTTCCCCAACCGGCATATCCTCACCACCAGTTGCGTTGCGCAATGCACCTCGCCGATGTCGTCGGGAAGGAAGACGGGGCGTCCTCCCTTGGTGAGCGAGGAGTCTGCCCTGAGGAAGACGACGGGGTTTCCCTCATTATATAACGGCGTGTTCCCCTCTTTATTGTACGTGTTGTAATTGAAAGCGACGGCAAAGATTTTCATAAGCCCATCATGTTTGAAAAAAGCCAGGCACGAGGGAAGGACCCTCGCTGCCTGGCCTGGATGGTTTGCAGGATGTCTTGTCTTAGTCGGCCCTCAGTGTGAAGCGCTTGAACGCAACCACCTTGAGCTCTTTGTCGGCTGCCTTGAGATAGGAAGCGACATTCTCCTTGGGCTCATGCATGATGACCTCTTGGTTGACAAGGCAGTTCTCCTTGAAGAACTTGGCCATACGTCCCTTGGCGATGTTCAGAATCATCTGCTCGGGAAGGCTTGCTGCCTTGGCGGCGGCTGTTTCCTCCTTGATGGCACGGGCTTTCTCTGCCTCCTCTTCGGTGAGCCAACCCTTGGCGATGTTCGACTTGATGTGGTCTTCGCTGTCCAGAAGGTTGGGGTTGAGACCGGCCTTCTTGAGTGCAGCCTCGACAGCCTTCTCCACTTGCTCATCCTTGGTCTTCTGGATGGCCACTTGGAATTCACTGTCCTTCACCGACTGGGGAACACTTGCCTCATCGAGTGCGATGGGGTTCATGGAAGCCACTTGGAGGGCGAGCTTCTTGCCTTGCTCCTCGAAAGCTTTGTTGAGCTGCACGAGGGTGCAGAGGATGTTCTTACCTTGGTGGTTGTAATGATAGATGTTTTCTCCCTCGATGAAATTGTATCCGTCGAGTTCCATCTTCTCACCAGTGATACCCGAGCGCTGTGTGATGGCGTCGGCGACAACTTGTCCGTCGGCAAGGGTGAGAGCAGCCACTTCCTCGATGCTCTTGCATTTGTTGGCAACAGCGGCGTCGAGGATGGATTGTGTGAGTGCGATGAAGTCGGCTCCGTTGGCAACAAAGTCGGTTTCACACTTGAGAGCGATGATGGCGGCGAAGCCTTCCTCTACCTTCACGAGCACGCATCCGTTGGAGGTTTCGCGGTCGCTGCGCTTGGCGGCGATGGCGAGTCCGCGCTCGCGGAGGAGGTCCTTAGCCTTGTCGAAGTCTCCCTCAGCCTCTACGAGCGCCTTCTTGACGTCGGCGAGACCTGCACCGGTGATGGCGCGGAGCTTCTTGATATCTTCCATTGTGGGTTTGTAAGCCATTTTCCTTTTTGGTTTTTTGGTGTTATTCCTAGTTTTCCTGGTGACTCTAAATAGTCTAGAAGCTCCAGGCTTCCTAAGATATTCTGTTTAAAAAATTACTCTGCAGCAGGAGCTTCCTCCACGGGTGCGTCAAGCACGGTGGCCTCTTTGTCAACCTCGGCGTCAAGCACGGTGGCTTCTTTGTCGGCAACCTCAGCCTTCGGAGCTTCCTCAACGGGAGCCTCAGCCTTCGGAGCTTCCTTGCGAGCCTTGCGGGAACGCATGTTCTTGGGCTCTGTAGCCTCTTCGTTCTGCTCTGCCAATGCCTTCTCGTCTGCTTTCTCAGCCTTCCTTTCCTCAAGTCCTTCTGCAATGGCGGCGCAGCAAGCGGTGAGGATGGTGTCGATGCTGTCCTTGGCATCATCGTTGGCGGGGATGACGAAGTCGATGTCGTCGGGGTTGGAGTTGGTGTCCACGATGCCGAAGACGGGGATGCCAAGTCTCTTGGCTTCCTTCACGGCGATATTCTCTTTCATCACGTCCACGACGAAGAGAGCGGAGGGCAGTCTGGTAAGGTCGGCAATGGAGCCGAGGTTCTTCTCAAGCTTGGCACGCTGGCGTGTCACCTGGAGGAGTTCCCTCTTGGACAAGTTGTTGAACGTACCGTCGCCAATGAGTTTGTCGATGGTGGCCATCTTCTTCACAGCCTTGCGGATGGTGGGGAAGTTGGTGAGCATGCCACCCGGCCAGCGCTCGATGACGTAAGGCATGTTGACGCTTGTAGCTTTCTCTTCAACGATGCTCTTGGCTTGTTTCTTAGTAGCGACAAAGAGGATTTTCTTTCCCGACTTTGCGATTTGCTTGAGTGCCTCTGCGGCCTCGTCGATTTTCACGACCGTCTTGTGGAGGTCGATGATATGGATGCCATTGCGCTCCATGAAGATGTAGGGAGCCATAGCGGGGTTCCATTTGCGGCGGAGGTGTCCGAAGTGGCATCCAGCCTCCAGCAGCATGTCAAAATTTGTTCTTGGCATTGTTTTGTTGTTAAATTTGTTTACTTTCCTTTTAGTTTTCTCTCAACCAACCAGCAAGTAATCTCCGTTGGCGGCCTCATGCCGCCAAGCGGGGAGTCTTACCAGTTTGGATGCTAAACAAGAGTTGCTTTTTAACGCTTGCTGAATTGGAAGCGTGCGCGTGCCTTGGGACGTCCCGGCTTTTTGCGCTCCACAACGCGGGAGTCGCGGGTGAGGAAGCCTTGGTCCTTGAGGGCTTTCTTGTCCTCCTCGTTGATCTTGACGAGTGCGCGGGCGATGGCGAGGCGGAGAGCCTGGCTCTGTCCTGTGAAACCACCACCGTCGAGGTTCACCTTGATGTCATACTTCTCAGCTACGTTGAGCAGGGTGAGGGGCTGCTTGACAACATACTGGAGGATGGGTGAGGGGAAATACTCTGAGAGGTCCTTCTTGTTGATGGTGATCTTGCCTGTGCCTTCACTGAGGTAAACGCGAGCAACGGCGCTCTTGCGACGTCCTATGGCATTTGTATATTTAGATTCCATTTGCTATGATTATTTAAACTGGTTGATATCGATGGCCTTGGGCTGCTGGGCCTCGTGTGGATGCTCTGTGCCCTCATAGATATGGAGGTTGTACATCAGGCTGCGGCCGAGGGGACCTTTGGGAAGCATGCCCTTGACGGCATGGCGAATAATGCGCTCGGCACCGTCTTTCTTCTGACGGAGCTTGGCGGGAGTGTCAAAGCGTTGGCCACCAGGATAACCCGTATAGCGTGTGTAAAGTTTCTCGGTTTCCTTTTTGCCTGTGAACACCACCTTGTTGGCGTTGATGATGATCACGTTGTCTCCACAATCGGCATGCGGTGTGAAGGTTGGTTTGTGCTTCCCACGAAGAATCTTGGCCACTTTGGAGCAGAGTCTACCTACCACCAGTCCGGAGGCATCGATGACAACCCACTCTTTCTTGACCGTATTCTTGCTCATGGAAACAGTCTTGTAACTTAAAGTGTTCATTTCAAATTTTAATTTTTGCTACTAAAAAACTCTTTTTCTTATTCGTTGGAAGGCGATTCACTAACCGTTGCGCCCGGCCAAAGGCACCACTATTAACACGCCACTCCTGGGGGTCCTAAGACTACCCCCGGTAATAATCGGACTGCAAAGGTACACATTTTATATGTCTTTACCCACCGTAGCACCTTCACCGCTTCACGGATTTAAGGTTTTTTAATATATATAATGTTTTTTAACTGTCAAAAAGAGGGAATGAAAGGCCTTTGAGGCTATATAGGAAGCTATAGGAAGCTATAGGAAATCACAGATCCTACTATTCTCTCCTAAAACCTCCTATTCTTTACTAAAAAACCGCCCTTTCGGGAAATCCCCTGAAACATTAGGGAAAAACCCCTCCCGTTTTAGGTCATTTCCTTTTCAAGCCTTCTGTTTTCATCTTACCTTTGCAGCAGAAAAAGCAATAATTCCAATCACAAAAAACGACAAGATATGAAAAAGATAATGTTCATGGCAATGATGATGACGATAGCCATCTCTGCCCAGGCAATGCCATATAACACCGCACGCAACGAAGCCTTGTTCCTCAGCGACAAGATGGCATATGAGTTGAACCTCACCGATGCACAGTATGAGGCTGTGTATGAAATCAACCTCGACTATTTTCTCAACATAAACACCCAGAACGACTTGTTCGGCCCCTGGTGGAATGTTCGCAACCGCGACCTCCAAATGGTGCTTGGACAATGGCAATACGACCGCTATATCGGCAGTCACTACTTCTACCGCCCACTGGCATGGAGAGCAGGTGCATGGAACTTGGTCGTATACAATCGTTACAACCGCGGCTTGATGTATCACCGTCATCCCGTGGCCTACCAAAACTTCAGAGGCGGACACAGCCATAGGGGCACCAGCTTCTACCATCATCACCACTTCGCGACGCCAGCAACTCCTCCAAGAGGACATACACCCTCGGCTAGGCCCAACCACAACCACCATCCTGGTGCTCCGGGACGTCCGGGACACGCCCCTGACAGAAGTCATGGTGGACACGGTGGCCGCAGATAGGAAATGACAACAGATTGATTAGGAAGACAACAAGTAAGGATGACAATAAACTAGATTGATAATAGGTTGGTAAAATAGGTTAGTCATAATAAGTATAGTATAATAAATTAAGGTAAGAAGACAAGGATGACAACAGGTTAGTTTGATATTAGGTTAGTTTGTGATAATTAAGTTAGTGACAATAGGTTAGTTTGACAATTAGGTAAAATTGATAATGAGTAAGGATGACAATAGGTTAGATAGATAATTAGGTTAGATTGACACTTTTTTAATTGGAGGGTGTGCCAAAATGAAATGGCACACTCTCTTTTTATGTTAGCCAATAATTGTCGCCCTAAAATGGCAAAAGCATTGATTATCAGCACTTTTACCCTATCAGGGAGATATTAATTCTCTGTCTTACACCCAGGGCGATTGCCCTGGGCTGACAGCTTCTGGCCCTTCGGGCCGTTCTCCTTACTTGCGATCTGTAAGTTGGGCTTTCACGTTATTTAATTTTGACACACCCTTTTCTCACTTAATCACGACTTTGAGCTTCGCTCTAACTCGTTCACGCTCGGGAAAGATTGGGTAAGCATAACTGTAAGAGCTCGCTGCCGATGCCCGATGGAGTGGCCGATTTGCCGTCAAAAGGTATTTTTGGCCTCTCTTGTGCTATGATATGCCCCCAGCTCACCGTCGAAAACTGGGCCGATGTAACTTGATATCTGTTTCAGTTTTTTACCAAAATCTGTAATTTTTTGAGGCTTTTTGCGACTAATAAGTAAAACGATGAGCAAAAAAACAGGCCATCCGTCACTTCAATGTGCAGAATATCCCAATTATTTGGCTAGACGGGCACACATCCTAATTTTGCAATCGCAACCACGCTGGCAAACAGCAATGTTTCATCTCAAAATACAAGAGTTATGAATGTCAAGACTTTTATCGAATTCATCATTTCCATAGCGACCTTTTTGATAGAATTGGCAAGGATGATATTCTAATATAGGGTGTCCAATTTGTTGTATCGACTTTTAATCAAAGACCCCACCCCAGCCCCTCCCCTCGAGGGGAGGGGATATGCACACCGACTGTTGAACAAGACCTCTTGGCATAGAAAGCGAAACGGAATCTTTATGAAAGAACAGGTTACAAAATGGGCACCCTATTTCTAATCATCGGGAGGTGTACCTCATATTCCCTCCTATCACTTCCTATCAAAAAAATCGTTTTTTTTTCACTCATCTGTAATTTTACCTCTACTTTTGCGACATATGGTGTAGAACGACGATTTGAAAACATGGAGACGAAAAACTTAGAGAAAGAGTTCCTGGAAATGGTCGAGACCCAGAAAAGGGTCATCTACAAGGTGTGCTACATCTATGCCAAAGACCAGAATGACCTGAACGACCTGTTTCAAGAAACGGTGCTGAATCTGTGGAAGGCTTTCCCGCGCTACCGGGGTGACAGCAAACTCACCACATGGGTTTACCGCATCGCAATGAACACCTGCATCACCTTCCTGCGCCGCTCGAACACGAGAATCCAAACCATTCCCATCACAGCGAACGTGGCCGGGTTGAAGGCAGAGGAGGACGGCACGGCAGGCCAACTCCAGGACCTTTACAAACTCATCAACCAACTGGGGAAATTGGAACGCGCGCTGATTCTCCTCTGGCTGGAAGAACGAAGCTACCAGGAAATGGCCGACATCCTCGGCATCTCCAAGAACAATGTCGCCGTGAAACTCAATCGCACGAAAGAGAAACTAAGAAAAATGTCGAACCGTTAAATTTGAATTGATATGGAACTTGAAGCATTGAAAGCCAGTTGGAACAAGCTCGATGAGCGTCTGGCTGAAACGGAAATAGTGAATCTTCGCATAGTGAAGGAAATGATTGAGCAGAAGACCAAGACGGCATACGACCACATCATGGGGCAGAACGTTTACAGTTTCGTGGTTAACATGCTCATCATCTGCGTGGTGTTCCCGTATGTCTATTTGAATACGCCCATCAAGACAACCTCGTTCGCCATCGTCGAGGGGGTGATGGTGATAGGAATGATTCCCATGGTGTGGAAACTCTCCCTGCTGTCGAAATTCGATATAAGCGGAAAGAGAAGCAGCGAACTAAGTCGGTTGGTGCTCTCTTACAAGAAAATCTGCCATCAGGAGAAGGTTTGGATGATAGGTGCCGTATGTTTGGCAATGATAGCTTTCTACATTCTGGAATTGGGATTCAACAGCGAGGCTGGCTACGTGCTTGGCACGAGGCTCATATTGCCATTAGGACTCTCACTGCTCACCTTGGCACTCGGTCTTTTCTTTGCCAAATGGCAGCTTCGACGTCACGCACAGCAACTGCATGAGATAGAGCGCGGATTGGAAGAGCTGAAAGAGTATGAGGAATGAGATGACATCATATATATGTATTAAAATCTGTACCATAGTATTAAGTTAGAATCAAAGCGGCACCCGTCGGGATGACGGGTGCCGCCCTATTGCGACTTCACATGGGTTTAGCCCAATTCGACACTTCAATATTTCTTAATGGCTTCCTTGACTTGCGCCATATTGCTGCGTGAGACGGGAAGGGTCTCACGGCAATGCTTGATGACCAGTTGTGTGGAGCCAGACCTGGAGACAATCTGCTCCACTTGTTGCAGGTTGACAAGGAAGGCACGATGGCAACGCACAATCATGGGGTAGGCTTCCAAGTCATTCTCCATCTGCTTGGAGGTGGCACGGAGCATGTCGGTACGCACCTGGCCATCACGCAGATGATACACTTTCACGTAATTGCCTACAGCCTCGAGGTATAAGATATCGGGAACCTGAAGTGCAACCGACTCATTGGTCGTCCCTTTAAGCACGATGTCGGATGAGGGCGATGCTACAACCCGGGCTGCTTTCACCTCTTCCACCGAATCGTCTGCCTTGGACGTTTCAACCTCCTTGGCTTGTTCCTCTGCTTCCTTTTGCATCTTCTGCAGTTGCTCGTTCAGCAAACGCGTCTCCTCCAATTCCGCCGCCAGATACCTGCTGCGGAACTTGAACCTCCAGTACAAGCCTATGGCGAAAGAGCAGAAAGCGATGATGATGAGCGTCTCAATGAAATTGCCCAAAGAAAACCGATTGCCTTCCACACGGTCGCTGAGCACGAAATGACGGTAGAGGCAAATCATCAATGCTATCAGGGGAGTATTGATGAGTTGGAACCAAAGATTGCGACGGATGATGTAGGCCACACCTTGCTCGTAAGACCTCGGCATCCTGACGATGTAACGCATGACGGCATCCGTCACCATGCACACGATGACTCCCAAAGCACCCAACGCCAACAGATGGGCGTAAGCCTGCCACTCCCACACGCCAAGGCCGAAAGGTTTGAACACCGCCAATGCCAACACCACAAAACAGGTGCTGACGACACGCGTCAAAAACGTTTCCTTGTTTCCTTTTTCCATTTTCAGAATTGAACAGAAAGTGATGCCATCAACGTCCGCCCCCTTTGAAACTCCGGAACCAATGTGGTTTGCGCTCCACAGACATAATGGTCTGTGTCGAAGATGTTCTCGCAGTCGAGGGAAAGCCGCAGACGCTGCTTGTAAAGATAACGGATGCCGAGGTCGAAGCGCATGTTCGCGTCAACATTGAAGTTGTCTTCTTCAGAATAAGAGTAATTGCGTTTCCTGCCTTCATAAGTCGAATGGCCATATACCTTGAGTTCGTGGTTCTTTCCTTGCATCAGCAAATAGGCTGCGTGGAGATTGAGTGTGAAATGAGGAACGCCGCAGACTATTTGCTTTTGTGTGTCGTAATAATAATTCTTCGAACTGTTGTCATGGCAGTAATAGAACGAAAGGATGGTGGAAAACCGCTTGTATGCATAGTTGGCTGTTCCCTCGATGCCGACATTGGTCAAACGGCCTGAATTGGCACCAGCCGTCCAGTCTCTTATATGCCAGCACAACAGGTTGGCATATTTGTTATAAAAGAGGTTGACCTCATAGGTGAGATGCACCTGTGGCATCTTTCCCATGGCCGTGAGTTGCAAGGCTGACAGATGTTGAGGTTCCTTGTTGTAATAATCGTTATTCGAAACATACCGATAGAAGAAGGACAAGTCGGCAAACGCCTCTGAATAAGACAGTTTGAGACTGAAACGCTCGTTTGGCACATACAAAAGAGCCAGACGTGGCGAAAAGCTCCTGACCACATCTTCTTTCTGTCGGTATTTGAGGTCATAACGGAAACCGGCGTTAAGGATGATTTTGGGCATGAAATAGTGCTTGTCCTGCATGAAAAAGGAGAGGCTGTTTTCCTTGCCGGCATCAATGATCTCGTGTAAATCGAGAAGGCCATCATCGATTAGACTGAATTTCGTCCCCCAGAAATTTTGGGCCGACTTGAGTGAGAAGTGTTCATATTGACTGCCCACCAGGATATTGCCTTTCATATTGGCAATCCGATAGTTAGCGGTGGCTTTCACATAACCGCCCATGGTATGCTCCCTGTAATGATTGAAGATGAAATGCCCGCTCTCACTTGTCGTCACCATCAAGACATTTCCGTTTTTGTCGATGATTATTTCATCATTCTCGTCTCTTGCAGGGTAGAAATACTCTACGGAATCCATCTGCACCTCATAGTTGGAGATGTCGTACCAGTCACTATAGAGCAAGGCATTCAGGTTGACGGCTTTGAGTTGCCGTGTATAACTGATTTCTGCATGGGTGGATTCCGTCCCGTGCCCAGGTTTGACACCAAAGCAGGGGGAATATCTGTCATAGTCATAACCACCATGGGCGCTGGTGTGCGACTGGACTTTCTTCACATTCTTTCTGCTGAACATCAGTTCGAACCCCTTGAGCTTGAACGTCAGGCCGACATCATACGCCGGAGCATCCTTGTAGCCATCGACATATATCATGTCTGGGTCGTGATAAATGCCCTTGTTGTCTCCAAATCCCTCGACGACGGAATGTAAATTCGCAAGGTAAGCCTCGCCGTCGCCGAAATGGCGTATCTGCCCGTTGGATTTGTAGATGGAAGCCCAAGCAAAGATGTCTGCATCCATAAACTGCGTGCCTATCGTGAAGTCCGCTTTATGGGTGCCGAATGTGCCATATCCGTATTTTGCCTTCACGCCATCTAGGGTCCTTCCGCTTTTGGTGATGATGTTGACCACGGCCGACAGGGCCACATTGCCATACAGCGAGGAAGCTGGTCCACGCAACACCTCTATATGGTCTATCTTCTCGGTGCTGATGGAGTAGCTTGTGGACCCACAGTTGTCAACACGGGTGTTCAGACGGTGCCCGTTCTCCATGACAAGGATGAGCTCCTGCCCGTTGGCATAAGCGCCATGCATGGACAGGTTCACACCTTCTTCCAAGGAAGTCACCTCCGACATGCCGGGGACGTATGCGGCGAGGATTTGGTTCAGGTTCTTGTTGTACCCCAGTTCTTCTATCATCTCGGCGGTGATGATGGTGATGGGGCCCGGAGCCTCTTCGATGGTCTCGCTTTGGCTCGATGCCGTGGTGATGGTGGTGGTGATCCCTCCCTTGAGCAAGCTGACAAGGTCTTGGAAGCGGGCGGGGTCGTCTGTGGAGTTGTAATAGTTGTTGAGCTTGATCAAGCGTTCTGCATAGTATCGGGCCTCCTCGTCCCTGTCCTCGCTCAAATGACAGAGTGCCAAGAGGCGGTATGCGCTTTGCTTGAGAAGGCCGTCGAAAGCATCAATATTGGCCTGAAGCAATTGGATGGCCTGGTCTATGTGGCCTATTTCGTATTCGCTTTCGGCCTTGTTGTAGATTTGGCGCAAGGTGTTGTCCTGCGCATGGATGCACAGGGACGACAAGCAGAGGCTCATCAACAAGAGCAAACACAGCTTCTTTTTCATTTCCTGACAGGTATGGTGAATGTAAAGATGGTGCCTTCGCCTTCGGTGGTCTCAAACGACACCTTCCCGCCATGCTTGTTTTCGATGATGTCGCGGACGATGCCTAATCCAAGTCCCGTCCCCTGCCCTATCGGCTTGGTCGTGAAGAAGTTCTCATAGGCACGCCGTCTTGTTTCCTCGCACATGCCTTCGCCGTTGTCGGCAAAGCGTATCACGAGGTTGGCATCCTCCACCCTCACGGTGACAGAGAGTTCAGGGTGATAGTCTTCGCCTGCCGACTGTTTCTTTCTCCATACGGCGTAGCAGGCATTGTTCATGACATTGAGCACGGCGCGGCTCAAGTCTTGGGGAATGACCATCATCATCGGCAGGCCTTCTTCATAGTGCTCTATGATGCTGATGTTGAAACCCTTGTTGTTGGCACGCATGGCATGGTATGACAGCCACACATATTCCTTGACCAATTTGCAGACGTCGGTGGGAAGCAACTCGTTCTCCTTGCCTCTTGCCACCAACAGGATGCCTTGGATGATACTGACAGCACGCTCGCCATGCTCCAAGATTTTAGACATGTTAGCCCTCAAGTCGGCAATGATGTCCTCTGCTTCATCCCGGTCGCCATCCTGGAATGTGTCCGCATTGTCCTCCACGATTTCAGCAAGGTCGCCCAGCAACTTGTCTGACATCTTGCTGAAGTTGATGACGAAGTTCAGCGGGTTCTGTATCTCGTGGGCGATGCCTGCGCTGAGTATGCCCAAGGAGGCCAGTTTCTCCTGTTTTTGGAGTTGTTGTTTGAGCTGTTCTATCTGTTCCATGATGCTATGGTTTTTTTGCTGGTAACGTGATGATAAACTCACAATATTCGTCTTTGACAGACTTCACTTGTATGTCACCACCATGGTTCTGCACAATCTCGCGACTCAGGTAGAGTCCGACGCCGGCTGCCTCGCTCGTGGTCTTGGTGGTGAAGAAAGGGTCGAAAATCTTGTCGATGATGGTTTCCTCGATGCCGATGCCGTTGTCGCGGATGCTGACAAGGATGGAGCCGTCCTGACGGGTGACGTGCAAGGAGACTTCCGGTGAGTACCCCGACAATCCCTCGCCGGCATGCGCCTTTTGGGATTTCTTGACAACGGCATTGACAGCGTTGCTCAAAATACTCATGAAGGTCTTGCTCAACAGGTTGGCATTGCCATTGATGGGCATCTCGTCTTCAGTACCTTCGAAGACCGCGTTGATGCCATATTGCTCTATCTCCTTCTTGAAATACTCATGCAGCATCTTCTCGTCCCGGCGGACGACGGTCATGAGGTCCATGGGGACTCTGCCGCCAGTACGGTCTTTCAGCAACTCTTCCATCGCCTTGAGCGTCCGAGAGGTGTTCTGGCCGTGTTCCCCCACTTTTTGCAGGTTGCCCTTGAGCATGCCCAGCACGTCCATCGTGTCTTCGTAGTTCTCTTCGTCCATGTTTTCCTTCTCGTCCTCCACGTTGGCTTGGACATCCTTCACAAGGCCTTCTGACAACTTGGCGAAATTGATGATGTAGTTCAGTGGGTTGAGGATGCGGTCGATGAGTCCTTGCGTCAGTTTGCCGGCCGTGGCCATCTTCTCCAGTCTCACGACCTCTGCCGTCCTTTCCTGCACAAGCGCCTCCAGCCTGGCCTTCTCTCTCTTCAGCCTGAGCAGGCGCAACTGGGAGAAGAGGTAGGCAAGACCCATCGTCAGCAGCAGATAAAGCAGAATCATATACCACCTGAAATAGAAAGGTGGACTGATACGGAAACTGACGCTCGAGGTTTCGGTGACACGTCCGAACATGTCGCGGGCCTGCACGGAGAAGGTGTAGTTGCCAAAGGTGAGATTTGCAAAGCTCGCCGACGTGTTGGTGGTCCAAGCGCTCCAGTCGCCGTCGTCCAGACGGTAGCGATACAGCGTCTGTCCCACTACGGAGGGGTAGTCAAGGGAGAAGGTGAAGGTCAGGTCGTTATCGTCGTTGCCAAGCAACGGCAGCATCTCGGGCATCTTTCCGAACCCTCCCCATAGGATGCTGTCGTTACCCAACTTGACGGAGCGGATATGGAGTTTCGGACTTGCACCCATGGCCGAATCTTTCACTTTGGTATTGATGACGGTCAGTCCTTTGTCGTTTCCCAGCCATATCTCACCATCCCATGCATGGATGGAATTGATGGACATCTGGTTGACAGTGTACAACAGTTGGTCCATATCGTCAAGCCTTTTACCGTCCTTCCATCTGTAGAGCTTTTTCCCTTCATTGTTGGTCAGCCATGTTACGCCGTTGTCATCGACGTATGACATGAGCGGATAGCCGAAAGGGGTCGTGGACTCGGCATTGACAATGGTTGCCTTCCCCTCAGTCAAGACTATCGTCTGCATGGTTTCCGTTTTTCCACCACTCTTGTAAATCTGGAACGTGCTGTCATCGGCTTTCTTGTACCACACCGCTCCATACAGGCTTTGCGCCCAGATGGTGCCATCCTTGTCTTTCACTATTTTCCTCACATTGTCCATATTGCAGACTTTCTCACGACCCTGCCCGTCGGGGCGAATGAGATAGACGCCATCGGTCTCGCCACTATAGATGCGGGTGCCTTCGTCGAGCAGCGCCATGGAGTTGGTGGTTGTCAAGCGGCGTGCCTTCCCGTCGGGATGGATTCGGAAGATGCCGTCGGCTGTGGCGGCAAGCAGTCCGTTGCCGCTCTTTTTCAAATCCCAGCAAGCATGCGACACGTCGGGTACGCTGACGAAGCGGTAACCTTCCTTGCGGAAAAGGCCGTCGTCGGTTCCTGCATAAATCACGCCGTTGATGGTCTCGATGGATAGTATGGTGCTCGCAAGCCCTTCAAAAGAAGTGAAACGTGAAAAGGTCGATGGTATCTGAATGACAAAGATTCCCTTGTTGGTGGCTCCCCAGAGATGACCGCGTCCATCGTAGGCGACATAAGACACATTGTCTGAACAAAGGCCGTTGGCGTTGGTGATGGTGTAGAGGGGGTGGTTCCTGGCATCTGCAATGACGATGCCGGCGTTTTTCATCACCATGGCCTTCAAACCGTTGCCCAAAGGCTCTATCAGCACGGTGTCTTGCTTGGCAATGTCTCTCTCGCCCTTCTCCAACGCAGCAATGTCCACCACGTCGAGCATGCCCATCCGGAGCGATTCCTTGTCCACTTTCCTTTTGACACTCACCTTGTCGTCTTCCACCCGATAGATGAAGGCGTTGTCGACGACGAACAGGAGTTCACCATCACGCTCATAGATTTCCTTCACCTCGCCACTGAAAAGGCCTGGTTTTCCTATTCGACGAAGAGCGATGTCACCGTTGGATTTTCTCACCACCTTGCCAAAATAGTTGTAGCCGCCCACCCAGATGGTGTTGTCTTTTGCCCTGAAGACAACGGTGACGCGCGTGATGCCTGGAGTGCGGATGAGACGCCATTCAGCAAAATCATAGTACAGCAACCCCTCGAAATTGGCTACAAACACATTGCCAGCCTCGTCGGTCTCTATGTCGAAGTTGGTGTTGTTCGCATGATAGTCTTCCACCGTGAAATTGCGGATGAAGGGAATGCCTTGGCCGTGGACCATTGTTGTGAGGCATGTCACTATCAGGGCGGCAAGCAGTCTTTTCATCGCATTGCCTCCTTTCCTGGGATGCCGATGAAAGACTCGTAGGGAACATTCTGCCCGATGTAGTAATTCCACTCCTCGGGGGTCAGGTCGCGCTTCAATTTCTTCCTGATGGTTGCCACCATGTCTGGAACGGAGATGTTGACGGCGGTGAGGTTGCCTTTGATGTCTCCCATCCAGAAGGTGTGCTTGGTAGAGTCGAAATTGAAATGCATGATCCAGCTGTTGCCATTGATCAGCGTCATTGGCTCCACCTTCTCCTTGTCGCATATCCAAAGGTTCACGCCTCCGTCGTAGCTGGCAGAGTAGAGCCGGCGACCGTTCAACTTCATTTTCGAGATGCGCGAGCGATGGCCTATGAGTTTCTGCTTCTTTCCCGACTTGTTAATCAACCATATGGTGCCGTCGCTCATGCCGTAGGCTTCGACGCCGGTGTTCTTCGACTCGCAATAGGCGGTCACCTTTCCTTCGACAGGCACTTTCTGGGTGACATAACTGTCGAGACCTTTCACCAAGTGCATCTTGCCTTGGTCGTCGAAGAGCAGTGGGAAACCTTCCTTGCGCGACCCTATGGTGACGCGGAAGGGGAGTTGTTTGGTTCCGCTGACAACATTGTGCTTCAAGTCGATTAGGGCAAGAGCTTTCTCGCCTATCACAAGCATGCTCTTTTCATTGAGGTCGTGCAGGCGCAGGGGATGCTCCACCTTGTCGAGGGCGATGACCTTGATGGTCTTGAGGTCTTTCTGGATGATGACCAGATGGCCTGTTCGGCTGACGGCGAAGATGCTTCCAGAGGTGCGGTCGATGATGACGTCGCGGAAGTCGTATTTGCTGTCCTTGAATAGCGACCTCGTATGCAACGTGACACCATCCCTTTCACTCAATTTAATCTCACCATAGTTGCTGACGGAGACGAGGGCATTGTCTTGTCCCGGTAAGAATTCCAGATTCATCACCGCACCAAGGTGCTCCGACCAGGAAACCTTGCTTTGACTCAACCGCATAAGCGGTTGGAATACAGTAGGATAGTAAATATCTCCACCATAACGGGAGGTATAGAGATAGGAAGCATAGCTCAAAAGGTTGGCAACGTCGGTGTTGCCTGTCTGTGCCTGGGTGTTGGAGATGAAGCCCAAGGAACGGCCCAAGGCGATGTAACTCAGCGTGTCGGCCTTGCGCTTTGAGAACTCTGCCCTGACGCGTTGGTTCTCGGCATTTTTCTGCTGTTCCTCCGCCAATGCTCTCTGTTGCTCTGCAAATGCCGTCTGCCTTTCTGCCACACCACGTTGCTTTTCTGCCACAGTTGTGGCTTCCACGGCTTTTTTCTCTGAAGCCACGGCATTGCGCTCCGCTTCGAGGGCGTTCTGACGCTCTTGCTCGGAACGCTCGCGCATCTCGTTGGCAACCCGCGTCTGCATAAGGGCTTCCTCGCGCTTCTCATCAGAGATTTCCCTCTGCTCGTTGGCGATGTCCTCCATCTGGGCGCTGATGCTTCTGTCAACAGCCGACCGCATCTCCTTCTTCTTCATCTCTTCCATCTGGGCCTGAAGGTTTTCAACCTTCTTGTGCTCCGACAGCCAACCGACGAAGCCTGTGGCTGCCATGCCTGCCAGCAACAAACCAGCACATGTCGTTATGGTCTGCTTCCTGTTCACTCTGATTAATGATTAGAGACGTTTGATGGCGAGCAACGAGATGTCGTCGCTCTGTTCTGCTTCTCCAACAAAGGTTTTCACATCGGCTTTCACATTGTCAATCATCTGCTGGCAGTCTGTATGCAAGGTGTTTCTCAACAATGTCTCCAACCGTTCCTCACCATACTCATTCTCTTCTGTATCGACAGCTTCTGTCACGCCATCGGTATAGAGCAGCAACGTGTCGCCGCGTTCCAACAAGAAGGACTCTTCCTTGAAACTGTAGTCTTTGACGATTCCCACAGCGAAGTCTTCGCTGAAAGGCAGCTTTCTGATGCTGCCATCGGCCTTGACCACATAGGGTGGGTTGTGGCCGGCATTGGTACAGGTCACCTCGCCGGTATTCACGTCATAGATGCCATAGAAGGCGGTGACAAACATGCAGTTGGTCGACTCCTCAGTCAAAAGGTTGTTGGAGTAGGTGATGCATTCCGAAGGCTTCACGGCTCGGAGACCCGTGGCACGGATGAGCGTGCGGCTGACAGCCATGAAGATGGCGGCGGGAACCCCCTTTCCGCTCACGTCGGCGATGACGAAGCCGATGCGATGGTTGTCGATGCGGAAGAAATCGTAGAAGTCGCCACCAACGTCCTTCGCTGCATTCATAGAGGCTGCGATGTCTACCAGGTGAGCGCTTTCGGGGAAGGGTGGGAAAATGCGCGGAAGGATAGCATGCTGAATCTCCCTCGCCACGGCAAGGTCGCCCTTGATGGACTCCAACTGGCGGTGCTCCTGCTGCATCGTCTTGATGTAGTTGATTTGCTCGACGGCTTTCTCTATGGTCTGGCTGAGGTCGTCGAGGTCGATGGGTTTCGTCGCAAAGTCGAAGGCTCCGTTGTTCATCGCCTGGCGGATGTTGCCCATGTCGCCATAGGCGGACACCATGATGCACTTCAAGGCTGGGTTCTGCATCTCGTTGATTTTCGTCAACAGCGACAGTCCGTCCATCTCGGGCATGTTGATGTCACTGAGGATGATGTCGAAGTCCTTCTCCTTGAGAAGCATCGTGAGCGCCTCCAAGCCATTATGTGCAAAATGGAACTCATATTCTCCCTTCCTGATCTTTCTTCTGAAATATTGTGTCAACAACAGTTCGAGGTCAAGTTCATCGTCAACACTAAGTATCTTTACAGCCATAATCTTGGTTTTTTTCTTTTAACATGCGAAAATAAGGAAAAAAACTAAAACAACTACAATGAAATGAAAAAATCTGAAAAAAATGATTGTTTTTGACTGATGAAAAGGTAAAATCTCCACATATGTATGCTGAAAATCCCACACCTTCTGCAATGGAAGGTGTGGGAAAAGATTCTTGCATCATGGTCGCCCATGCTGTATATGTAGAGAGTAAGCTTACCTGCGTCCACCGTGACCACTGCCGGCCATGGAGCCCGTCGAACGGCTGCCGCCCGTGCGGCTGGGTGCATGGGCCGACCCGTTGCCGGGACCATGGCCGAAGCCGCCACCCATGGAGGGGTTGTGGTTGCCATTGCCTGAAGGACGATGGCCGTTGCCAGACGAGGGGTTGTGGTTGCCGTTGCCATTGGGTGTCCCATTGTGATGGTTGCCGTTGTGGTTCCAGCTCCCGTTGTTGTGATGGTTGCCGTTGTTATGATTGTTATGGTTGCCATGGCCCATGGGAGGGTTGGGCTTGTCGTAGTGGTGCCTGCTGTAGAAGCTGCCGCCTCTATGGCTATGGCCACCCCTGAAGGTCACGAACACTGCGGGACGGTTGAAATACATCCTTCCGGCACCGTAGCGGGTGTAGATGGAGAAGGTCACACCGGTGTTGGTCCAGACGACGGGACGGTAGAACCACTCGCTGGCCATGAAGCGGTCGTACTGCCAGGTGCTGAGCACATAGCGCAGGTCGCGGTTGCGTACTTCCCACCAGAAACCGAACACGTCGGCGCGGGTGCCTACATTGAGCAGGTAGTCGAGGTTGATCTCATACACTGCCTCATATTGTGATGCTGTCAGTCCGAGCTCGTAGGCCATCTTGTCTGAAAGGAAGAGGGCCTCGTTGCGTGCGGCGGTGTACGGCATTGCTGCGGCGGAGATGGCTATCGTCATGATCATCACCAAGGTCATCATCTTCTTCATATCTCTTATTGTCTTGATGGTTGAACTTTTCTTTTTTCTCTTATCTCTGGTGCAAAGGTAGTGCGAAATTCACGTCTATGAAAGGGATTATGCCTAAACCATAAGGGTGGTTTCCCTAAAGATATTCGGGAAAACACCACAGGCATGGGGGAAAGGCCCTGGAAGTGCTGTTCTTTCCATCTTTTTCATCTTGACAAGAGGGTTCTGATGATGATTCATGACGAATAATGATTCTTTTCCAATAACAGTCACCGGCCATGCCATAATCAAGGAGTTGACACACATTCCTTTGAAAACCAATAAGGTGAAAACGGAACTCCGTCACTTCTATTTCATAGGTTTTCCACTTGTCTACACGGAAAAAACGCAAAATATTTGTCAGTTTGCCGTGGATTTTGTATTTTTGTCCACTCAAAACCTGAATGCTTACACTCTACCTATGGACAGTCGAATAAAAGTATTGTTGATATTGGTCATCGTATTGGTCGGCACTTTGGTCTATGCCTTGACCCCGGATGACTTCACTATCTCACTTAAGAAGATAGACCTCGCCAGCCTGTCTGCAGACACTACCGATGTTGCCGACACCATTGCTGCGGAAAAACCAGACACGGTGAAGAAAGTCGACGAAAACCCACACCGCATCTTGTTCTTCGGCGACTCGATGGTGGAGGGACTCATGCGCCGTTTCTGCGACTACGCCGGTCACAACGGCCATGAACTCGATGTGGTGTGCTGGTATAGCTCCACGAGCGACAAATGGGCCAATACCGGCACGTTGGAACACTACATCAAAGAATACTCTCCTACGTTCATCGTGGTATGCCTGTGTGGCAACGAACTCTTCGTGCGCGACCTTCCCAAACGTGAGGAAAACATCAAGAAAATCATCTCCATCATCGACACCATACCCTTCGTGTGGGTCAGCCCACCCAACTGGAAAGACGACACCGGCATCAACGACCTCATCATCAAACACGTTGGCAAGGAACGCTATTTCGACAGCCGGCACCTGGAACTTGAACGTGGCAAGGATCACGCGCACCCCACATTCAGTGCCGCAGCCATATGGATGGACACCATCGCCGTGTGGATGAGAGGCATGGAGACGGCACACCCCATCAAGATGGACAAGCCCACAGAAAAGCATAAGGCAACACACCAAATCCTGTTATCTCCCAGCTACCCGGGAGCCAACGCAAAAGCAGCACCCAAGAAATGAGACAACTGGCAGAATTCCTCTCCTCACAAGACAACCATTGGTCGATACTCACCTACCCCTTCCTGGTGACATTCGTCTTGTTTTTTGCTATATATTTGCTACTGACTCGTGGCAGCCGGCGCACCACGCTGCTATGCTACGTCGTCGCTTTCAGCCTGTTCTTCGCATGGAAGGCCAACGGAGTGCTAATGGTGCTGCTCCCGGCCAGCGCAGTCCTCTCATGGTACATTACAAAACTCATGCGAGACTCCACAAGCCGAAAAGCGCGCAAGTGGTGGCTGGCTCTCACCATCATCATCGACTTGATACCGTTGGTATACTTCAAATACACCAACTTCTTCATCAGCATCATCAACGACATCGTGCACACCAACATGTCGCCCATGTCGTTGATACTGCCCGTGGGACTTTCTTTCTACACGTTCCAGACCATCAGCTACTCCGTGGATGTATACAAGGGGAAATTCACGTTGGAGACAACGCTTCTGGAATACCTTTTCTACATCACCTTCTTCCCCCTGCTGATGGCCGGGCCCATCACACGAGCAGGAACGCTCATCCCACAACTGAAAAGAGATGCACAGAACACCAAGTCCTCCATTCTCGTTTACTCTGGCTTGTGGCTCATCATCCTTGGCTTGTTGAAGAAGGCGCTTGTGGCAGACTACATCGCGGAATACAACAACTGGATTTTCGAAGACCCAACCGCCTATTCCGGATTCGAGAACGTGATGGCCGTCTTCGGATATTCCCTTCAGATATACTGCGACTTCTCTGGCTACAGCGACGTGAGCATCGGCATTGCGGCACTCATGGGCTTCCGCCTGAAGGAGAACTTCCGTTTCCCATACCAGTCGCTCAACCTGCAAGAATTCTGGAGGAGATGGCACATCGCTCTATCCACATGGTTCCGCGACTACCTTTACATCCCGCTTGGAGGCAACCGCAAGGGTGAACTGCGCACCTATTTCAACAATTTCTTCACGATGGTCGTGGCGGGATTGTGGCACGGGGCATCATGGATGTTCTTGATATGGGGTGCCATGCACGGATTGGGCCTGGTGGTGCATAAATACTGCAAACGATGGCTCGACCAACTGCCCAACACCTTCTACACGAAAGCAGGGGCATGGATTGTCACCTTCCTGTATCTACAAGTCACTTGGGTGTTTTTCCGCGCCCCCACATGGGACAACGCCATGGCCATGTGCTCACACATATGGCATGATTTCGACTGGGCCTACCTGGTGCCCTTCGTCAAGGCCCGGCCCATATGGACCCTCTTCACCTTTGGCGGCTTGCTGATGCAAGCCATCCGCCAGCGGCACGCCGACCGGCTGCGCGCCGCTTTCATCCGCTCGCCGTGGCTGCTCAAACTCATCATCTTCGCCATGGTCATACAACTGATTGTCAACATCAGCCAAGACAACGTGCGGCCATTCATCTATGCACAATTTTAACCATAAACATTAAGATAAAATGCCATCCCATATCAAAACAACAATAGCAGGCTTCGCCATTGCCTTGACATTCGCCTGCTTGTCGCAAAATTGCACGGCGCAACAACTGGTGAAAGCCGATGACCCACGCATAGTGTATACAGGACGGTGCAGTCACAGCACACCCGGTGCAGTGGCTTGGAACTGGCCCGGACTTCAAATCGACGCCGCTTTCACCGGCACGTCGATAAGCATGAAAACCTCTCCCGGAAGCGGATACTACATGGTGGCCATCGACAATGAACCGGCATTCAAGGTGGAATCGAAGGAAGGGACCAATGTGGTGGAACTTGCCACGGGCCTTGCACCTACGTCACACCGCATCACCATCACCTATTGCATCGAGGGGCTGTTGAAGAACCCCGTGTTCTATGGACTGATATTGGACGAGGGAGCACGACTGCTCGAACGCCCCACCCTGCCGGAACGACGCATTGAATTCATCGGCAACAGCATCACCTGCGGACTCGGCATCGAAGGCGACGGCAGCGAGAAGAAGTCGTCTTATGCCTTGCAAAACGTGTATTACACCTATGCCGCCCGCACCGCAAGGGCTCTCAATGCACGATGGATGACAGTGGCTCGCTCGGGATTGGGCATTTACCGCAACACGCTGGGAAATCCAAAAGGTGACAAAGGCGTGATGCCCGACATGTATCCTTACACCTTCTTCAACAAGAAGACCGAACTGTGGGATTTCAGCCAATGGCAACCCGACGTGGTGTGCATCGGCCTGGGCACCAACGACACCACCAATCCCTCATACGATGTATCCTTGTTGGCATCGGCATTCAAGCGTTTCATCAAGACCGTGCGCGGCCATTATCCCCATGCTAAAATCGTCCTCCTCACAGGCACCATGATAAAGGGGCAGCGTCTGGCCAACCTGCAGAAGGCCCAGCAGGAAGCGTTGGATGACGCACATGCCAACGGCGACAAGGAGGTATACCGCTTCGACTTCACCCCTGCCGACGGCAGCCTGGGATATGGCTCTTTCAAGCATCCGTCATTTAAGCAGAACGAACAGATGGCCAATGAGTTGGTCCCATTCATCCGACAAATCACAGGGTGGGATTGAGGAATCATCGGTTACTTTTTTGACCATGGGAGCCTGGGGGCCATAGGCACCATGACTCCCATTGTTTCATTTGATATGAATGGGCAATGAAGACAAAAATATTTGCATTTTGTTTTCATTGCGCTTCATTTTAATATAATCTTCACATTCGAACAAGCATTTTTCATACTTTTTACTCATTTAATAAGAATTTTTGCATTATCTTTGTAGCTGTTTTCGACCACTGACCTTTCATTGCAGATATTATGAAGATGTTTGACAAATTCATACAGTCGTTCAAAGGCAGGACGGAGCTGCTGATCATCATCACCGCAGCCCTGTTGTTGGAATTGCTCTCCGCCTCGCAATACTATTTCACCCGCAACATGGTGGAAGAGCAGTTGGAGAAGCATGCCGAAAACGAACTGACATTGAAAGCCGTACTCATCAAGAGCAACCTCAACTCTGCCGAAGACATCCTCAAAAATCATATCTGGGACATCCGTGAAAACCTTTCGCAACCCGACTCCGTGTTTGAGGCACTCGGACGCATGATCGTGCTCAGCCGGTCGGTCCAAGGAGGCCATCCTCATCAATGGTTCCACATCGGAGACACCTGCGGAAAAGGAGGCTGCAACCCATCCACAACACTCCATATTGGAAGCAAAAACCAATCTGCCCATCGGACTATTCAGCGATTTCAAATATGAGATGCAAGAAAAGACCATGCTGCCTGGCGACACCTTGTTCCTTTATACCGACGGATTGACAGAGGCACGGAATGCGCAGTACAAAATGGCTGGGCGGTCGCGAATCATCAAGGCCATTGGCGACTTGGCGATGAAGTCTACAAGGCAATTGGTGGATACGGTCATCGAGCAAACAAGGCTTTTCTCCGAGAATACCGAGCAAAGCGACGACCTGACGCTGTTGGCAATACGCTATATGCCAAAGGAGGAGAAAAACATCCTCGACGAAAAGTTGACACTGACCAACGACGTGAAAGAGGTGGGGAAACTGAGCTTGTTCATAAAACAAGTGACGGAGCGACTGAACATTGGAAAGCAACTGGCATTCAAACTGCGCCTTGCATTGGAGGAAGCCGTGGTGAACGTGATGGAGTACGCCTACCCAAAAGGTACTGTGGGCCATGTCAACATCCGAGTGACTTCTGACGGCCACCGGCTGAAGTTCGTCATCACCGACTCTGGCATCTCGTTCAACCCCACAGAGGCATCCACCGCCGACACCACACTCTCGGTGGAAGAGAGACCCATAGGCGGGCTAGGCATCTTCCTCATACGTGAACTCATGGACTCCATCAACTATGAGCGCACTGAAGGAAAGAACGTGCTGACCATAATGAAAAATTATTGATAATCCCTCACGCCAAGAAACTGTACGCACTGAAGAGACGGGATTCTTCCCGTATACACCAAAAAAAAACACAAAAAAACAAAAGACAATGAAGACAACCATTGAACAACTTGACAACCAATACCTGGTGACCCTCGACGGCGAACTCGACACGGAAGCCGCCACAGAAGTGGAGCAGACACTCCAACCACTCTACAACAGCAACGGGCTCGATGTCATCATCGACTGCACGAAACTTGAGTATATCGCATCGAGCGGACTACGCATCCTCATCAGCATCCTCAAAGGTGCAAAGGCCGGGGGCAGCAAGGTGGTGCTAAAAAACCTGAACGAAGACATACAAAACGTATTCAAACTCACTGGATTGATCAATCTCTTTGAATTCGAATAGCCATGGCTCATTCGCTGTTCAAGGTTTCCTCCCTGACAGCCCTGCTGATGGTAGCCTCGACAGCAATCGCCCAGGAGGAAAAAGACAACCAACTCGACGTTAACTTGCAGATGCTCAGTCACGGCGAGATGCGTCTCGGTGGTTTCGACGCCACGGAACACGATGACAATGACTTGGAGAAAGCCTATTTCCTGATGCAACGTTCACGCCTGGTGGTGGACTTCCTGCGCGCAGGGCAGGAACAGATGAGCGGATGCCGCGACCATGCCGTCTATTCCTACAGCGACCTGATGGAGGATGTCAGGCCCCAAAGCAACACGATGTTCGTCTGGCACGCAAGGATGTTCTCCGAAGGCAAGTTGGGCGACAAACCCATGAAGATGGAGCGCATCGGAAACAGCACGCTCGACGCCTCACTCTACCTCAAGGCATTCATCCGCGACGGCAAATACCAAGTCAAGGCAGAATACAACAGCAACGAATACTCCCAACAACTCATTGCACAATTCCTGGAGAGCTACGAGGCCGTGGTAGAAGGGTTCATCTCTCGGGAATTGTTGCGTGACATCGACATCGCCACTGCGTCGCAGGTGAAGACGCTCGACAGTTTCAACCTCACCGATGTGGAATACGACGCCACGCAGACCATCGTCTCGCTGTTCCGAAACCAGGCGAAGGCCACGCCAGGGATATGATTTCCATAATGCATATGGACCGACGGAGTGCACCATCTTCACCACAACCTACCGCGTGGAGAAGAAGATGAAGGAAATCCCCATCGGCAAGCCGCTCGACAACATGCGCCTCTATGTCGTCGACCCGCAGGGGCACCGTTCGCGCTCTCGCTGACCGTCATCCACGTGCTGTGGGTGGTGGCGAAATGGTCTCCAGGCGCTCTCTTGTACAGCTATCTCATTGCATACCTCATCGAGGCTGCAGCCATCTTCACACTGCATCGTGCCACCCACGTCTCTTTCTGCCAAAAGCCGCTGCCTCCCTCCTGAAAACATATGCAAACACCTATCACCCCTGCAACCACCTACAACTTCCCATAATCACCTACAACCACTTATCATGAAGAAAAATATCGTTTTCATCGCATTCATCTGTTTCAACCTGATCTCCTTCGCACAGGTTTCTCCCGCCGTAATGGAAGAGGAAATAGACGCTGAGGAAATGTACCAAAAAGGAGTTTCTTTTTATTTGGGAAACAACGGTATGGCAAAAGACTATGAAAAAGCCGTGGAATGGTTCAGCAAAGCGGCGGAACAGGGTAACGCCAAGGCCATGAGGAGATTGGGCGTATGCTACAAGCATGGCTATGGCGTGGAAAAAGACGGGGTCACGGCCAAGGAGTGGTATGCTAAAGCAATACCCGGACTACAATACCTGGCGCAACTGGGCGACGCCGACGCACAATACGGCCTGGGGGCTTGCTATGACCTTGGAGAGGGTGTGATGCAAGACCCTGAAAAAGCCGTGGAATGGTACCTCAAGGCGGCGGAACAAGGAAATGTAGGTGCGCAATACAGTCTGGGACTAAGCTATTATTGGGGCGAGGGCGTCACGCAAGACCATGCCAAGGCGGCCGAATGGTATCGCAAGGCGGCGCAACAGGACCATGCCGCTGCTCAATTCTACCTTGGGTATGGCTATTTCAACGGTGATGGCGTGACACAGGACTATGCCAAGGCGGCGGAATGGTATACCAAGGCGGCGAAGCAGGGACATGCCAATGCACAGACAAGCCTGGGGTATTGCTATTACATAGGCTATGGAGTGGAACAGGACTACGCAAAGGCGGCGGAATGGTATACCAAGGCGGCGCAACAAGACGAAGTCGACGCCCAATTCAACCTGGGGCTTTGCTATTATGCCGGAGAAGGAGTGGCGCAAGACTACGCAAAAGCCGTGGAATGGTTCACCAAGGCGGCGGAGCAGGGAAATGTCGACGCGCAATACAACCTGGGGATTTGCCATGGCAACGGACTGGGGGTGGAACAAGACTACGCCAAGGCAGTGGAATGGTATCGCAAGGCGGCGGAAAAGGAACATGTCGGAGCACTAACCAGCCTGGGGGCTTGCTATGAAAACGGCTATGGGGTGGAACAAGACTACGCAAAGGCGGTGGAATACTATCTCAAGGCGGTGGAGAAGGGCGACATCAACGCGCTATACATCATGGGAATTTGCTATTATTATGGCAACGGAGTGGAACAAGACTACGCAAAGGCTGTGGAATACTGGACCAAGGCGGCGCAACAAGGACATGCCAAAGCACCATACTGCATGGGGAATTGCTACAAAAACGGAGAGGGGGTGGAACAAGACTACGCCAAAGCAGTGGAATGGTTCACCGTAACGGCGGAGGCGGGAGATGCCTTGTCGCAAAACAACCTGGGACTTTGCTTTTACAAAGGAAACGGCGTCACGCAAGACTATGCAAAGGCCGTGGAATGGTTCACCAAGGCGGCGAAACAGGGCAATGCCGATGCGCAAAGCAACTTGGGGACATGCTATTACAACGGCAACGGGGTGGAACAAGACTACGCAAAGGCTGTGGAATGGTATGGCAAAGCGGCCAACCAAGGCGATGCCAGTGCACAAAACAACTTGGGAAAGTGCTATTACTATGGCTATGGCGTGGAGAAGGACTACAACAAAGCTTTGGAATGGGTGCAGAAGGCGGCCGACCAGGGATATGCCGCTGCACAAAACGACCTGGGTAATTGCCATTACGACGGAAATGGCGTGAAAAAGGATTACGCAAAGGCGGTGGAATGGTATAATAAGGCCGCAGAACAGGGATATGCCAACGCACAGTTCACACTGGGTGTTTGCTATGAAAACGGCAATGGGGTGACCAAGGACCTTGCAAAAGCCGTGGAATGGTATCAAAAGGCTGCGGAACAGGAATTTGCCGACGCACAATTCAACCTCGGAGTATGTTATGAAAACGGGGTCGGGGTGAAAAAGGATTACAACAAAGCTGCGGAATGGTATCAAAAGGCTGCTAACCAAAACCATATGGATGCAAAAAGAGCCCTCAACAATATAAAACGAAGAAAAAAATGACACCTCTCCCCTCCTCTCCTGTCCTCTCCCCTCCTCTCACATCCTCTCCTATCCTCTCACATCCTCTCCCATCCTCTCCCATCCTCTCCTAAAACCACAAAAAGCTCCGATTCCTGTCTTCATGAATCGGAGCTTTCTTATACGAAATTGAGTATGGCCGTCAACCTCGTCCTCACCTTGCTGAGGACCGTCTTCGCCCTGACGGCATTCGGGGCCTCCATATTGCCAAGAAGGACTATGGCCTCCTTGAGGAGTTTGCAGTCATCCATCGACAACGGCATGTCGGTTATGGAGTAGTCGGGGTCGGCGTAGGTGTAGTATATCTTGTCATACACCACTATCGGGGCGTTGTAGCCCAACTTGTCAGACCTCATTATTTGTATGTCCATCTGTACGGTCCTGGTGCACACGCCCTTGGTTATGCCCTCCATGTCGTAGAGAGCCTCGCTGCAGGCGTCCACGAGGTCGTCGAGGGTCCATCTGCGGTATCTGTTTCTCAAACAATTGTCTATCGTCTTGTATCTTATCAAGGCATTCTTGTTAGCTGGCATGGTTCTTTCTTCATTTTTAGGGTGAAAACTGTGCGATTGCATCGTCTTGCGCATAGGGCGAAAACGAAAAAAAGTTGGATTTTCCTCGGTAAGGACTATCCAACTATCATCTTATCTCTTGCTCACCAAAAGCATCTTATGATGCCTGGAAGAAACAACAATGTCTGGGTTGACGTGGTAATCCTATACCGGTTGTGTTCGATGAAATAATATCATTATACATAATATCAATATACATACGAAAATCCCGTTCAAAGCGCTTTTTGCCTTGAAGCGAAGGTCTCGATATGTATGTATAAAGTCGCATAACGTATAGGATTCTTTAGTGAATGGAGTGCTTTTAGCACTTTCCGGCTGCAAATGTACGAATTATCAACGAAATCTTTTTGCGTAGAACGATAAAAAATGCAAAAAAAATGCATTTTCACGATTGAGTGGGAATTTCTCTGCTTTCATAAAGCCTTCCTCTTCTCTAATTCCTTTTTTAATATATCACCAAATACATTCCATATTTGGAGACACATCTCATAGGAAGGACTTATATCTTCCATTTCTCTGTCGCCATAATACTTCATAAAATGGCAAATGAGATTGCTCTTTTCTTCTTTCTCCGTCTCTTTTGCAACAAGGTCGACATAGAACTGAAGGTGCTCTGTAGTAAGCATTTTGGAGATGTCATATGCCAGCCATTTCGTTCCCCAAATGATAGTATCCATACTATTATCCTCGTCGGTCACCACGTTTGGAGGTTCTTTGTCTGCCTGATAGAACTGGATGTCAAAATAGTTCTTCAAAAAAAACAACATATCCTCCGCATCCTTGTCAGTGGCGGCATTCCTGTCATTCCATG
Source organism: uncultured Prevotellaceae bacterium (assembly GCA_902786665.1). GTDB lineage: Bacteria > Bacteroidota > Bacteroidia > Bacteroidales > Bacteroidaceae > Prevotella. The sequence goes on along the minus strand of CADADN010000002.1, from coordinate 6,348 downwards.
TGTCGAGTTTGATTAAGAATTGTCCGCATAGCGGAGCCATCCTAATCCTGACTTTCTTATCCACGATAATCGTCACAGCCTCCTTCATTACATCTTGGAAACATTTCACCGACATAACAGGGTTGCCCTCAGGTGGCCATCTGACCATCTCATCTATTGCGACACCGCCGAAAGGTACTATATCCACCTCAAAATTTATATCGCCGTTCTCACCTTCATAAAAGAATTTCTGTGAGTGGCCATTACGCCTGAAATGATTCTCCTCCAATGTCTTGCAAATAGAACCAAATGTCTGCCAGTCTTCTATTGCAATGGCAACATCAAGGTCTTCGGTGCGCCTCTTGGGTTCGTAAACTTTCATTAGTTTCATTATAAGATCCCTCGCCCTTGCCCCCACGACATACAACGGGAGGTCATATTGGGCCATACAACCATCCAGTGCTAAAAGAGTGATGTACAAGCGGTCATCACCCAACTCTTCTTTCGTGATGTTATATTCCATTTTCGACAAGCCTTTTTGCTGCTTCTATGCAACGGCTATTCCCACTGCCCAACAAATCGGCATATACCAAAATCTTGGGAGCAACCTTTTCGTGCCATATTCCTTTCCAAAATTTTTGATAGAGTTTTATCCTCCCGTTCTCCTGAAACCTGACCTTCTTTGTCATCATCAGTTTTATGCTAGGTGTTTCTGTGTATATGTCAAACTGTTCTGGTATCATATAGTGATTCAGAATATATGCTCCTCCTTCACCGCCCCAGTACATTCCTTCAGGTAGAATTATTCGCTCCCAATTCTCCCAGCTCTCAGAATCGACAAAGTCCATTTCCTTTATCATCAGTTTTGGCTTTAGCTTTTGGTTGTAATGGGTTTGCCATAGGTCAAGCAACCCTCTCTTGTTTTTCAGTATACGCCTTTGGGGAGTTGAAAAAACAAATTGGTTTCTTTGTAACTCTTCCATTACATTATTGATTGTACCGAGTGAAAGCCCTGTTTCCTTACTGATTACGCGATAGGGTTTGCTAATGTTTGCTTCATCAAGCAAGAAATAGAAAATCACTTTCAGTCCAGCCTCATTGAAAGCATTTCCTTTCATCTCTCTAGGTATGGTGGATTTTTGCCCGGTGATATATATAAATAAAGGCGGTTCTGAAATCATACAATTGCCATTGCTCTCAACGATACTTATTCCTTCATTTGGGAATTTGTCAAAAAGTTCAGGCACAAAATGCTGGGCCACCACCATCAGGGGCTTATTGGTTTGTTCCTTCAATCGTCTCATTTGTTGAACGACAAGATTGTAGTTTGCCTTGCTCACTTGTCTCTTTACCTCACAAGCGAATGTCGTCCCGTTAATCATAAAGTCATAATCATATCCAGGTCCTCCTATCTTGAAGTCAATATCTTTCAAGTTAGTCAGCCTTTTCAGATTATATACGACATCGTTGATAATTTCTTCTTCTCTAATCATAGTTGTTCATTGTATTGACTTGTTCAAATCTTTTGAACACTGCAAAATTAATGAACATTATTCATACTTGCAAACTTTTTGTTCAGAAAAAACTTTCTGTTCACGATTTTTGAACAAAAAAAACATATCAAAACTTCAACATCAAACAGTTTTGCGCTTGTACTTGGAGGATATGGACACCACCTGGCGATTCAACTAATGCTGTCCCCGACCCTCATTTCAAATAGGACGAGTCTGTTGTATATTCTTATTCGTTGAATAGGAAAACGATGGGCCATACGTTGCTGCTCACGTAGGATCATTGCCATACACAAGGTAGCTCTTGAAGAGCGTTCCAAGTTGTCTTATCAATTGGTGAAAATTATTGGAAGGAGGTTTTAGAAGCGACTTTTTCCCATACAGTTTTTGGCGATTACGCATAAATCACGCCAAAAACACGCCAAAATATCAAAGCCTATACCACAAAAAGTTGGCTAACAAATTGAATGTCAATTTATTAGCCAATACCTTTTGTCTTGAAAAAGTCGGGATGAGGCGACTCGAACGCCCGACCCCTACGTCCCGAACGTAGTGCGCTACCAACTGCGCTACATCCCGATTTTGCGGTGCAAAGGTAGTCTTTTTTTGTTATATGGGCAAATTTTTGCCTGTTTTTATTTCCAAGTAGTGATTATCTCTTTTTTGCTTCTGACCAAGAGTGCTCGCCGCAACATAGGGACAAGGGTGTAGAGACGGGATTTTTCCCGTCTCCGTGCGCACGGAGGGTGTGCACTGCTTTTTGCAGTAGAGACGGGATTCTTCCCGTCTCCGTGCGCACGGAGGGTGTGCTGCACTAACAGAAAGACGGGAAGAATCACCGTCTCTACATTTTGCGCACGGAGGGTGTGCACTAACTTTCGCTTGAGAGACGGGAAGAATCGCCGTCTCTACATTTTGCGCACGGAGGGTGTGCACTAACTTTCGCTTGAGAGACGGGAAGAATCGCCGTCTCTACATTTTGCGCACGGAGGGTGTGGAGAGGCAATGAACTTAATCATAATAACGGTCTTGGCTCCATCGATGGACATTATTCAAAACATAATCAGTAATCTTGGACAATTCCTCTTGATTTCTAACAATATGATCATGGTAACGAGACTGCCATGAAAAAGGTATCTGATTACTATTTGCAAACCTGGTGACAGAAGCCTTGAAATTTCCGATAATGGTAGGAAGAAGTTTTGACTTGTTCGATTGATGTTCTGTAGCCGAAGAAGACTTACTGTCATCAACGTTAATCATAAGAACAAGATGCACATGGTTAGGCATCACAATAGAACAAATAACTATAGTTTGTGGAAAATAATGGGATATTTCCGATATGCACTCTACTGTCTTTTTACCAATCATCGATAAAACCATTTCCTCGTCCACCACCTCTCCAAAATAATGGTTCTTGTCTCTTGTGCAAATGGTGATGAAATATGTTCCTTCGTTATATTCCCACCATGTGGCACGAGTGCTCCTTACCCGGTATTTGTCTTGAAATAATTCAGCCATAAGTATAGAGAATAGACTATAATTTTATTTAGAGACGGGAAGAATCGCCGTCTCTACATTTTGCGCACGGAGGGTGTGCACTGCTTTTTGCGGTAGAGACGGGATTCTTCCCGTCTCCGTGCGCACGGAGGGTGTGCACTAACTTTCGCTTGAGAGACGGGAAGAATCGCCGTCTCTACATTTTGCGCACGGAGGGTGTGCACTGCTTTTTTGCTGTAGAGACGGGATTCTTCCCGTCTCAGTGCGCACGGAGGGTGTGCACTGCTTTTTTGCTGTAGAGACGGGATTCTTCCCGTCTCCGTGCGCACGGAGGGTGTGCACTGCTTTTTGCGGTAGAGACGGGATTCTTCCCGTCTCCGTGCGCACGGAGGGTATGCACTAACTTTCGCTTGAGAGACGGGAAGAATCGCCGTCTCTACATTTTGCGCACGGAGGGTGTGCACTGTTTTTTTGCGGTAGAGACGGGATTCTTCCCGTCTCGGTGCGCACGGAGAGTGTGCACTGCTTTTTTGCACTTAAGACGGGAAGAATCGCCGTCTCTACAGATGCACACCTAAGGGCGTCGGCAATTTTCAATCTTCAATCTTCAATTTTCAATCTTTCAGCACTCCCAGCTCCTTCCCCACGGCGATGAATGCCTCGATGCAGCGGTCGAGTTGCTCACGGTTGTGGCCGGCGGAGATTTGCACGCGGATGCGGGCCTGCCCCTTGGGTACCACGGGATAGTAGAATCCGGTGACGTAGATGCCATGCTCAAGCATCTTGTTGGCATACACTTGCGAGAGTTTGGCATCATATAGCATGACGGCGCAGATGGCGCTCTGCGTGGGTTTGATGTCGAAGCCCGCCTTTATCATCTTCTCGCGGAAATACTCCACGTTCTCCACGAGCCTGTCGTGAATCTCGTTGCTCTCCTTGAGCATGGCGAAGACCTCCAGGCTGGCTCCTATGATGCATGGTGCGAGGGAATTGGAGAAGAGGTATGGCCTGCTGCGCTGACGGAGCATCTCGATGATTTCCTTCCGTCCGGTGGTGAAGCCTCCCAGTGCTCCGCCGAAGGATTTGCCCAACGTGCCGGTGTAGATGTCCACGCGGCCGTAGGTGCCGCAGAGTTCGCTCACGCCGTGGCCGGTGGCACCCACCACTCCGGCGGAGTGCGACTCGTCGACCATCACCAATGCGTCATACTTCTCCGCCAGGTCGCATATCTTGTCCATCGGGGCTACGTTGCCGTCCATGGAGAACACCCCGTCGGTGACGATGATGCGGAAGCGCTGTGCCTGCGCCTCCTTGAGGCATCTCTCCAAGTCGTCCATGTCGGCGTTGGCATACCTGTAGCGCTTGGCCTTGCAGAGCCTCACCCCGTCGATGATGGAAGCATGGTTGAGGGCGTCGGAGATGATGGCGTCCTCCTCGGTGAAGAGCGGTTCGAAGACACCCCCGTTGGCATCGAAGCAGGCGGCGTAGAGGATGGTGTCCTCTGTCTTGAAATAGTCGGAGATGGCAGCCTCGAGTTGCTTGTGGATGTCTTGTGTGCCACAGATGAAACGCACCGACGACATGCCGAAGCCACGACGGTCCATCATGCGCTTGGCGCCCTCGATGAGCCTCGGATGGTCGGAGAGTCCCAGGTAGTTGTTAGCGCAGAAATTGAGCACTTCCTTCCCTTTCACTTGGATGGCGGCCTTTTGCGGCCCTTCGATGATGCGTTCTTCCTTGTAAAGCCCCGCCTCCTTGATTTCAGAGAGGAGCGAGGTCAGATGTTGTTGCATTTTTCCGTACATGATGATTAGAATTAAGGTGGGTCGTGTCTACACCCACCAAGTTGTTTGACTATGATGGGCCATGTGACCCACCTGATGGATGAAATGGTTTCACAAAGTAAGCAAAAAAAAACGATATGGTGGCCTTTTTAGGTCAAAAAAATCATTAAAATGCAAAAAACATACATTATTTTCTGTTTTTTGACACAAGTATGGAAAAAAAATGTTTTCTTTGCGGTAGGAAAACTTTTGGTTGACAACAACGAATAGAACTAACAGAACACACCGATAGTATGAAAAACATTCTGATCATTGGTTCCACGGGTCAGATCGGTTCCGAACTGACCATGGAGTTGCGCGGTCGTTATGGCAACGACCACGTGGTGGCGGGCTACATCACAGGGAGCGAACCCCAAGGCATCCTCCGTGAGTCGGGCCCCATGGCACTGGCCGATGTCACCGACGGCTCGCAGATTGCCGACGTGGTGAAACGCTACGACATCGACGCCATCTACAATCTTGCCGCCCTCTTGTCCGTGGTGGCCGAGAGCAAGCCACACATGGCATGGCGCATCGGCATCGACGGGTTATGGAACGTGCTCGAGGTGGCCCGCGAACAGGGCTGCTCCGTGTTCACACCCAGCAGCATCGGCTCCTTCGGACTGAGCACGCCGCATGTGCGCACGCCACAGGACACCATCCAAAGGCCACGCACCATATACGGAGTGTCGAAAGTGACCACGGAGTTGCTGAGCGACTACTTTTTCTTCAAATACGGGGTCGACACACGCTCCGTGCGCTTTCCAGGCATCATCTCCTACATGACACCTCCCGGCGGGGGCACCACCGACTATGCCGTCGACATCTTCTACTCGGCGGTGAAGGGGGAGAAGTTCACATGCCCGCTGCGCAAGGGCACCCTGCTCGACATGATGTACATGCCTGATGCGCTGAAGGCTGCCATCACACTGATGGAAGCCAACCCCGACCGACTCGTACACCACAACGGCTTCAACGTGGCTGCCATGAGTTTCGCACCGGAAACCATTTATGCGGAAATCAAGAAACACCTCCCTGACTTCGAGATGGACTACGACGTGGACCCGTTGAAACAAAGCATAGCAGACAGTTGGCCCGACCGCATGAACGACACCTGTGCACGTCGCGAATGGGGATGGGCACCACTCTACGACATCCGTTCGATGACCACCGACATGCTCCAGAAACTGAGCGCACGGTTGTTAAATTAGGAGTTAAAAAGGAGTTAAAGGGGAGTTAAAGGGGAGTTAAAGGGACATATGTTCACTAATTTCAGGAGTTAAAAAGGGAGCTCTCCCTCGCCCCCGGCCTGCGGCCACCCCCTCTCGGGCAGAGGGGGAGGAGTTAAAGGGGCATATGTTCACTTTTTCTGCCATTACTGAAGGACCGGCTGAGTTCTGACCGATTCCTTACCGCCGTTTTCGTTCCTTTAGGCCCTTAGACACACCCATGTTTCCATAGGTAGGCGGCATACGGACAGGTTTGGAAAACCTGCAAACACTACTCTCACACTATGTAAAGTACTCCTTTCACCC
>CADADN010000001.1 GCA_902786665.1 uncultured Prevotellaceae bacterium | reverse complement strand
AGCAGCATCGATGCTTCTGCCCTGACAGGGCCGATGATTCTGGTCAATACTCCCAAAAAAGACGAACCAGATGAGAACGGTTTCTATCCTATGGGCGACATTGTCATCTATGGCATTTACGTCAAAGGACTCTCGACCCAGTTCTTCTATGGAAATGGCATCAAGAGTTTGTTCTCTAATTTCCATCTGGATTACAGCATCATCGAGATGAATGGCGGCGGCAAGAATATTATCGACTTCTCCGGAGGCGGCGTAGTGGGCTCCTTAAGGATGTACAACACCACCATCTATTCCAAAACACCGCACACTGGTTTCATCTATAGTTCACAGTCGGGCAATAAGGCTACAGAAGCAGGATGTGAAAGTCAATCTTTCACCTTGGAAAACTGCACATTCTACAACGTGGCTAACGGCAAGAATACCTTCAATCACCGCCAGAGCGGACAGAAATGGCTGAAGTTCGAAATATTTAACTGCGTGAGCATCAACACAGGAAAGAGCGGTCAGTTTGTCCGTGGCATGAATGCCGGTCAGGCCAGTGCCAACCCCTCTTGGAATGTTTCGGGCATCTCCTCTCAATACACCGTTGACGGTGTTCTCACTGATGTGACAGCCAGTGAATCGACCGGCGACAGTGAAGAACCTGTTATAAGTCCCGTCGAGGGCGTGATTGCGTTCGAAGGTGACTACACCACAGGCGACTTCACCATGGCCAGCTGTGCCCAGAACAACGCACGTATTGGTGACCATCGTTGGTTGACCAGCATCTCGGAGATTGCCTTTGAAATCACCGACGAGGGCGGTTACGCCACCTATTTTAACAACGAACATGCCTACGTGATGCCCGAGGGTGTCGTTGGTGGTCCTGTGGTCAAACTGGAGAACAACAAGTCAATTGTCGATTACATCTATAAGGCTGGTGACGTCGTTCCTGCCGGCACACCATTGGTGCTCAAGGGTGAGGTCAAGGCCTACACGGCTGCCATCACCAATGAGAAAGGAACGGCACCTGCCAACAACCTGCTTTGGGGCTATGATGCCTTCTATCCGAAGGCAAGCGGTTCCTCGCTCTATTTCTATAAGCTGAGCCGCTCAACGGTCAACGATGTCAAGAAATTGGGCTTCTTCTGGTTCACTCATGATGGACACACCAACCTGTGTGGACTCAATAAGGCATACCTGATCCTCAACAAAGAAGAGGCAGCCAACTTCTTCATCCTCCTGGATAACGAGACCGATGCTATCGTCGAGGTTAATACCGACAACGACAACAGCCGCGAGGTGTATACCATCAGTGGCGTAAGGGTGAACAGCGACCGCCTCACGCCAGGCATTTATATTATCAATGGAAAGAAAACCGTAGTCAAATAATAACACAACAAGATATGAAAAAGTATTTGAAACCGAGAATTGCCGTACAGGACATCGAATCCGCCGCTTTTCTTGAAGAGGCAATCAGCAATTATGACAACTTTGGTGATGGCGACCAGTTGGCCAATGAGGCTATGCAGGACCAGTTTGAGAATCCCTCTCACAATAGTAGTCCTTGGGACGATCCTGAGAAATAACCTCTTGATTCTGAATTGACAATTCTTAACCTGGCTTGCCTTTGGGAAAGCCAGGTTTTTTCGACCTCTTCGCTCAACTCTTAGTAGCTCAGGAGTTGCAGGAGTTCAGATAACAGCCCTAATTCACTTCATTATGTTCAAAGTTGGTTAGCTGGAGTAATGTCTGAACTCCTGAACTCCTGAACTTCTGTATCTTCTGCAACTTCTGAACTCCTCTCAACTAACAAAAATAGAGTTAAAGCTTTAATTTACCGAACTATTGTTAAAAAGATGTGTTTTATTTTGTATTCAACTGCGTTTTGCTTAATTTTGCAAACGATTATGGCCTGTTCTGTTTAAGGACAGGCAAGCAATAGGTAAATTAGGAAATGTGTAGGAATAGAACAAGAACTATTGGTCTCTTGCCCATCTTTGTCATCCTGACAATGATGGGCTGCAAACACCACCCCACGATGAAGGAGATGGGTGTGGTGCTCGACACACTGACCACCGATACCACCGCTATCCTGAGCGACTCTGCCCTGCAGGCCCATTGCTCGGTGTCGCTTCAGCTCCTTACCTTTGCCAACAAGGAATATGCCCCGCTCAACGACAGCCTGCTCCATGCCGATATCCTCTCGCCCGACTACTTGTCGCTCAGCGACAGGCATTTCTCGCCAAGAGAAGCCGTCGACTCTTTCGTGCGACGCTATATCGATGACTACCGCGAGTTCTACACTGGCATCTATACTGACGAGGCGAATGCCGAGGCAGCATCTATCAGTTTTAAAGTGAAGACGAGTATGGAGGAAGGCAAAGACAGCACCTTGAGCTACATGGCCAAAATATCCAATTGCCAGGGTGCCATCACCACCGACTACACGGTATGCCTGAACCTTGACCTGGCCACCAAGCGCATTCTCAGGTTGGAAGACATCTTCGTGCATGGCGCGGAGCGCAGCATCACCGATGCCATTGTCTCGAAACTGCAGAAACAGGCAGCGGTGAAATCGCTAGAGGAATTGCGTCAGGCGGGCTTCTTTGTCAACAGCGAGCCCTACCCCACCCAGAATTTCATCCTCAAGGATAACACCATCACCTTCGTTTACGTCATGGGCGAGATAGCCGACCGTTCGAAAGGTGAGATTGAAGTGGAAGTCAAGAACTCTGACCTGAAAAACCTTTTCAAGCGATGAACCAGATACAGAAGTATTTTACCGGTCTTACAGCCGACCAGATACGACAATTCAATGAATTGTACCCACTCTATGAGGACTGGAACCAAAAGGTGAACGTCATCTCGCGGAAAGACATCCAGCACCTCTACGAGCATCATGTGCTCCACTCCCTGGCCATCGCCTACGGCCTTAATCCCACGGCCGGAACAAAGATACTTGACTTCGGAACCGGTGGTGGTTTCCCGGGGATTCCCCTCGCCATCCTTTGGCCTGAATGCGAATTCCATCTAATTGATGGAACCGGGAAGAAGATACGCGTCGTGGAGGAGGTGGCCAAGGCCATCGCACTGCGCAATGTATCGGCCACACACATCCGTGGCGAGGAGGAACGCGGAAAATACGACTTCGTGGTGAGCCGTGCCGTCATGCCCCTGCCCGACCTGGTGCGCATCGTGAGAAAGAATATCTCGCCCGTGCAAAAGAACGCCATAGCCAACGGCATCTTCTGCCTGAAGGGTGGCGACATACGTGACGAGATTGCGCCTTTCCGCAACAGCATTGAAGTGATGCCTATCAGCGACTGGATAGAGGAAGAGTGGTTCAAAGAAAAATATCTTATATATCTGCCATTATGATTAAGATACAACGATTTGTGTGCAACATGCTGCAGGAGAACTGCTACGTGCTGAGCGACGAAAGTGGCGAGTGCGTGGTAGTGGATTGTGGAGCCTGGTTTGAGAACGAGCGCAAGGCCATCGTGGATTACATCCGTGACAACCACCTCACCCCGAAGCATCTGCTGTCGACGCATGGCCATTGCGACCATAACTTCGGCAATAACACCATCTACGATGCCTTCGGGCTCTCGCCAGAGGTGCACAAAGACGACCTGACGCTGATGGACAAGTTGCCACAGCAGTCGGTGTTGTTCATCGGCACCAAGCCTCCCTACCCCTTCCCCGCTCCAAGCAGATTGCTGACCGATGGCGACAAGATCAGCTTCGGTCACCACACCCTTCATGTGATCCATACACCCGGGCATTCCAGAGGGTCGGTCTGCTTCCATATCATGGACGAGCACATCCTGCTCACGGGCGACACCCTTTTCCACTTGTCGATAGGCCGCACCGACTTGGAAGGTGGCAGCATGATGCAAATCATCCAAAGCCTAAGGTCGCTGGCCCAGTTGCCCGACGAGACTCAGGTGTTGCCAGGCCATGGCAATGTCACCACGATTGGAGATGAACTGCGACTGAATCCCTATCTCGACCGATGACGGAGAAAATCATACTCGGAATCGACCCAGGCACCAACGTCATGGGTTATGGTGTGGTGAAGGTGGAAGGCAATCATGCTTCGATGATGGCCATGGGCGTCATCGACCTGAGAAAGATGGGCGACCCCTATCTGAAACTGGGACACATCTTCGAACGCATGACGGGCATCATCGATGCTTTCCTGCCCGACGAGGTAGCCATCGAGGCGCCTTTCTTCGGCAAGAACGTGCAGTCGATGCTGAAACTCGGAAGGGCCCAGGGCGTGGCTATTGCGGCAGCCATCCACCGCGACATCCCCATCCACGAGTATGCACCACTCAAAATCAAGATGGCCATCACGGGCAACGGCTCGGCATCGAAAGAACAAGTGGCAGGCATGCTCCGACGCCTGCTCAACATCAACGATGACGACATGCCCCGATTCCTGGATGCCACCGACGCCTTGGCCGCCGCTTATTGCCACTATCTGCAGATGGGCAAGCCCTCGTCGGATGCCCATTTCCGTGGATGGAAGGATTTCTTGAACAAGAACAGAGACAGAGTATGCAAGCAACCATCAAAATAAAGGCTGGCGTGCCCCGTATGCCCAAATGGCGTATGGCGGCTCCCGTTGACTTCGAGGCGCTCTCGGATGAGCACATCGCCATCGTCGGAGCCAACGGCTGCGGCAAGACCATGCTGGTGGAAATGCTTGTGGGCCGACACCCTTTGCTGGGACAGGACCCTGTCTATGATTTCTCGCCAAGCAAGAGGGAACTGGCTGCCGAGAATATCAAATATATCACCTTCCGCGACTGCTATGGTGGTGACAACGACTCCACCTACTACCTGCAGCAGCGGTGGAACCAGCATGATATCGACGAGGAGACCCCGACGGTGGGTGAATTGCTCGAACAGGAGTTTCTCCTCACAGGGAAAGACATGCCCGAAAGACGCGCTTTCCAAGAACATCTCTACCAGCTCTTCGGCATGGATGCCCTGCTCGACAAGTACATCATCCTGCTGTCGAGTGGCGAACTGCGGAAGTTCCAACTGACGAAGGCGCTCTTCTCACACCCACGCATCCTGATGATGGACAACCCATTCATCGGACTCGATGTGGTGGCACGCAGACAGTTGGACGACCTGCTGACCACCCTTTCCAAGGAGCAGGCCCTGCAACTGGTACTGGTATTGGCGAAAACCGACGACATACCCGGCTTCATCACCCATGTGGTAGTGGTAGACCAAATGCTCGTGGGGACGAAGATGCCCGTTGCCGAATATCTCCGCGTGAAGAAACCGCGGCCCGCCAGCGTGCTCACCAACGAGAAGCGCGATGCTCTGCTCCGATTACCCTATAAGGCAGACGAGTATCATGCCCGAGAAGTGGTGAGGTTGCGCAAGGTATCCATCCGATACGGCGAACGCACCATCCTACGCGAGCTGGACTGGGTGGTGATGAACGGAGAACGGTGGGCCCTCAGCGGAAGCAATGGTTCGGGAAAATCGACCCTGCTGAGTCTCATCTGTGCCGACAATCCCCAAGGATATGCGAGCGACATCACCTTGTTCGATATCCCCCGTGGTTCGGGTGAGACCATCTGGGACATCAAGCGCCATATCGGCTACGTGTCGCCAGAGATGCACCGCGCCTATCGCAAGGACATGCCGGCCATCCGAGTGGTGGCCAGTGGCCTGAAAGACTCGGTGGGTTTGTATGTGAAACCCACTGAAGAGGAATATGAGCAGTGTCGTTGGTGGATGGACCTCTTTGGCATAGGCCATCTGCACGACCGCAACTTCATGAGTATCTCAAGCGGTGAGCAACGGCTCGTGCTGTTGGCCAGGGCATTCGTCAAAGACCCCGAGCTGCTCATCCTCGACGAGCCCCTTCACGGACTCGACGATGCCAACCGACAGTTGGCAAAGGACATCATCGAAACATTCTGTCAGCGACAGAACAAGACCTTGATCATGGTGACCCACTATGCTGAGGAATTACCTCCCTGTATCGACCATCATCTTGAATTGAAGAAGAATTAACAAGAATAGAAACCAAATCAACAAATAGAATTATGAGACGACTTTTCATTTCGTTCGCACTGCTCTTTGCCGTCGCTTTTGCCTCGGCACAAGAAGCTGTATCCACAGATTCAGTGGCCTATCTTGAAGCATTACGCATGGCCAGGGAAACCTCTGAGAATACCTCTAAATCGCTTGAGGAAAGAAAAATCGCACGTTTCAAACAGTTCGCTCTCGAATATCTTGGAACACAAACTCTCAAACGTGATCCCAAAAGCGACATAGGTCCACTCAACGAGCAGGCCTTGGCGCTCTACAAGTTCATCAATGCCTACGAATACCAGCTGACCATTTCCAACAAGAAAGCGCGCCAGAACGTCATCGAGACGTTCAAGCAAGTGAGTCTTGCCAATCCGCTTTTCAACGATCCCAACAAGGAATATGTGCTGGCCTACATCACCAACGAAGGCTACCTCACCAAGTTCTCGCTTGACACCGACTGGGTGGCAGCCTACAAGGAAATCGAGCGGATTTATTCCGCACAATGATTCCATGGAGTTGAGCGAATGCGAAACTTCATCCATTAATATAATAAGAGCGAGGTCGAAACCGGCCCCGCTCTTATTTCATTAATCTGCTTTCAGTTCCAAAGTCGCCTGCCGTAGGTCGACGCCCTTGGCCGTCAGACGGATGCTGCCAGGATTCTTTTTCGCTTGGAGCACCACCAGGCATTTGCCCGCGAACGCTTTCCGGTTGTCGGCTTTGAATCGCTCCATCGATGTCTGCAGGCCATTGTCCACGCCTGCGATGGTGGCATTCCCCTCTACGGAGAAGAACACCTGGTTCTCAGCATTCGGACAAACGTTACCCTCTTTGTCTACAATCTCGACGGTGACGAAGGCGAGGCTCTTTCCATTGGCATAGATGGCATTACGGTCGGAGGTCAACCGGATATGGTCGGGGGCGCCGGCGGTGCGTATCACCTGTTCACGCACCTGCTTTCCATCCTTGCGTGCCACCACCTTCACCTCACCAGGCTCAAAGGTCACCCGCCACATCACATGATACTGGTGCGAGTCGGCCTTCTTTCTCACTCCTTGGCTCTTGCCATTAATGAACAGTTCTACCTCGTCGGCCTGGTTGTAGTAGCACCACATGTCTATGGTCTGGCCTTCTATCCAGTTCCAATGGGGAAAGAGATGGAGCACAGGCTTTTCGGTCCACTCGCTCTGGTACATATAGTACGAATCCTTGGGGAAGCCAGCCAAGTCGATGATGCCGAAATAACTGCTTCGGGCCGGGAAGGCGTAGGGCGTGGGCTCACCGATATAGTCGAACCCTGTCCAAATGAATTGTCCACCAACGAAGTCGTTGTGCTTCACCACGTCCCATGTCTCCTCATGCGTACTGCTCCATGAGGCGTGCATATTGTCGTAGGCGCTGCATTTGAAAGAGGGGTCGGTATAAGGCAGCCACCACTCCTTGGGAGCCACATACACAGAGTCGCTGGGCATCATGTAGAAACCTCGGGTCTGCAATGCCGATACGCTCTCGCTGAAGATGAACGGCTTGCCTGGAAAATTACGGGGCACGTCTTTCACCCATTGGTGGTGATAATTGAAACCGATAATGTCGATCGCACCACTCTTGAACAGATGGTTGCCAGGGTCGGGCTCGTTGCACCCAGCCGTGATGGGACGTGTGTCATCGAGTTTTCTCACAATCTCGGCCAGATGACGTGTGAGAAGCGAGTTCACGCTCAACTCCCCTTCTTTGGCCAGGGATGATGCATCATGGCCCGCATTGAGAATCAGGTTGGCCTGCTCGAGAGTCAGCGTGTCGGCCTCGGCCGACGACCATTGCTCGAGCACCTCGTTGCCAATGCTCCACATCAGGATGGAGGGATGGTTGCGGTCGCGCTTCACCAGGTCAGCGAGGTCGCGCTCATGCCATTCGTCGAAGAAACGGGCATAGTCGTTCTGTGTCTTCTTGCGTCGCCACATATCGAACGACTCGTCCATCACGATAAAGCCCATGGTGTCGCACATATTGAGCAGTTCGGGTGCCGGTGGGTTGTGCGAGCAACGAATGGCGTTGACACCCATCTCCTTGAGGATAGTAAGTTTGCGATGGATGGCGTCCTCGTTGATGGCAGCACCAAGGCAACCAAGGTCGTGATGCTCGCACACGCCATTGATCTTCATCGATTTCCCATTGAGCGAGAACCCGCTTTGGGCATCAAAACGGAAAGACCTAAATCCTGTAGTGGTGATATAGGTATCTATCACCTCCTTCCCCTTCATCAGCTCAGTCCTCACGGTGTATACGTAGGGGTCTTCTATCGACCAGAGATGTGGTTGCCTCACTTTCAGTTTGTCTGTAGCACGTGACGAAGTGGATGTGGCTACCGCATTGCCTTTGTCATCAAGAATGGTGTTACGCACTTTGCAGAATGGTTGCGGGTAATCGATTGTAAAATCAGACGTCACGCTCACGGAACCATTTGGTTCAGCCACCACGTGGACGCCCCAATGGTTGAAATGCGAACTAGGTGTTGTGGTAAGCCATACATGGCGATAGATGCCGCAACCGCTGTACCACCGTGAGTTGGGCTGGTCGCTGTTATCCACTTTGACGGCAATGATGTTCTCAGCACCTTTATTTATATAAGGTGTGATGTCGTATTCAAAGGAACTGTATCCGTAGGGACGGAATCCTACTTGCCGACCATTCACGTAGACGGTGGAGTTCATATATACTCCATCGAATTCAATGAAGTAGCGGTCGGATGTCTCGACATTGAAATGCTTGCGATACCATCCGATTCCACCCGGAAGAGCACCTCCACCGGCGCCCGAGGGATGTGATGGCAGGAAATCACCTTCTATAGCCCAGTCATGAGGAAGGTCGAGCCGTCGCCATGATGAATCATCATAATCGATGGCAGACATCGATGCGGAGTCACCCAACGTGAACAGCCATCCCTCATCAAAGCACTTGCGGTCTCTTGCCGAGACCACAAGTGATATTGCTGAGGCGATAAGAAATAATAAAGACTTTCTCATCATTTTCTCACTTCATCGTTAAGTTACCGTTCAATTATAGTTGCACCTTGACCTCCTTGCCACTGTAGTTGACCAACTGTCCGGCAGGATTGTCGAGATTGAGCGGCATGGGCTTGTCTTTCGAAACCACCACGACATTGAACGACCGGTTCTTCAGCATGCCTTTGAACGAACCGTTTCGCTTGCCGAAGGTCAGGGTCTTGGTAGACTCGTCGTAGGAAATCTTGATGGTGGCATATTTGCCCTTCTCATAATTGTAGTTGGTACCTTCGTCCTCGTAAAGTTCGAAGCATCCATCGGCACCCTCATAGACATAGAGATTGATGACATCGGCGGGTTTCTCGTCGCACCATTCCATCTCTGGACCGAAAGGCACGATGCTGCCCTCGCGCACGAATACCGGGATTCTGTCGTATGGGGCATCGACAATGATGCGCTGTCCGCCATTCACGAAATCGCCGGTATAGAGGTCGTACCACCCACACTGCTTGGGGAAATAGACACTACGGCTACGCTCCTTGTAATATCCCACCGGACAGGCCATGAATGCCGGACCAAACATCCACTGGTCGGGAATGTCGTATACGTTCTCGTCGCCATTGAAGTCCATGGCCAGACCACGCATCATGGTATAGTCGTTGAAGTGCACCCATCCTGCCATGGAGTAGAGATATGGCATCATGCGGTAGCGCAACTTGTCGTACCATACGATGGTCTTGTATGCGGGATGGTTGTCGGGAGCGATGTTCCACACCTCGCGAAGCGGCCATTGGCCGTGAGCACGGTAAAGAGGAATGAAACAGCCAAACTGGTTCCAGCGTGCCTGAAGCTCACGCCACTCGGTGAGGTCGGCGCTCTCCACACCAGTCTGGTCGAAGTCTTGCTGCGCCTTCACGTAACGGCTTTCCACGGAGAAACCACCCTGGTCCATTCCCCAGAAAGGAAGTCCACTCATTGAGTAGTTGAGTCCGGCAGTCATCTGTGCACGCATGTCCTCCCAACGTGTGCCGATATCGCCCGACCATGTGGCAGTGGAGAAACGCTGCTCGCCTGCAAAACCGCTGCGGGTGAGCAAGAACACGCGCTGGTTGGGATTCACCGAACGTTGGCCGTTGTAGATGGCGTCGGCATTGACTATGGAATAGGCATTGAAATACTCGGTCGACGTGCCGAGCGCCGTGGGACCCGAGAGGGCCTTCCTGTACCATACGGGGGTGCAGTCGCGCACATTGGGTTCGGAGGCATCCATCCACCAGGCATCGATGCCGAATTTGTATTTCGTATAGAGGTTTTCGTCCATCTGACGCCAGAACATCTTGCGTGCCCCTGCATCATAGGCATCATAGAACGACCCCGTATACCCGAGCCAGTCGTGGATGTCGTCGGTGATGGCCTGTTTGTAGATCCAGCCCTTGCTTTCGAGTTCCTTGTAATTTTTTACCGTATCATAGAACTTGGGCCATACCGAGATCATGAAGCGTCCATGCATTTGGTGCACGCTGTCGAGCATGGCCTGCGGATTGGCATAGCGAGAGGTCTCAAACTCATGGCTACCCCAATCGGGCAAGGGCCAGTAGTTCCAGTCTTGCACGATATTGTCGATGGGGATATGCCTTTTCCTGAACTCGGCCAGATTGTCCTCGATGTCGCCACTGCTCTTGTAGCGCTCGCGGCTTTGCCAGAATCCGAGCACCCATTTGGGATAGAGCGATGCTTTGCCGGTGAGTGTGCGGTAGCCGCTGATCACCTCATCCATGTTGTTGCCGGCAATGAAGTAGTAGTCCATGTCGCGGCTCATCTCACTCCAAATGCTGATGTTTTTATTCTTGTTGCCCTCATAGGGAGGAGCCACACGCAGACCACAATAGCTCACGCCACCATCAGGTTTCCACTCAATGCGCAGTTGAGTCTTCACCCCTTTCTGCAGTTGGGTGGCAAATTTCCAGGAATTGGGGTTCCAGGCTGTGCGCCAACGCTCGGCAACCACTTCCTTGCCACCGATATACACCCTCATGTATCCAGCATAGTAGAGAATGAAATGATACAGGTCGGTGGCCGGTGCCTCGATGAATCCGTCGTAGACCACTGTAGCCCCGTCGAAATTGAAATTCTTAGGCAGGTTCTTGATGCCGCCATCATCGGTGGCATTTCCAATCTTGGACGTCGACGGACAGTCGTATTCGAAATAGATGGAGTCTTCGCCCCGAACTATTTTCTTGCCGTCTTTATCCACATAGGTTCCGGTAAGTTGGCCCGGCTTGCCATTCTTGTCGTAGAGTTTGAAGGCCCTGTTCAGTTGCAGATAGTCCTGCGGATTTCCCCAACGGCAGAGGCTGTAGCTGTCCCAGAGCAAGCCATAGTTCAGGTTGCTCATCACGAAGGGCACGCTCACCTTGGTGTTATATTGATAGAGTTCCTCATTCTTGTCGAGCATGTTGAATTCCTCGGCTTGGTGTTGTCCGAGTCCATAGACGGCTTTCAAGTCAGACTGCGGTTCGAAGAGCAGGTGCCAGGTGAGGCCGTTGAGTTCTTGCTCAGAGAGTGTTCGCTGGCAGACGCCCAACTCACGCTCCGGCACACGGAAAGGCTTGAAGGTCTTGCCATTTTTCGCCTCCTTGAGCAACTGCTTGCCATTGGCATCAAGGAAAGTGACATCGCCGCTCTTCTTGTCGACAACGGCCTGCACATTCTTCGCCTTCACATACACCTTCTGGGCGTCCTCATCGACAGAGAACTGCGGTTTGCCCTTTTGCGGCACAATGATGAGACTGTTCTTCTCGGGCAAGGCGTTCTCGCTTGTGGCCCTCACGCGGATGATGTTGTCGTTGACCACTTGCAGGCATACGACCTTGGCGCCATCGGCTTTTGGCGACTCTGGTGAGACGGTCACGCAATTGCCGTTTTTCACTATCTCAGCGGCACTGAGGCCCAATGCGCATGTACATAGAAAGGCAGAAATAAGAATTTTGAATCTTTGCATAATGATGAATAGTTATTTAGATTGTTTGTTTCGGTTTTTCACACTGCTGTCACGAATCTTGAGAATCATGGGCACCACCTCATGGTAAATGGTGGTGTCGCCATTGATATTGCGGAGCAAGAGTTCACAGGCTTTCTCGCCCTGGATATGGGCCTGGTCCATGATGGCCGACAGTTTTGGAGTGACGAAAGCCGCACTGTCGCCATCGGTGAACCCCATGATAGCCACATCGTCGGGGATGGCGAGTTCCTTGCTCTTGATGGCATCAAAGGCGGCGTAGGTGATGATGTCGTTGAATGCCAGTATGGCATCAGGCGGATTCTCCGACTCAAGGAGCTTGAGGGTGGCATTACGGGCCACATCGAAGTCGATTTTATCGCAAGCCACCAGTTCACGTTCTATTGGGATGCGGTTGTCGCGCAGCGCCTCCAGATAGCCATGCTTGCGTCGTTTCACCATATCGAGGTGGTTGGGACCTCCGATGAATGCGATGCGTCGGCAGCCATTATCGATGAGGTGCTGGGTGGCTTGCTGTGCGGCCTCGGCGCCATTGGCCACTACCTGCGAGAACAATTCGGGCAGGCATGTACGTGCGAAGAATACCAGGGGGATACCCATATCGTGTATTTCCCTGAAATGCGAATAGTCGATGGTGTCTTGCGACAGGCAGGCAATGATACCCTCCACGTGCATGGAGATGAAGTTGTCGACAGCCCTCTCCTCAAGGTTATAGTCCTCATGGCTGTTGCAGCTGAAAACGGAATAACCATTTTGGCGAGCATACTCCTCTATTCCGTCAAGAACGGCAGCATAATAGTGAGTAACCAGATTCGGGACTACCACTCCAATATTTCGCGGAGCCTCCTTGCGCAGGCTTTGGGCAAAAGGATTGGGGCGGTAATTGAGTTTCTTGGCGAGGTCTTTCACTCGTTCTCGCATTTCCTCGCTCACCTCATGGCTACCTCTGAGCGCCCTTGACACAGTGGCAATCGACACACCCAGTTTGTCGGCCAAATCTTTTAAAGAAGTGCGGCGTTGTTTCATAATTATGGCAAAATTAGTAAGAATTTCGGAATTACGCAAACGTTTACGTATCATTTTCCACAAAAAAATGCGATAATGGAAAAAATAAATAGTAATTTTGCAGCGAGTTAGAATGAGTAATGAATAGTTGATAATAAGTTAGTTAGAAATAATGATGGAGGCCGTTGTGAAACAGTCTCCATTGTTTTTGTCTTTTTCCGAACCATTCCCTGCCTTTTTTCCTTTCCATACCGAATCGATATTTTTCAGAATTATCGGCATGGATGACAGATGCCAGACGATTTGATTTTGTATCAATCGTTTTCTATTGTCTTTCAAAAAATGCAAAAAAATGCACAAAGTCTTGAAATCATACACTTTTTTGTGCTACCTTTGCAAAAGATTTTAATAAAGATGTGATTATCATGCGTATTTTTCTACTTTCATTTTTACTATCATTGTCAGCTTTGGCTATGCAAGGAGCTGATTTTACCTATCTGACATTCCAAACCGAAGACGGTTCGGAATATAGTGTTGTGGCCTCTGGACTGTCGATCAGTTTCCAAGATGGAAATCTGGTGGCCAGCGATGGCACTTCGTTGCCTCTTACGAATCTTCGCAAGATGTATTTCAGCAACGCCTCTGACATATCAGGTCTTGCCGGCGAGAATGCCAATGGCATGGTGACCGTCTACAATCTTCAGGGCAAGTTGTTGGGCTCCTATCCCTCATTGTCTGAGGCAACTGCCGCAATGGGCAAAGGGTTGTTTTTGATCAAGGAAGAAAATGGTAAAACCCAAAAGAAAGTAGTAAAATGAGAAAGATTGCTATTCTTGCCATCTCCTGTCTTCTGGGCATGACTGCTCAGTCGCAGACATTGAACGTGAATGTTGGGAATGTGACCTATGCCTTCCCCTCGTCGCAAACTGGCGATATGGTTTACGAAAATGGCAATACGCTGACCATTTGCGGGAAGGCCTTCCCTATCAGCGAAATCACCAATATGATTGTAGACCAAACCGAGGTGAACGACAACACCGTACTGGTATCGTATGACAACAGCATGGCCAAGGTGGTTGTTGCCGGCAACATCGCCAAGTATATCTCTGCCGATGTGAAAGGGGGACATGTCGCACTGGTTGCCTCTCCTTCACTTCAACAATCGGTTACCTATACCCTGACGGGTACATCATCGAATGGCTCCTTCTATATGTCGGGAGAATACGCCTGCCGTGTAGTACTCAACGGCGTAAGTCTGAACAATCCCGACAGTGCTGCCATCAACATCCAAGATGGGAAGAAAATTGACATTGAACTTGCGACGGGAACATCCAACAGTTTGTCGGATGGGCTTACCAGCGTGACCGATGATGGAAGCGACACCCATAAGGCTGTATTCTATGTGGAAGGACATTCTTCATGGAGTGGAAGCGGTTCGCTGAACATCAAGGGAAACGTGCGCCATGGCTTCTTCTCGGATGAGTATACCCAGTTTGAATCCAACCTCGGAAGCGTGACAGTGGAGCAGGCCAAGAGCGATGGCTTCCATGTGAACCAGTATTTCCAGATGCAAGGTGGAACATTGAACATCACAGCTGTAGGCGATGGTATAGACGTAGGTGCGAAAAAATCGGACAAAGAAAACAATGGCAATCTGATGTTGGAAGGAGGCAATCTCACCATTGTCACTTCTGGCGATGCTACCAGGGCATTGAAATGCGACAACGATTTGATTGTCAGTGGCGGTACGATTGATGTCAAGACCCTGGGCAATCCCGTCTATGACAGTTCGGAGGTCGACCTGTCAAGTTGTGCAGCCGCCAAATGCGATGGCAAATTCACGATGACCGCTGGCACGCTCCGTCTCACCAGCACTGGTGAGGGTGGAAAAGGACTGAATGCCACTGGCGAGGTGGAGGTAAGTGGTGGCGACCTTGTGGTAGTGACCACTGGTGCCACTTACGAATATTCCAGCGAACTCGATTCAAAGCCCCATGGCGTGAAGTCAGACGCCAACATCACCCTCTCGGGCGGCAATGTGCTGGTTTGTGCTTCGGCCGATGGCGGAACCGCTTTCAAGACCTCGGTGAATGTGTTCACCAATGGCGCCACGATGATGGGCATTGGAGGCAAAGCCACCACAGGCTCAGCCAGTTCCACTCATAACAGCAAGAAATACTCGAACGTGAAAGTGACCGGAGGAAGCACCTTGTCGTACGACGGTGTGAGTTTTGTCATTCCCGACATCTACAACAACTCGAGCGCCAAGGTCATCGTCTCGTCAGCAGCGATGTAATTGGTTATTTTGGGGAATTGAGCGAAAGTAAAACTTCAATAAAAAAATTCAGAAACAGGGTTGGTTCCTACTTCACGGTAACATGGAAGCAACCCTGTTTCTTTTCGTATTTCACATGGCAGCGCCCTTCCTGGCGCATGTCTCTCAGCACTTCGCTGAGCACCCATTTCAAGGTGTCGTTGCCCACCTCGCGTGAAGGCGTGCCATCGACAGCCGGAACAGCCTTGTAGCGATTATAGCCGATGTCGAATGTCGTGCCAAAAAGATGACAACTGTTCTCCGATGCGTTACGGTTCACCATCTTTAAGTTCTCCAAATCATCCTGGCTACGAAGAACGCTGGTGACGATAAACTGATGTAGAGGGATGTGCTTAACATATAGGCTGTCGAAGAAATGACGGCCGATGTCGTTGAGCAGCACGGCGGCCCGAGGCACCAGATATGGAATACTCCTTTTCAGCGGGTCGACATGATAGTATGGACTTGCCCCTATATAAACAAGTTCTGCCTTAAGCTGCTCAGCCTCTTTCCTATTGTTTACCACCGACACGCCATATTTTTGGGCATCGGCAAGTTGAATATCGTTGGAATCGGGAAACGCCTTGCTATAACTGAGCACGCCAATGATGGGATGTTTCACTCCTGGCTGATAAACATTCGGATAGTCGTGCCGAGCCAATGGTTCACACGCTGAACCCCTTTCTGCAAGAGAGGCTGGAGAAGCGGTGGAAAGCGAATCGGTGGAAATTGTGACGATGGTATCTGCAGTGGTGGCAGTGTCGGTTTTGACGATGCTGTCGGCTTCGACAGTTTCTTTGTTCAGCGAACCCGCAACAGAGGGGAAGACACACCTCACGAGCGCCAAAATAATGACCACGATGCCGAAAGTCTCCAAATATAATTTCTGTGGTTTATTCATACAGTTCTGCCAAATCGGGTGCAAAGTTAAAAAAAGTCGGCCGCATTACAAAAGATAAAATCTGCCAAATTCAAAACTATAGCGCAAATTATTCGGGATATAGGCTAATATTTTGATATTTTTGAGTATTTTTGCATCCAAATTCATGAATCATTCAGACATTGATAGAAAAGCATATCATTCTTGAGGACATCGACCCTGTGTCGTTCTATGGCGTCAACAACGTTCACTTGCTGATGCTCAAGTCGTTGTTCCCCAAACTCAGGATTGTGGCACGCGGTAATGTGATCAAGGTGCTTGGCGACAATGAAGAGACCGACCGCTTTGAGGAATGCGTGGAGAAAGTGCGCAAGCATGTGGAGCAATTCAACACCATATCTGACGAGGACATTCTCGACATTGTAAAAGGGCGCAAGACCAAGGCCGAGAGCGTGAAAGACGTGCTTGTGTACAGCATCTCGGGACGGCCTATCAAAGGGCGCAGCGAGAACCAGCAACGCCTGATTGACGAGTATGAGGCCAACGACATGGTTTTTGCAGAAGGTCCTGCCGGGACGGGTAAGACCTACCTGAGCATCGCACTCGCCGTTAAGGCGCTGAAGGAGAAAAACGCCAAGAAAATCATTCTCAGCCGTCCGGCTGTGGAGGCAGGAGAGAAACTGGGATTCCTTCCCGGTGACATGAAGGACAAAATCGACCCCTACCTGCAGCCCCTTTACGACGCGCTTGAGGACATGATACCGCCCGCCAAATTGCAAGACATGATCGACAAGCGCATCATACAGATCGCTCCATTGGCATTCATGCGTGGACGTACGCTCAGCGACGCCGTCGTCATTCTCGACGAGGCCCAGAACACCACAGCGGCCCAAATAAGGATGTTCCTTACCCGTATGGGGTGGAACACCAAGATGATCATCACTGGCGACCTCACCCAGATCGACCTGCCACGCGGCCAGCGCAGCGGACTGGCAGAAGCCTTGGAGTTGCTCCAGGATATTGAGGGCATCGGCTTTGTGAGGATGGAGAAGAAAGACATCGTGCGCCACAAACTGGTGACCCGCATCGTGAATGCCTATGAGAGGGCCGACAAGGAAAACAGCAACAACTAAATCAATAAAAAGACAGCAATGAAAGCATTAACAAAGACCGATTTCAAATTCGACGGACAAAAGAGCGTTTACCATGGTAAAGTGCGTGATGTGTATGATATCAACGACGATTTGCTGGTCATGGTGGCCACCGACCGCATCTCGGCTTTCGATGTTATCCTGCCCAAAGGCATCCCCTTCAAGGGACAAGTGCTCAACCAGATTGCAGCCAAGTTTCTTGACATCACCAGCGATATCTGTCCGAACTGGAAGCTCGCCACTCCCGACCCGATGGTCACTGTGGGGCTGAAATGCGAGGGATTCAGGGTAGAGATGATTATCCGGTCTATTCTCACAGGGTCGGCATGGCGTGCCTACAAGGATGGCTGCCGCGAACTCTGTGGCGTACCCCTTCCCGACGGGATGGTGGAGAACCAGCGCTTCCCCGAGCCTATCATCACTCCCACCACCAAGGCCGATGAGGGTCATGACATGAACATCTCACGGGAGGAAATCATCAGCCAGGGACTTGTCTCGGCCGACGACTATGCTGTGATGGAGGATTACACCAGGAAGCTGTTTGCCAGAGGACAGGAGACCGCTGCAAAGCATGGACTGATACTGGTCGACACGAAATACGAGTTTGGCAAGAGAGACGGAAAGGTGTATCTCATCGACGAGATCCACACCCCCGACAGCAGCCGCTATTTCTATGCCGATGGCTATGAGGAGAACCTGGAGAAGGGACTGCCGCAGCGACAGCTCTCCAAGGAATTCGTAAGACAATGGCTGATCGACCATGACTTCATGAACGAGCCGGGCCAGACCATGCCGGAGATCACCGACGAATATGCAGCCTCGGTAAGCGACCGCTATATCGAACTCTACGAGCACATCACCGGCGAGAAATTCATCAAGACCGATGATGAGGGAGAACTGCTGGCACGCATCGAGCGGAATGTGAGCGACTACCTCGCTTCTATCAAAAAGTAATGTACGAGCAAGAGAAGATCAAGCCCTACGACAATGAGTCGGGCAAAGGCGAACAAGTAGAGAAGATGTTCGACAACATCGCCTCTCGCTACGACACGCTCAACCACTGGATGTCGTTCGACATCGACAAGAGATGGAGGAAGAAGGCCATCATGCAACTTGGCGAGCACTCCCCGAAAGAGATACTCGACATTGCCACAGGCACAGGCGACTTTGCCATCATGACTGCCAAGATGCTCCATCCGAAACGCCTTGTCGGAGCCGACATCTCTGAGGGCATGATGGACGTCGGACAGAAGAAAGTGATTGCCGAGGGACTGACCGACGTGGTCAGTTTCGCCAAGGAAGACTGCATGCAGTTGACATTCGCCGACGGGAGTTTCGATGCCGTGACGGCTGCTTTTGGAATACGCAATTTTGCAGACCTGGAGAAAGGACTCTCCGAGATGTACCGTGTGTTGCGCCCTGGCGGTCACCTCTGTGTGGTGGAACTCACCCACCCCACCCGCTTCCCCATGAAGCAGTTGTTCAAGGTCTACTCGCATACGATTCTACCCACCTATGGGCGTCTGATCTCCAAAGACCGCAAGGCCTATGCGTACCTCACCGCCACCATCGAGGCATTTCCACAGGGCGAGACCATGATGGAGATCCTCACGCGTGTGGGATTCAGGTCATCTTCATTCACGAGGATGACTTTTGGAATCTGTACGATGTATAATGCAGAAAAATAAACTTCTACGATAACTAACGGATAGAGATAGATATGGATATTTATGGCTTGATTGGTTACCCATTGGGGCATTCTTTCTCTGTGGGATATTTCAATGAGAAATTCCAGAACGAGGGAATTGATGCCAAATATGTGAATTTCGAGATTCCCCAAATCGAAATGTTGGAGGAAGTGATTGCCTCGAACCCCGACTTGAAGGGCTTGAACGTGACCATCCCCTACAAGGAGAAGGTCATCAGCTACCTCGACAATGTCTCTCCAGAGGCCCGCACCATAGGCGCTATAAACGTAATACGCGTTATCCACAAGGGACGAAGTGTCATACTCAAGGGCTACAACAGCGATGTCATCGGTTTTACCCAGAGCATAGAGCCAAGGCTGGAGCCATACCACAAGAAAGCACTTATCCTTGGAACGGGAGGCGCCTCGAAAGCCGTGAACTATGGTCTGAAGTCGCTGGGACTCGAGACCGTGTTCGTAAGCCGCTATGAGCGTCCTGGCACCATCCAGTATGAGAAGCTCACCCCCGACGATATCAAGGAGTATAACGTCATCGTCAACTGCACGCCATGCGGGATGTACCCCCATTCTAACAAATGTCCCAACCTGCCCTATGAGGCCATGGACAGCCATACCCTGCTCTACGACCTGATTTACAACCCCGACGAGACGCTCTTCATGTACAAGGGCAGGAAACAAGGTGCCACCGTGGTGAACGGACTTGAGATGCTCTTGCTCCAGGCCTTCGTGAGCTGGGAAATTTGGAACGAAGAATAACACCGACAATTATTTTCAAATGGACAACAAGACCAACAGATACATGCTTCGCGGCGTCTCGGCTGCAAAGGAAGACGTGCACAATGCCATCAAGAATATTGACAAAGGGATCTATCCACAGGCTTTCTGCAAGATTATTCCCGACATACTGGGTGGCGACCCCGACTATTGCAACATCATGCATGCCGACGGGGCGGGCACGAAGTCGTCGCTGGCCTACATGTACTGGAAAGAGACTGGTGACCTGAGTGTGTGGAAAGGCATTGCCCAGGATGCCATCGTGATGAACACCGACGACCTGTTGTGCGTGGGTGCCGTAGATAACATCCTGGTGTCGAGCACAATTGGAAGGAACAAGAACCTGGTGCCTGGCGAGGTTATCTCGGCCATCATCAACGGCACCGACGAATTGCTTGCCGAAATGAGAGAGATGGGGATAGGTATCTATCCCACTGGTGGCGAGACCGCCGATGTGGGAGACCTTGTGCGCACCATCATCGTCGACTCCACCGTCACCTGCCGCATGCGACGCAGTGACGTCATCGACAACGCCAACATCCGTCCGGGCGACGTCATCGTGGGTCTGTCGTCTACGGGGCAGGCCACATACGAGAAATGCTACAACGGCGGCATGGGCAGCAACGGACTTACCTCGGCACGTCACGATGTCTTTGCCAAATACCTGGCTTCCCAATATCCGGAGAGTTACGACCATGATGTGCCCGAGGCACTGGTTTACAGTGGCAAGTACCGCCTCACCGACACTGTGGAAGGCGTACCCGTCGACACCGGCAAACTGGTCCTCTCACCTACCCGCACCTACGCTCCCGTCGTCAAGAAAGTGCTCGACGAACTGCGCACGGAGATTCATGGCATGGTGCACTGCACTGGCGGTGCACAGACGAAGGTGCTGCATTTCGTAGGTGAGAACTGCAAAGTGGTCAAGGACAACATGTTCCCCGTCCCCCCACTCTTCCGTGCCATCCACGATTGCTCGGACACCGATTGGCGTGAGATGTACCAAGTTTTCAACATGGGGCACCGCATGGAAATCTACGTAGCCCCCGAGGTGGCAGAGAAAGTGATTGCCATTGCCAACCAATTCAACATCGATGCCCGGGTGGTAGGCCATATCGAAGAAGGCCCCCGTTCGCTCACCATCAAGAGCGAGTTTGGTACCTTTAACTATTAGAATAAGCATATGAGAGCAAAAGGTCTATGCCTGCTTCTATGTGTTATCACGATGGCGTCGTGCACCACATTGGCCAACATGATTGTCGAGGATACCCTTCAGGATATAGTCGTGGGCCCCAATAAGGCTCCGAATACGTCGAATGTAAACAGCAAGGCTCTGGAGAAAGAGCGGAAGCAAATGATAAAAGAAGGAAAATGTCCGGTTTGCATGGGCGTAGGCAAGAGCATCGACGGCAAATACGAATGCTCCATTTGCAACGGAACAGGGAAATATATTGAACAAAACAACACACAACCATAATGGCAGAGAACAATAACATACTTCAGAAACTCGATGGCCTGGAGGCCCGTTTCGAGGAGGTGTCAACACTGATTACCGACCCCGAGGTGATAGCCGACCAAAACCGGTTTGTGAAACTCACCAAGGAGTACAAGGACCTGGGCGACATCATGGATGCCCGAAAAAGGTACATCACTTGTCTGAACAATATCAAGGAAGCCAAGGACATCCTTGCCAACGAGGATGACCCCGAAATGAAGGAGATGGCCCGTGAGGAACTGGCCGAGAACGAAGCCCTTCAACCCCAGTTGGAGGAGGAGATCAAGATAGCCCTCATTCCCAAGGACCCGGAAGACGCCAAAAACGTTCAGATGGAAATACGAGCCGGCACCGGTGGCGACGAGGCCTGCCTCTTCGCCGGCGACCTGTTCAAGATGTACAAGAACTTCTGTGAGTCGAAAGGATGGCAACTCTCCATCACCAGCGTCTCAGAGGGCGCCGTGGGCGGATACAAGGAGATTGACTTCGCCGTCAGTGGCGCCGATGTGTATGGTACGCTGAAATACGAGTCAGGTGTGCACCGTGTGCAGCGCGTGCCTGCCACGGAGACACAGGGCCGTATGCATACCTCGGCAGCTACCGTGGCCGTGCTTCCAGAAGCCGACAAGTTTGAGGTGCATATCAACGAGGGAGAGATCAAATGGGATACTTTCCGTTCGAGTGGCGCTGGTGGCCAGAACGTGAACAAAGTGGAATCAGGCGTTCGCCTGCGCTATATGTGGAAGAACCCCAATACTGGTGAGACGGAGGAAATCCTGATTGAATGTACGGAGACCAGAGACCAGCCCAAGAACAAGGAGCGTGCCCTCTCGCGTCTGTATACATTTATATATGACAAGGAGCACCAGAAATACATCGACGACATCGCATCGCGCCGCAAGAGTCTTGTATCTACAGGCGACCGTTCTGCAAAGATACGCACCTATAATTTCCCCCAGGGCCGCGTGACCGACCACCGCATCGGTTTTACCACCCATGACCTGCAAGGATTCCTTGGCGGCAATATCCAAGGCATGATCGACGCCCTCACTGTGGCCGAGAATGCCGAGAGAATGAAGGATAACGAATTATAACGACACCTATGAACAAGCAGCAACTTATAGACCAGATTCGCCAAAAGCGTTCGTTCCTTTGTGTGGGCCTTGACACAGACATCAAAAAAATACCCCCACACCTTACAGAGACGGAATCACCAATCTTCGCGTTCAACAAAGCCATCATCGATGCCACGGCTCCCTACTGTGTGGCCTACAAGCCCAACCTGGCTTTCTATGAGAGTCTGGGGGTAGAAGGGATGAAAGCCTTCGAGCACACGGTGAGGTATCTGAGGAAATACTACCCTCAGCATTTTGTCATTGCTGATGCCAAGCGCGGTGATATCGGCAACACCTCTGCCATGTATGCCAGGACATTCTTCGAGGAATACGATGTCGACTCGCTCACGGTGGCACCCTACATGGGTGAGGACAGCGTGACCCCATTCCTTGGATATGAGGGGAAATGGGTCATCCTGCTCGCGCTGACCAGCAATCCCGGCTCAAAGGATTTCCAGTTGTTTGCCGACAGCGAAGGCCAGCGCCTGTTTGAGAAAGTCATCATCAAGTCGAAAGAATGGGCCGGCCCCGACCGTATGATGTATGTCGTTGGTGCCACACGCGGCGAGATGTTCAAGGATATCCGCCGTCTTGCCCCCGACCATTTCCTTCTGGTACCAGGAGTAGGCGCTCAGGGAGGAAGTCTGGAGGAAGTATGCAAATACGGCATGAACAAGGATTGTGGACTACTTGTCAACTCGTCGCGTGGCATTATCTATGCCAGCAATGGAGAGGACTTTGCCGAGGCCGCTGCCAGCAGTGCCAGTAAATTGCAACTTCAGATGAAAGAGATACTCGACCAAGCCAAATTCTAAATGAGCGACGGGAAAATCATCAACGATCCGGTTTTCGGTTTTATCAAGATACCTGGGGGTGTGCTGATGGACATCGTCGACCACCCCTTGATGCAGCGGTTACGCCATATCAAGCAAGTGGGGTTGGCCTCGATCGTATTTCCTGGAGCCCAACATACCCGCTTCCAGCATTCGCTGGGTGCCTATTGGCTGATGAGCGAGGCCATATTGTCGCTGGAGCAGAAAGGCATCTTCATCTTCGACAGCGAGGCAGAGGCCATCAAGGCCGCTATCCTGATGCATGACATCGGCCACGGTCCTTTCTCCCATGTGCTGGAGCATACACTCATCGAAGGGATTTCGCATGAGGACGTGTCGATGATGATGATGGAGCTGGTGAACCGCGAGATGGGAGGATGCCTCAACCTGGCACTCAGCATCTTCAAGGACCAATACCCCAAGCGATTCCTGCACCAGCTTATCAGCAGCCAGCTGGATATGGACAGGCTCGACTACCTCTGCCGAGACAGTTTCTTCACTGGCGTGCATGAGGGCAACATCGGAAGTGCACGTATTATCAAGATGCTCAACGTGGTGGACGACAAGCTTGTCGTCGACTCAAAAGGCATCTACTCCATTGAGAATTACCTGATTTCACGAAGGCTGATGTACTGGCAGGTCTATCTCCACAAGACCACGGTAGCCACCGAGAAGATGCTCGTCAACCTCCTGCTCAGGGCCAAATACCTGTTCCAAAACGGTGCGCAGTTGTTTGCCACACCCTCATTGCGTTTCTTCCTTTCGAACCATGTTGATGCCGAATTCTTCGGAAGTCATCCCGAGGCATTGGAGCACTACGGACTCCTCGACGACAGCGACATCCACTGTGCGATCAAGGAATGGACCAAGAGCGACGACAAGGTGCTCTCGCTGCTTGCCCGTAACATGATCAGCCGGCGGCCATTCAAAGTGGAGATTTACGACCAAGCCATCTCACAAGAACAGATAGACCGCTTGGAGGAACGCCTGATGCAACAGACAGGCGTGAACCACGACGAGGTGAAATACCTCTACAACGTGAGTCTGATACAGAAAGACATGTACGACATCAACGACGACCACATCACTATTCTTTTCAAAGACGGCAGCATGAAAGATATTGCGGAGGCATCCGAAATCCTGAATGTTTCGTTACTTTCCAAAAAAATCCGTAAATATTATTTGTGTTACCATAAAAACTGAATTTAATTTGCTATATTTGCAGAATATTAACCCACCTTGCCACGCCGCTATCGGCTAAATGGCTTTGAAAGACATATATTATGGAGTTTACAGCAAAACAAATTGCAGAATTGATTGGAGGTAGAGTTGAAGGCGACGAGAACGCCACCGTGAGTTCCTTCTCGAAGATAGAGGAAGGAAAGCCAGGCGCCATTTCGTTCCTTTCCAATCCGAAATACACCCATTATATCTACGACACTCAGTCGAGTGTGGTTCTCGTCAATGAGGATGTGGTACTTGAACAGCCTGTGAGAACCACGCTCATCCGCGTGGCCAACGCCTATGAGTGCGTCGCCAAGTTGCTGCAATTCTACGAGTCGATGAAACCCCGGAAGACAGGTGTCGACCCATTGGCATTTGTCTCACCCAGTGCCAAAATTGGCGAGAACTGCTACATTGGCGCCTTCGCCGTAATCGAGGACAATGCCGTCGTAGGTGATGGCTGCCAGATTTATCCCCACTGCTATGTGGGACAGGGCGTGACCATCGGCAACGACAGCGTGCTCTATCCTCACGTGGTGATCTACTACGGATGCAAGGTGGGCCAGCGCGTGATACTCCATGCCGGTTGCGTGATAGGCGCCGATGGCTTCGGGTTCGCTCCCTCGGCCAATGGCTATGACAAGATTCCACAGATTGGAATCGTCACCATCGAAGACGATGTGGAGATAGGTGCCAACGCTTGTGTCGACCGTTCCACAATGGGCAGCACATACGTGCGGCGTGGCGTGAAACTCGACAACCTGGTGCAGATTGCCCACAATACCGACATCGGTGAGAATACCGTGATGTCGGCACAAGTGGGTGTGGCAGGCAGTTCCAAGGTTGGAAAGTGGTGTATGTTTGGCGGACAGGTCGGTGTAGCCGGACATCTCGTGATAGGCGACAAGGTGAACGTGGGCGCCCAAAGTGGTATCATCGGCAACCTGAAGAGCGATCAGTCGTACATGGGCTCACCCGTCATGGACCCGAAATTATTCTTCAAATCGATGGCTGTCTTGCGTCGTCTGCCTGAAATATACAAGATGGTCAACGATATGGAAAAGGAAATTAAAGAACTCAAGAAAGGAAAACAAGCATAATGAACAAGCAAAAGACTCTGAAGGGCAGTTTCTCACTATTCGGGAAGGGCCTTCATACCGGACTAAACCTCACCGTTACATTCAATCCCGCTCCTGAGAACACTGGATATAAGATCCAGCGCATCGACTTGGAAGGACAACCCGTCATCGACGCTGTGGCAGAGCATGTCACCGACACACAAAGAGGAACGGTGCTGTGCCATAAGGATGTCAGGGTATCAACGGTGGAGCATGGCCTCGCCGCCCTCTATGCCATGGGCATCGACAACTGCCTCATACAGGTGAACGGTCCGGAGTTCCCCATTCTCGATGGTAGTGCCATCCTCTACGTGGAACGCATCAAGCAAGTGGGCATCGTGGAGCAAAACGCCCCGAAAGACTATTATATCATCCGTCACAAAATCGAGGTAAAGGACGATAATGGCTCCTGCATCACCATTCTTCCCGACGAGGAGTTCAGTATCACCGCGATGTGCTCTTTTGAGTCGAAGTTCATCAACAGCCAGTTTGCCACACTCGACAACATCTCCAATTTCGAGGAGGAGGTGGCACCAGCACGTACCTTCGTTTTCGTGAGAGACATCGAGCCATTGCTCCATGCCAACCTCATCAAGGGTGGTGACATGGATAATGCCATTGTCATCTACGAGAAGCAAATCTCGCAGGAGCAACTCGACAAGTTGGCCGACTTGTTGAAGGTTCCTCACATGGACGCCACGAAGATGGGATATATCCAACCCAAGCCCCTACAGTGGGAAAATGAGTGCACCCGCCACAAACTGCTTGATATCATCGGCGACATGGCACTCATCGGCAAGCCCATCAAAGGCCGTATCATCGCCACGCGTCCCGGCCATACCGTCAACAACCAATTTGCTCGCCTCATGCGCCGCGAGATTCGGAAACATGAGATACAAGCCCCTATCTACGACCCCAATGAGGCACCGTTGATGGACAACAACCGCATCCGCGAGTTGCTTCCTCACCGCTATCCCATGCAATTGGTCGACAAAGTGATAGAATTGGGAGCCAACTACATTGTGGGTGTGAAGAACGTGACAGCCAACGAGCCTTTCTTCCAAGGACATTTCCCACAAGAGCCCGTCATGCCAGGCGTGCTGATGATAGAGGCCATGGCCCAATGTGGTGGTCTGCTGGTGCTGAACACCGTAGAGGAACCTGAGCGCTGGTCGACATACTTCATGAAGATTGACGGCGTGAAATTCCGTCAGAAGATCATACCAGGCGATACCCTGCTCTTCAGAGTGGAGTTGCTTCATCCCCTGCAGCATGGCATCAGTTCCATGCGCGGCTACATGTTTGTGGGCGACCATGTGGTGGCCGAGGCAACCTTCACCGCACAGATTGTGAAAAACAAGTGATCATAGCGCGCAATAACTATTATTCAACCCAAACTGACAAGATATGAACCAGATTAGTCCTATGGCATATGTCCATCCCGAGGCGAAAATGGGCGACAACAATATCATCGGCCCGTTTTGCTATATCGACCGGAATACGGAGATGGGCGACAACAACTTCCTCCAGAATGGCGTGACCATCAATTATGGCGCCCGCATTGGCAATGGAAACGAATTCTTCACAGGTGCCAGCATATCGGCCAAGCCACAAGACCTGAAATTCAAGGGCGAGGACACGATTTGCCAAATTGGTGACAACAACAGTTTCCGAGAGAATGTGAACATCTCGCGTGGCACAGCATCCAAAGGCACTACCATCATCGGCAACAACTGTCTGCTGATGGAAGACTCACATGTGGCCCATGACTGCGTGATTGGCAACAATATCATCATTGGCAATTCCACAAAATTTGCCGGCGAGGTGGTAGTCGACGACAACGCCATCATCAGCGCCACAGTGCTCTGCCATCAGTTTTGCCGTATCGGAGGCTATGTGATGATACAGGGCGGAAGCCGGTTCAGCATGGACATCCCCCCGTATATCATCGCCGGCAAGGAGCCCACCCGTTATTGCGGACTGAACCTTGTGGGGCTTCGCCGCCGCGGATTCTCTCGCGAGACCATCGACCTCATTCACTCTTGCTACCGCATCCTCTATTCCAAGAGCACTTTTGCCGAGGCTTTTGAGGAGATCAGCAAGCAACTTCCCATGACCGACGAGGTGAAATACATCGTCGACTTTGTCAGGGAATCAAAACGGGGCATCATCAGGTAACCGACATCCGCCTGAGTTAGAAAGCCGATGAAAATACTGTTTGTTTTACTGGGACCTACGGCAGTTGGCAAGACAGAGATATGCCTGAAGATTGCACAGCGGCTACACGCTCCCGTCATCAATGCCGACTCAAGGCAGATATTCGACGGTATTCCCATCGGCACAGCAGCCCCTACCGCGGAACAGCTTTCCGCCGTGAAGCACTACTTCGTGGGCAGATGCAAGTTGACCGACTATTACAGTGCCTCACGATTCGAGGAGGAGGTGATGGAATTGATTTCGCCCGAAGGAGAACTTGGCGCCCTACCCTACGGCATCATGAGTGGCGGAAGCATGATGTATATCGATGCGGTGTGCAATGGCATCGACGACATCCCCACCATCGACGAGGAAACACGTAGGCTGATGAAACAGCGCCTTGAGGAAGAGGGACTGGAACGGCTTGTAGAAGAACTCCGGATTCTCGACCCTGAGTACTATGCTATTGTCGACCGGAAAAACATACGAAGAGTGGTTCATGCGCTGGAGATTTGCTACATGACGGGAAACACCTACACCTCGTATCGGACAAACGAAAAAAAACAGCGCGACTTCCGTATTGTGAAGATCGGACTCAACCGCGACCGCAACGAACTATACAACCGTATCAACCAACGTGTAATCCAGATGATTTCGCAGGGCTTGGAAGACGAGGTGAGGAAGGTATACCCCTATAAGGGCGTCAATGCGCTCAACACGGTAGGCTACCGCGAGATGTTTGATTACATCGAAGGCAAATGCAGTCGGGAGGAAGCCATTGAAAAGATTCAGAGCAACACACGACGATATTGCAGGAAACAACTCACATGGTTCAAGAGAGACCCGGATATACATTGGTTCAACCCCGATGACTTGGATGGAATCATGCGACTCATCGACAAGGAGATAGAATCAGCATAGACTGGAAGTATAGAGACCTATGAAAGCATTGAAATGGTGCTGGCGAAAGATAAAAGGTGTGTTTTCATGGTATATACACCTTTTCAAGGGCAGACGATGGTATGTGAAACTGTTGTCTGGATTCCTGTCGTTCATCATTTTCATGTTGGTCTATTTCGGTATGGTCGACATCAATTTCCTGGGCCTTTTTGGCAAATCACCTGGTTTCTACGAGATACTCCATCCACCAACCATCTCGGCATCTGATATATTCAGCGCTGACGGCAAGCGTATTGGAAAATTTTACAATGAGAACCGCAGTCCCGTAAAATACGAGGACGTGGCTCCCGTTTTCTGGGATGCGTTGGTCGATACCGAGGACGAACGTTTCTACTATCATCATGGCGTGGACTTCAGCGGTATTCTCGCCGCCATCAAGGATGCGGTGATCCACCAGGAGGCCAGGGGCGCGTCGACCATTACCCAGCAATTGGCCAAGAACATGTTCCGCATGCGCACCCAGACGTCGAATGGATTGCTGAGCGACATCCCCGGACTGCGAATGCTCATTGTGAAAACCAAGGAGTGGATCATCGCGTCGAAGATTGAGATGGTCTACGACAAGAAAGAGATTCTCACCATGTATGCCAACACGGTGGATTTCGGTTCCAACACCTTTGGCATCAAGACGGCAAGTAAGAACTATTTCAATATCACCCCCTCTGAACTCACCACCGACCAGGCTGCCATTCTCGTTGGCATCCTCAAGGCCACGTCGTTCTATAACCCATTGCTCAACCCCAAGAACAGTGAGAGTCGTAGGAATGTGGTGATGAAACTGATGGTGAAGAACGGGCACCTCTCCGAGGAGGAATACCAACGGTTGTCGAAAAAACCTGTTGTGCTCTCCTATTCGTCGGACACCGGGACGCAAAAACAAACCACCTATTTCAAGGATGCCGTAGAGGCCTACTTGGCGAAATGGTGCCATGAGACCGGATACGACCTATACACCTCTGGACTGAAGATTTACACAACGCTCGACACACGCTTGCAGGCATGTGCCGAGAATGCGGTGGAGAAACAGATGAAGTCGCTTCAAAAGACCTTCGCCGCCGACTGGGCCGGTGCCGACCCCTGGCGTGACGAGAAGGGCAACCCGATACCCGACTTCGTGGAGAAGACCGTGCAGAAAATGCCTGTCTACGAGGACTTGAAACGTCGTTTCAACAACAATACCGACTCCATCAACTATTATCTGAACAAGCCCCATCAAGTGAAATTATGGTCGCCCGATAAAGGAGAGTATGAGACAGAGATGAGCACACTCGACTCCTTGAGATATATGATGAAATACCTGCACTGCGGCTTTGTGGCGATGGAGCCCCAGACAGGTGCTGTGGTGGCCTGGGTGGGCGATATCGACTATAACATATGGCAATACGACAAAGTGACCGCCATGCACCAACCTGGTTCCACCTTCAAGTTGTTTGTCTATACCGAGGCTTTCAACCAAGGTCTGACACCCTGCGACAAAAGACGTGACGAGCCTGTGAGTGTGCCTATCTACGACGAGAAGACTGGTACGGAAACCATCTGGAAGCCCACCAATGCCAGCAAGTATTTTTCCGGCGACTCCTTGTTCCTGAAGCAAGCCTTTGCCAAGAGCACCAACTCTGTGGCCGTAAGGCTGGGCGTGGAGATGGGCTTGAAGAATGTAATCAAGACCGCACACGACATGGGTATCAAGAGCCAACTCGACCCCCACCCTTCCACACTGCTTGGTGCATCTGACGTCAACCTGCTTGAGATGGTGAACGCCTATAGCACCATTGCCAACGACGGAAAACGACATGAGCCCGTCTTGGTGACGAGGATTTTAGACAGCGAGGGCAACTTAGTATATGAGGGTCCGACCGATACCCCCAGGACACTGCCCTACAAGACCGCTTACCTGATGCAGAAACTATTGGTAAACGGTGTGAAGGATGGCACCTCAAGAGGAATGAACTCGTATATTCCTGCCAGCGTGGTAGAGTGCGGCGGCAAGACAGGCACATCAAACAATGCTGCCGACGGGTGGTTCATTGCCGTCACGCCACATCTTGTTTGTGGAGCGTGGGTAGGCGGTGAATACCGCCAAATACATTTCAAGAGCGCTGCCCTCGGCCAGGGGGCGCATACTGCCCTACCTGTATGTGGGAATTTCCTTTATTTCGTCTTGGTGAACAAAGATTTCACCAAGTATTGGGGAAAGTTCGAGATACCTGCAGGAGAAGACATCGACATTTCCGACGACCTGTTCGTCTGCAACAGGCAAGTGGTGGTATCTCCTTCGCCCGCCAGGCAAGAAGACTCCATCCCCAATTGGGATATGGGAAGCCGCGAGACAGTCATCCCCGAGTTGGAAGAGACGGAATCATCGCGCCCGCCAAGCGGTGAGGGAGACAATTTCGACGTCGAATTTCAATGAAACCCCGTGGCTCCTACTACGACACATATCGACACCAACAATCCCGAGTTCCAGAATGCGCTCCAGATTGTAGAGTATACCAGGCGCTCCCTTTTCCTGACGGGGAAAGCCGGTACTGGCAAGTCCACATTTCTCAGATATATCTGCTCGACGACCAAAAAGAAGTTCGTGGTCCTGGCCCCTACCGGGATTGCCGCCATCAATGTGGGTGGCGCCACATTGCACAGTTTCTTCAAGATACCCTTTCACCCATTGTTGCCCAACGATGTGAACTACTCGGAGAAGAACATCCGGGAGACCTTGAAATACACAGGCGAGAAGCGGAAGATTATCCGCGAGGTGGAACTCATCATCATCGACGAAATCAGCATGGTAAGGGCCGACATCATTGATTTCGTTGACAAAGTGCTGCGCATCTATACCAGAAACAGGTACGAGCCTTTCGGAGGCAAGCAATTGCTTCTGGTGGGCGACATCTACCAGTTGGAGCCTGTGGTCAAGGAAGAAGACCGCCAGTTGCTTCAACCATTCTATCCGTCGGCTTTCTTTTTCGACGCCCGTGTCTTCAGGCAGATGTCATTGGTAAGCATAGAGTTGACCAAAGTGTATCGCCAGAACGACGAGCAGTTCATACATATTCTCGACAAGATTCGCACGAATACCATATCCTCGGCCGAGTTGGCGGTGCTGAACCAGCATGTAGGCAAGCAATTGGCCAAGAATGAGAGTGAACTCTCCATCACGCTGTCCACCCGCAGAGATACGGTAGACTATATCAACGACCAGCATTTGCAACAGTTGCCAGGCGACGTGGTGACCCTGAAAGGCACCATCGATGGCGAATTTCCGGAAAGCAGTCTTCCTACCACCATTGATTTGGATGTGAAAGTGGGTGCACAGGTCATCTTCGTGAAGAACGACATGGAGCATAGATGGGTGAATGGTACGCTCGGCACGATCACAGGCATCGACCTCGACGAGGAAGGCAATCAATTGCTTATGGTCAGGACCGATGAGGGTGAGGAGTATGATGTAGACCAAGCGGTGTGGAGCAACATGCGCTATACCTACAATGAGCAAGAGGAGAAAATCGAGGAAGAGGAGATAGGCCGCTTCGTGCAATATCCAATCCGTCTGGCATGGGCTATCACGGTGCACAAAAGCCAGGGCCTCACATTCCAAAGAGTGAACATCGACCTGGCCGGTGGCGCTTTTGCCGGTGGTCAGACCTATGTGGCACTCTCACGTTGCCGTTCTCTTGAAGGCATATCGCTGAAGGATCCCATCCGCATGTCGGATATCTTTGTCAGAAGCGAGGTGGTGAGGTTCGCCCGTAACTACAACAACCGCAATATGATTGACAGCGTGCTGAAGGAGTCGCAGGCCGACAAGGAGTATCACGATGCTGTAAAGGCATTTGACGCAGGAGACATGGAGGTTTTTTTGGACAATTTCTTCAAAGCCATCCATCATCGATACGACATTGAAAGACCTGAGGTGAGACGTCTCATCAGGATGAAGCTCAACCACTTGTCGGGCTTTAGAAATGAGTGCCGCCGTATGGAGGAGGAACAGCAACGTCAGAAGAATTTACTGAAAAGGCTCGCAGCCGAATATACACTGATGGGAAAAGAGTGTGAGCGCGAGGGTATGCCCGATGCGGCCATTGCCAACTACAAGAAGGCGCTCAGCCTTTATCCCGAAGCACCGGAGCCCAAACGCAGGCTGAAGAAACTGGAAAAAAATAACCCCCAGACCAAGTCCAGGGGTTAATATTGGCTTACGAGTCGCTTATCCTACTTGAAAGTAGCGGTTGGCCATTTTCTGTATCGCCAGTTGGTTGGGTATCTGGTTTCCGGTGCCATCTTTGGCAATCAGCATCTTGAGATCATAGAAATCGCAATACTGGCATTGTGAAGGGTCGTCGATAACGTTGGCCATTATTTCGGGTTGTACCGCTAATTTTGCATTCTCGGGATATAAGTCACGATGGCGGATATAATTCCAAACCAAGTTAGTCACATCTTTCATGTAAGCACTCGTGTCGTTAAATAATTTCATTCCCATTCTTCCAATTAATTCTTAGTCAAACATTAAGTGATAAGTGTACCTTGCGCCCTTGAGTACGTGTTTTTCGGGCGCGCTCTATAATAGAGACGAGTAAAAAGGGAATTTGTTATCTCAACGACGATTTTTTATGATTTTTTTTGAAATAAAGTCCAGCTGACGTCAATTTTTAGTCATTGTCAAGCAATTTTTTGATTTCTTCATCAGTCGACGTCAGTTTGGTCTTGCACAGCTTGATCAGTTCCTGCGCTTTCTTCAGTTCAGCGGCGAGCGTGTCGATATCCAACTCGTCGTTCTCCATTTTTCTCACGATTTGCTCCAGCTGTGCTACTGCTTCCTCGTATTTGATGGGTTCGTCCATTTTAATGTTTTTTTTGATGATGATTGGTATTCTATGATTGATTGTCGACGTTAATCACCTTAGAGGTAAGACGCCCCGATTTCAACCGTGTCTCTATAATGGCGTCGACAGGTAGTAATGTGGAGTCTTTCACCGCTTTGCCCTCAAAGGTAGTGATACTGTATCCACGGTCGAGAAGAAGTTGAGGGTCGAGATTGCTTACCTTGCTGGCCAACATCTCCAGGCGATGCTTCTCCTGACTCAACTTGCGCAAGACGGCGGGAGGAATGGTCTGTGCAAGTTGTTCGATGCGATGTCGCTTGTTGGTGGTAGTACGGTTGCATGCATTCACGGCACGCATGAACAAGGTGTCGATTTTCGCATTCTGGCGGGTTTTCGCTATAGCGAAAAGAGAAGGTATCCTGAGAGCGAGATGGTTGAGTCTCAGTTTCTCTTTACTTACAGTCTGATCCACAGCCCGGAGAATTCGTTGGTGCGCATCGTCGATACGTATCTCCACCTCTCTCAAGCGGTCGATAAAGAATGCGGCGGCAGCGGTGGGCGTCTTCAACCTTGTGCTCGAGATGATGTCGAGCACGCTCTCATCGCGGTCGTGTCCTATTGCGGTGATGACTGGCAAAGAACAAATTGCAACTTTACGAGCCAGATCAAGCGCATCGAACCCAGAAAGATCGCTGGTTGCTCCCCCACCCCTTGTGATGACGATACAATCGAAATGGGCAGCTTGGTCTTCGATGCGGTTGATGGCAGCAATGATGCTCTGCTCCAACCCCTCGCCTTGCATGACAGCCTCAAACAGTTGTGTGTAGAACACATAGCCATGTTCATTCTCATCAAGATGATTGCAAAAATCCCCATACCCGGCAGCAGTGGCACTTGAGATGACCGCAATGCGCTGGGTGAACAAAGGCAACACCAACTCCTTGTTATAATAGATAATACCTTCAGCCTCCAACTGCCGGAGGATTTGTTGTCGCTTGGCAGCCATATCGCCGAGCGTGAAAGTGGGGTCGATGTCGGAGACAATCCATGAGAAGCCATAATTCTCATGAAACTGTGCCGACACCTTGAGCAGCATCTTCATGCCTGGTCCGGGCACCTTATGGGTAACACGAACGAACCGCGCCTTGATGCCATTCCAACTGCTGCGCCAACATCTGGCCGATGCTTTGGCGACGGGTGTATTGTTAAAGATATCCTTCTGTATAAGATCCATATAACAATGTCCACCCACCTCGCGCAATTCAGAGACCTCGGCCTCTACCCAATACTCGTGGGGCATCTCAGTCTCGATGAGTTCTCTCACCAACTGATTGAGTTCGAATAGTGTAAGATGTGGATTGTCTGCTTTCACGGTGGCTATTTCTTTTCTCTGAGAATCTGATAGGCTTTGAGGAAATCGGGTATGCCATATCCAAACACATTGTTAGGCGTGTCGTAGTTGTCGCCACTTCGACGGATGGCATCCATCACCTGGTAGGCAGTCTTGGTGGGAGCCGACTGCCACAAGCTGGCCACCAAACCGGAAATAATCGGCGCCGCAAACGACGTGCCCATGTCGTTGTTCACTGACCCTCGGCCCGAGATGACCGCGGTGGAACTGCCCAAGGCCATGATGTCGGGCTTTACCCTCCCGTCTTGAGTAGGGCCTACTGAACTGAACGAGGAATTCATTTTCAATGCGTTGACCGCACCTACGGCAAGAATATCTCGTGCGTCGGCAGGGAAATTGATTTTCTTCCAAGTGCCCATGCCATCATTACCCGCACTATTCACATGAACGATACCCTTGCTGGCCAGCATCGAGGCCGTGCGGGAAATCAGGGCGTGGGCGCCATCGAGTTCGGTATAAGTGTGGTCGGTGGTCTTATCGTCGAAATCCTGGAACCCCAGCGAACTGCTGATGATGTCGACCCCAATAGAGTCGGCAAATTCGGCCGCGGCTGCCCAATAATCCTCCTCCGCCAGACTTTCGGTACGGGTGTCTTCGGTGCGGAACAGCCAGAACTCGGCTTCGGGAGCCGTGCCTACAAAAACACCGGGCAAATTGGTGGCCATCGTAGAAAGCACTTTCGTGCCATGGTCTATCTCCTTGAAGATGTCATCCGACGCGAAGACCACGAAATCGCGCGTTCCTTTGATGCGCACATTCTGAAAGGCCGGAATGCGGTCGGCATTCATGAATCCGCCATCGAAGACCGCAATAGTCATTCCGTGGCCCTTATATCCCATATCATGAAGCGGACGGCCATGAACCAAGTCGATATTTCCCTTGGCCAAGCCATAGTGGTCGTCGGGCAAATCCTCACGAAGCTCGAGTTCTTTGTGGAAGAGCGACCTGACCGGGGCCTTCACCGAATCGGGGGCAGTAAAGACCTTGATGGCTTCTTTCACGAACGGCAGCGATTGGAGTTTCCTCACCACGTTGGTGCTCTTCACCCTCACCACAACGGTGTTGTTCCATTTGCTCTTGCATACAATCTTCACACCCTCTATTCCATTTATCATATTCAGGTATTCTGGAGTATGGGGCAAATCGGTTGAATCAGGCCGTAGTCCTTGTCTCTTCCGCCTTTCTATCGATTTACCTGAAAGAAACTCCTCTGGGCGAGACAAGGAGAATGGCGTGTGGTGTTTGTCGGTGAGCTGGAGCCTATAGAGGAAGCACTTGCCACCTGGAAATCGGACAAAAGAATCGCCGTTGGTAGCGGGAGGTTCTTTAGCCTGACTTTGTATGGCGGCAAACAACAAGAATGTGATGAATACTATTCTTTTCAGCATATTGGCTTCTAAGGTAAGGATTGGTTATTGGAAAGCAAAATTACCGATTTTTTTTCAATTAACTCGTTTTTCATTCAAAAAACCACCTACAATCGGGAAAGTAGACTGATTGGACCACGATTTCTTGCTCCATTCGATGGAATTGTGTAATTTTGCATCAGATAATTATCACATGGATAACAAGAAAGCAGCATTGGAGTTGGGCACAAAGCCTGTGGGGCAACTGTTGGTTCAGTATGCCCTTCCCGCTATTGTTGCCATGACTGCATCCTCGCTCTACAACATGGTCGACAGCATATTCATCGGCCAAGGTGTGGGTGCGATGGCCATTTCGGGTTTGGCCATCACCTTCCCGTTCATGAACTTGTCGGGAGCGTTTGGAGCCGCCATAGGCGTGGGTGCCTCTACCCTTATCTCTGTCAGGCTCGGCCAGAAAGACTATGCCACGGCCGAGAAGATTTTCGGCAACACGATAAGCCTGAACATCATCATCGGCATAGTGTTTGCCGCCGTCACCCTCTATTTCCTTGAACCCATCCTGCGCTTTTTCGGAGCCAGCGACAACACGTTGCCGTATGCCACAGAGTATATGCAGATCATCTTGATGGGCAACATGTTCACCCACATGTATTTTGGGATGAACGCCATCCTCCGTGCCTCGGGAAAGCCACGAATGGCCATGATGGCCACCATCTTCACCGTGGTGCTCAACACCATCCTCGACCCAATTTTCATCTATGTGCTGGGTTGGGGCATACGGGGTGCCGCCATTGCCACCATCCT
Organism: uncultured Prevotellaceae bacterium; assembly: GCA_902786665.1. GTDB lineage: Bacteria > Bacteroidota > Bacteroidia > Bacteroidales > Bacteroidaceae > Prevotella. The sequence continues at coordinate 116,738 of CADADN010000001.1, read as the reverse complement.
CTCACAGATGGCGGCGCTGAGTTGGCAATGCAGTCAATTTAGCCATAAAGACGAAATCTTGCACTTTGAGAAAGGTATCTACAAACTGAACGGCAATCTGGTGAAGAACATCATAGCTATAGGCATTTCGCCCTTCTCGATGAATGCCACTTCGTGTCTGATTGTCATCATTTTCAACAAAAGCCTCATGCATTATGGTGACGACCTGGCCGTGGGCGCCTACGGCATCGTCAACCGTATTTCCTTCCTCTTCTTCATGGTCATCTTTGGACTGAACCAAGGCATGCAGCCCATTGCAGGTTACAATTATGGTGCGATGCGTTTCGACCGTCTGATGCAAGTGCTTCGCTATGCCATCATCTCGGCCACCGTCGTCTCTTTTGTGGGATGGCTCGTGAGCGAGTTGATGCCCTACTACTGCGCAAGGGTCTTCACTTCCGACCAGTCGCTCATCAAGATGGCTGAAAGAGGTCTGAGAGTGGCCAATATATTCCTTTTTGTAGTGGGTTACCAGATTGTGATCACTCACTTCTTCCAGAGCATCGGGAAGGCAAAGGTGAGCATTTTTCTGTCGTTGTCGCGACAACTCCTCTTCCTCATGCCCATCCTGCTCGTCCTACCCCGGTTCTTCGGACTCGACGGAGTGTGGTTTGCCCTCCCATCATCCGACCTGATTGCCGCTATCGTGGCCTTTGCCATCATGCGCAAGTATATGAGACAATTCAAGGTTCAACATCAACAACAAGATAATGGCTGAAAAGAAAATTATCATCAACGTTGGACGCCAACTAGGCAGCGGTGGACGTGCCATCGGCAAATTGCTTGCCGAGGAGTTTGGCTGTTCGTTCTACGACAAGGAGATTCTCAATCTGGCAGCCAAGGAAAGTGGTTTCAGCGAATCATTCTTCGAGCAGCACGACGAGCACAAGCGGTTTTTCAAATCGCTCTTCCACTTGCATACCCAGCACCTGAGCGACAACAATTTCTACACCAATAATTTCTCAGAGGAGAGCCTCTTCCAATTCCAGGCCGAGGCCATCCTCAAGGCTGCCAAGACGGGCAACTGTGTCTTCGTAGGCAGGTGTGCCGACTACATCTTGCGCGACTATCCCGACGCCATCAACATCTTCATCACAGGCGACATCAAGGAGCGTGCTACCCAGGTGATGCACCGGCATGGATGCGACTATGAGGCAGCCTTGAAAATCATCAACACCAAAGAGGGCAACCGCGCCTCCTACTATAACTACTTCACAGGAAAGAAGTGGGGACAGTGCGAGTCCTACGACCTCTCTGTCAACTCTTCGTTGTTGGGAATAGAGGGCAGTGCCAAACTCATTGCTCAGTACGTGAGACAAAGACTTCAACTGCCAGAGGCCAAATGAAAAAGATAGGAATCATCAGCGACACCCACTCCTATTGGGACGACCGCTATGCCACTTACTTCGAAAGTTGCGATGAGATTTGGCATGCCGGTGATATCTGCTCGGTGGAGCTGGCCGAGCGCCTTGGAAAGGTGGCGCATCTCAGGGCTGTCTGCGGCAACTGCGACGGCGGCGACCTGCGCCTGATGTTTCCCGAAATCCTTCGGTTCAAATGCGAGGATGTGGAAGTGCTGATGAAACATATCGGCGGATATCCCGGACGCTACGACCCCAGTATCATCAGGCAAATCACCTCCCGTCCGCCACAACTCTTTATCAGCGGCCATTCGCATATACTGAAAGTGAAATACGACAAGACCCTGCAACTCCTGCATATCAACCCGGGCGCCGCCGGTCTTCAAGGGTGGCAGCAAGAGCGCACTTTGGTCAGACTGACCATCGAAGGCAATAAATTCGGCGATTGCGAGGTTATATCATTAGGAGGCAGATAGCAATGCCTGTCGACTGCAAGACATCAAACACAATATCCAATATATGAAAACATATCTTATTACCGGAGCAGCAGGTTTCATCGGTGCGAACTTCGTCAAGTACCTGCTTTATAAAAAATACAAAGACGAGGAGATCCGACTGATTGTGCTCGACGCACTGACCTATGCCGGCAATCTCGGCACAATCAAGGACGACATCGACGACCAGCGTTGCGTCTTCGTGAAAGGTGACATCCGTGACCGGCAACTCGCCGAGCGGTTGTTTGCCGAAAACGACATCGACTTTGTGGTGAACTTCGCCGCAGAAAGCCATGTCGACCGCTCGATAGAAGATCCGCAGCTATTTCTTTCGGTTAATATCCTGGGCACACAGAACCTGCTCGACGCCGCACGCAAGGCTTGGGTGACAGGAAAGGGTGCCGACGGCTATCCTGTATGGAAGGCTGGCAAGCGCTACCACCAAGTGTCTACCGACGAGGTGTATGGCTCGCTGGGCGAGGACGGTTTCTTCACCGAGACCACGCCGCTGTGCCCTCACAGTCCGTACAGTGCGTCGAAGACCTCTGCCGACCTCATCGTGATGGCCTATCACGACACCTATCACATGCCCGTGACCATCACACGTTGCTCCAACAATTACGGTCCCTATCACTTCCCCGAGAAACTCATCCCGCTCATCATCAACAACATCCTTTCCGGCAAGCAACTGCCTGTTTACGGCAAGGGCGAGAACGTGCGCGACTGGCTCTATGTGGAAGACCACTGCAAGGCCATCGACCTGGTGGTGCGCGAGGGTCGTGAGGGCGAAGTCTACAACGTAGGTGGGCACAACGAGATGAAGAATATCGACATCGTGCGCCTGACCATCAAGACTATCCACGACATGATGGCGGAGAACAAAGAACTGCGCAAGGTGCTCAAGAAGCAGGAGCGCGATGCGGCTGGCGAAATCAGTATCGACTGGATCAACGACTCGCTCATCACCTTTGTCACCGACCGTCTGGGCCATGACATGCGCTATGCCATTGACCCCACGAAGATCAAGGACGAACTGGGCTGGTATCCCGAGACTTGCTTCGCCGAGGGTATCGTGAAGACCATCAAGTGGAACCTGGAGCACCAGGACTGGGTTAGCGAGGTGACCAGTGGAGATTATCAGAAATATTACGAGGAGATGTATGGCAACCGATAAGAGCCATCGTCATATAACAATTCAAAGAAGATGAAAAAAATCTTATTGTTGGGTTCTGGCGAGTTGGGAAAAGAGTTCGTCATTGCCGCCAAACGAGCAGGCGTACATGTCGTGGCCTGCGACCATTATGACAATGCACCGGCCATGCAGGTGGCCGACGAGCGGGAAGTATTTGACATGCTCGATGGTGATGCCCTCGAGGCCATCGTGAGGAAGCACTGCCCCGACATCATCGTTCCTGAAATCGAGGCTATACGCACAGAGCGCCTCTTCGCTTTCGAGGAAGAGGGCATCCAGGTGGTTCCCAGTGCCAAGGCGGTGAACTACACGATGAACCGTCGTGCCATCCGCGACCTTGCTTCACGCGAACTCGGTCTGCGGACCGCAAAATATTTCTATGCCAAGACCCTTGACGAGTTTCGCAAGGCAGCCAGCGAGATTGGGTTCCCTTGTGTGGTGAAGCCCCTGATGTCGTCGAGCGGACACGGTCAGAGTTATGTGCATAACAGCGACGAGTTGGAAGCCGCTTTTCAGGAAGCCATGGATGGCAGCCGTGGTGATGTGAAGGAAGTGATTATCGAGGAGTTCATCGATTTCGACTCCGAGTTCACACTGCTCACGGTCACGCAAAAGAATGGTCCCACGTTGTTCTGTCCGCCGATTGGTCACGTTCAGAAAGGCGGTGACTACCGAGAGAGTTGGCAACCTTATCGTATCAGCGAAAGCGCTCTTCGCCAAGCCCAGCATATGGCCGACGAAGTGACAAAGGCCCTTGGTGGTGCAAGCATCTGGGGAGTGGAGTTCTTCCTGACGAAATCGGGCGAGGTCATCTTCTCCGAACTCAGTCCGCGTCCGCACGACACGGGCATGGTGACCTTGGGCCATACCACCAACCTGAGTGAGTTTGAACTGCATCTGCGCGCCGTCCTCGGCCTGCCAATCGCCGGCATCCATCTCGAGCATGCAGGCTGCAGTGCGGTGGTGCTCTCACCCGAAGAGAAAGACGGTCCACTCGACTACCATCTCGACGAGGCACTGACTGAAGACTATACCCGTGTGCGCATCTTTGGCAAGCCCAAAGCCCATTTCGGCCGACGTATGGGCGTGGTGCTGTGCTATGGCGACTTGGATGCAGATGTCGATGCGCTCCGCAACAAGGCCAAGCGCCTCGCCACAACAATTTTAGGTGTAGATCCCTATGTGGAAAAATAAGGCCGCAATTCTTTCACTGCCCAAGATTGTAGACCCACGGGGCAACCTCACTGTAGCCGAGCAAGCCAGTGGGGTGCCCTTTGCCATCAACAGGGTCTACTGGACATACGACATCCCTGCCGGGGAAGGCCGTGGTGGGCATGCCCACAAAGCGTGCGAGGAAATCATTATCGCCGTGAGCGGTTCATTTGACGTCACGCTCGACAATGGGAAAGAACGCAAGACCTTCCACCTGAACCACCCTTACCAGGGACTCTATGTGGGAGTTGGCGTATGGCGTACGCTCGACGATTTCTCCTCTGGCTCCGTATGCTTGGTGCTGGCATCTCATGAATTCGACGAAGACGATTACATCAGGGATTACGACGAATTCCTTTCCTATACCCAATGTTCGAAATAAGGCGATACACCCAACAAGATGAAAAGACATGGAACGAATTTGTTGGTCGTTCCAAGAATGGCACGTTTCTGCACCTGCGGACCTACATGGACTATCATTCCGACCGATTCGCCGACCATTCACTGATTTTTTCCGACGACCATGGCATTTACGCCATGCTGTCGGCCAACCAAGTCGGTGATACGCTCTATAGCCATCAAGGACTCACCTATGGCGGACTGATTGTAGACGATCGGGCCACGGTCGAAGGCGTTCGCACATTGTTTACAGCGCTGAACGACTATCTCAGCCGCCTTGGCATCGGCAAAGTGGTATACAAGGCTATTCCATGGATTTATCATCGCCAGCCCTCGGAGGAAGACCTGTATGCAATGCTGAACGTATGCAATGCCCGCATCAACGTCAGGCATGTCTCCACCACCATTCCCCTTGCCTCACCCATCCGTTGGCGCCGCGACCATCGATATGGCGCCAACAAGGCTTTTGCAGAGGGCGTCATCGTTGAGCGCAGTGATGATTTCGATGCTTTCTGGCAGATTCTTACAGGCAACCTTTGGCAGAAATATGGAGCGCGGCCAGTGCATACGATAGAGGAGATCAAACTGTTGCATCAACGGTTCCCGCAGAACATCCGTTTGTATACCGCCCTAAAAGAGGGGCGCACGGTGGGTGGAACGGTGCTTTATCTTTGTGGTGAGGTGGTGCACGCACAATATATCTCTGCCAGTGAGGAAGGCAAGCGCCTGCATGCTGTGGATGCCCTCTTCAGGCATATACTCACCGAGGAGCGATGGGATGCCAAGTATTTCGACTTCGGCAAATCCAGCGATGGTGACGGTCATGACCTCAACACCTCGCTCATCTCGCAGAAAGAAGGTTTTGGCGGACGCGCCATCTGTTATGACTGGTATGAGTGGGAGACCACTATATAAATAATGTAACTCTACTTTTGCAAGTTGAAAGAAGCACAGAGGTTACAGAAGTTCAGACGATACTTCAATAATGTGATATGGCAAAAGACAAGATAGCATATGTCTGCTCGAACTGCGGACAAGAGTCGTCGAAATGGATAGGGAAATGTCCATCTTGCGGACAGTGGAACACTTTTAAGGAAATCAGGGTGAGCAGCGACACCGGCAGTCAGGCAGCCCGCTCGGCTGCCAGCGTCATCCGTTCCTCTCTGTCGGGGAAGAACCACCCCCAGCCCCTGCGCTCCATTGCATCGCAGGAAGCCCCGAGGATGGATATGTACGACAATGAGCTCAATAGGGTTCTTGGAGGTGGACTGGTGCCCGGATCGATAGTGCTTTTAGGAGGTGAACCCGGTATAGGAAAGAGCACGCTCACACTCCAGACGATACTCAATATGCCCGAACGCCAGATTCTTTATGTCAGCGGTGAGGAGAGTGCCCACCAACTGAAGATGCGTGCCGAGCGTATCGGCAAAGGTGATAGCGACAACGTGCATATCCTCTGCGAGACTTCGCTGGAGAACATCTTCGCGCAAATCAAGAATTTCCAGCCCGAACTGGTGGTTGTCGACTCTATCCAGACCATCTATACCGAAGAGGTGGACAGTTCGCCCGGCAGTGTGTCCCAGATTAGGGAGTGTGCCTCGGCCTTGTTGCGATTCTCCAAGTCGAGCGGTATCCCAGTCTTGATGATAGGCCATATCAACAAAGAGGGTTCTATCGCAGGACCAAAGATTCTGGAGCATATTGTCGATACCGTGATTCAGTTTGAGGGCGACCAGCATTATATGTACCGCATTCTGCGAAGCATCAAGAATAGGTTTGGCAGCACCAGCGAACTGGGAATCTATGAGATGCGGCAGAATGGACTCCGGCCTGTGAGCAATCCTTCCGAACTCTTGCTCTCGCAAGATCACGAAGGACTATCGGGAGTGGCCATCACAGCAGCCGTCGAGGGCATCAGGCCCTTCCTTGTGGAGACCCAGGCTTTGGTCTCGACTGCCGCCTATGGCACCCCACAACGGTCGGCCACAGGTTTCGACCAACGCCGTCTGAACATGCTCCTTGCCGTGCTGGAGAAACGCGTGGGGTTCAAACTCATCCAGAAAGATGTGTTCATCAACATCGCCGGCGGACTGCGTGTCACCGACCTGGCCATGGACCTCAGCGTGATAGCCGCCGTTTTGTCGAGCAATGTCGATACCGCCATCGAACCAGGCTGGTGCATGGCTGGAGAGGTGGGATTGAGTGGCGAGGTGCGCCCGGTGAGTCGTATAGAGCAAAGAATAGCCGAGGCTGAGAAGCTGGGATTCACCGATATGCTGGTGCCCAGTCACAACCTGTCGGGAATAGACGCGCGACGATACAATATCCGCCTGCATCCTGTGAGAAAAGTGGAAGAAGCCCTTCGCGAGTTGTTCGGATAGGATGCCAAGCCAGTCGGCCTTTCTATCTGGCAGCAATACACTCTATCTCTACCAACGCATTCTTTGGCAAGGTCTTCACGGCAACGGCCGACCGCCCAGGATACGGCATGGAGAAGAATGAGGCATACACCTCGTTCATGGCAGCGAAATCGCCCATGTCGGCCAGGAACACGGTTGTCTTCACCACATTGCACATGTCAAGCCCCTCGGAGTTGAGAATGGCCTTGACATTGAGCAGCGATTGCCTCGTCTGCTCCTTGATTCCTCCCTCTGGGAAGGCTCCCGTGGAAGGGTCGATGGGGAGTTGTCCGGAGGTAAATACCATACCATTCACTTCAATGGCCTGACTATAGGGACCGATGGCTGCCGGAGCCTTTTCTGTATTAAGTGCTTTCATCATAGGTCTGATGTTTGGTGATACTTGAGGCAAAGATAGTCATTATTCACAAAATTGGGAAACAATACCATCATTTATTTATAAATGGATAACAATGCATGGCATAGAAGACTGAAAAAACTACTTCTTTCTCCTTTATTTAAGAATAAATCACTACTTTTGCATCCGCTTTGATAAAGTATTCCCAATACAGACAACATGTCTGCTATTCTAGATTTAAAAGCATCATAATGAAAAAGACATTTCTTCTGGCACTTGCCATGCTATCTCTTGTTTGCAACCTACAAGCAAATGATTATTCCACACCAGGCGATGGCAAGGCCTATTCGTTCGAGACTTTGGCAGGAATAGCCGAAAGTGGCGTGTCAATCACCGACGGTACGTATGTCGTCAATGGTACGGTGACTATTGCCCTGGGCGATGAGTTCGTAATAGACAATGGCGCTACCGTTCTTTTTGCCGACGCAGCCGAACTGGTCATCAAAGGCAAGGCCGATTTGAGAGCGGCCACCCCTACCCTGCTGGGCCGTCTTGGAGAGTCGACCTCATGCTACGGGCTGAACATACAAAGCGAGGAGGTGACCGAAGTGAGCAACCTGACCTTCGAATATGTCGGTCTGCGAGGAGGCACCACTGCCGGCATGAACGTGAGCGACTGCAAATTCCTGAATCATAATGGCACCGCATCGGGAGCACTCTTCCTTGGAGGCAATGGCGCTTCGTTCAAGGTAGAAAACTGCGAGTTTGAGAATTGTCAGAAAGCCGCCATAGGTGGTGCTGCCAATTTCTTCTGTCCGTTGCTTGTGGAGAACTGCACATTCAAGATGAACTCCCAAGCCAACGGCAACGTTCCCCAACTCAACCTGACAGCCTCTGAAGACATCACCATCAGGAATTGTGTGGTAGAGGGCGACTCCACCCTTACCATGGTTGGCGGCATCGGCATAGCCAATTGGTTTGGCTCAGAAGGCATGAACGTCTGCATCGAGGGTTGTGAGATCACCAACAACCGCTATGGTATCACCACGATGGGCATCATGGACGTGGTCATCAAGAACAATGTAATATCCAACAACAAGTTCGAGGTCAATCCCAATAATGGCGGGAGTGGCATCAGCCTCTATGACCCTTACTACAAGCAGAAGGCGGTCATCTCTGGCAATATCATCGAAAAAAGCCTTTGGGGTATTACTGTCATCGGATGTGGTGACGTGAATCTGGGAAAGACCGAAGTCGATGCCGACGCATCCGACTACAACCCTGGTGGCAATGTGTTTCGCGATAATGGCAACAACGGTGTGCTCTACGACATTTACAACAATTCGGCAAACACCGTCTATGCCCAGGGCAATATATGGAATGTAAGCACACAGGATGCTGAAAACATAGAGACCGTAATCTTTCACAAGACCGACGACCCATCACTCGGCGAGGTCATCTTCATGCCTGCCGGCGACCCACAGGGTGTATCCCCAATAAGGTCAGACTACGAATTCCAAACAACGGTTTATAACCTGCAGGGTATTCGTGTAACCCATCCAGGAACGAAGAAAGGTATTTATATCGTGAATGGGAAAAAGGTGATGAGATGACGACACGACGTGCGACACTTCTCGTTGCCATTCTCTTCATGAGCATGGCTGGCATGGCGCAAAAAATCATCGACAATCCCGGCAAGTTGTGTCATCTTGACTTGCTTTTCGTGATTGCCCAACAGCCGAATGCCATTACCGAAGTCACCTCCGGAGCTGACAATTATGAGATCGACCATGTGGGTGTGCTGGTAAAGGAAAACAGCAAGATGAAAGTCATCGAAGCCGTATATGAAGGCGTGAGGGAGATTGATTATGAGCAATTCGTGAGGAGCAACAAGCATATATTGGTGGGACGGATCAGGAAAGGGATTGACAAGTCACAGACGATCTCCCGTCTTCGCTCATTGTTGGGCCGGCCCTACGATTTCGTGTTCATGCCCGGCACCGAAGCGGTGTATTGCAGTGAGCTTGTCTCAGAATGTTTTGTCAACAAAACAGGCCAGCGTCTTCTCCCGCCTGTCACGATGTCGTTTCACGATGCCCAAGGACGGATTACCCCCTATTGGACGGATTTTTACTCACGTCGCGGAAAGGACGTTCCAGAGGGCCTGCCGGGCACCAATCCTGGCGAGATGTCGAAGCGTGCGAACGTCAAAATCAAGTATCAACTCCGTCAATTTGCCAAGTAGAGTTGACATACTGATTGCATCATGGTAAAAAAACGTAAAAAATACCATTCAAGCCTAGCGGATTGTCACAAATTTATTAAATTTGCATTCTGAAAATATTCTCTAACAATTATATCAACAACATCTAGATTATGAAAATTGACCAATTCAACTTTGCCGGCAAAAAGGCAATCGTTCGTGTAGACTTCAATGTGCCATTGGATGAGAATGGCAAAATCACTGACGACACCCGTATCCGTGGTGCTCTTCCCACACTCAAGAAGATTCTTGCTGATGGTGGTGCCCTTATCATCATGTCGCATATGGGTAAGCCCAAAGGAAAGGTAAACCCGAAGTTCTCTCTCGGACAAATTGTCGACGCTGTGGCAGCTGCTCTCGGCACAGAGGTGAAGTTCGCTCCCGACTGCGCTAAAGCCAAGGATGCCGCCGACGCATTGAAACCCGGTGAAGTGCTGTTGCTCGAGAACCTCCGTTTCTATCCTGAAGAGGAAGGCAAGCCCGTAGGTATCGAGAAGGATGACCCCGCTTACGACGATGCCAAGAAGGCTATGAAAGCCAGCCAGAAGGAATTCGCAAAGACTCTGGCCAGCTATGCCGACTGCTATGTGATGGACGCTTTCGGTACCGCTCACCGCAAGCACGCCTCAACCGCCGTCATCGACGAGTTCTTCGACAAAGACCACAAGATGCTGGGTTACCTGATGGAGAAGGAAGTGACTGCCGTTGACAACGTTCTCGGCAACATCAAGCGCCCCTTCACCGCTATCATGGGTGGCTCGAAGGTTTCCACCAAGATTGGTATCATTGAGAACCTGCTCGGAAAGGTTGACAACCTGATTCTCTGTGGTGGTATGACCTATACCTTCGCCAAGGCTTGTGGCGGAAAGATTGGCAACTCCATTTGTGAGGACGACAAACTCGACGTGGCTCTCGACGTGATCAAGAAAGCCAAGGAGAATGGCGTGAACCTCGTGCTCGGTACCGACTGTATCGCTGCTGACGCCTTTGCCAACGATGCCAACACTCAGGTATGTGCAGCCAACGATATCCCTGAGGGCTGGGAAGGACTGGATGCTGGTCCAGAGACCAGGAAAGCCTTCGCCGCTGCCATCAAGGATGCCAAGACCATTCTTTGGAACGGTCCTGCCGGTGTGTTTGAGTTCGACAACTTCATTGGTGGTTCCAAGGCTATTGCCGACGCCATTGCCGAGGCTACAGCCAATGGCGCCTTCTCGCTGATTGGCGGTGGTGATTCTGTGGCATGCATCAACAAGTTTGGCATGGCCGACCAGGTATCCTACATCTCCACAGGTGGTGGTGCTCTGCTCGAGGCTATCGAGGGCAAGGTGCTTCCCGGTGTGGCTGCCATCGAGGCTTAATCAAAAATCCCTGCTGTTTGAGAAATCATCAAACAACAAACATGAAAATCCCCGCATCAGTTGGATGCGGGGATTTTTATGTAAGCGATAGTTGCTGATAACGGCTATCGACTATTTCTTAAAAAGGCGCTTGTAGAGTCCCTCGAAGCCAGCGCAGTGACGAGCCTCGTCTTTAGCCATCTCGTGGACAGTGTCGTGGGTGGCATCCATGTTGGCCTTCTTGGCATTGCGGGCAATGCGGAACTTGTCTTCACAGGCACCACGCTCTGCTGCTATGCGGGCCTCAAGGTTGCTCTTGGTGTCGCCAAGCACGTCGCCCAGCAGTTCTGCGAATTTGGATGCGTGCTCTGCCTCCTCGAACGCATAGCGCTTGAAAGCCTCAGCCACCTCGGGATAACCCTCACGGTCGGCCTGACGGCTCATGGCCAGATACATGCCTACCTCGCCACACTCGCCATTGAAATGGTTGAGCAAGTCTTTGATCATCTCCTCGTCGGCACCCTCTTTGCGGGCGGCACCCAGTTCGTGAACGGTAGCGAATGGCTGTTCCTCGCCCTCTACGACCTCATTGAACTTTGATGCAGGAGCTTTACAGATTGGGCATCTCTCGGGAGCCTCTGTGCCCTCGTGAATGTAACCACATACGGTGCAAATAAATTTTTTCTTCATAAATGTTTGGTGTTTTGTAAGGTTAGTGAATATTATTCTCAATTGTTTTTGCAAATATAAATAAAAACAAATTACCAAACAAGAAAATCAGACTGCTATTTTTGCTTTCGTCGACTTTTCCTTCCTTTTCGACCTCTTTTTATTTACACATCATGGTTTCTTTTCTCATATCTATGTCACATTATGGTTTTCATGCTACAAATTGACTATTTTTTGAAAGAAAAACGGATATTCAATATTAAAAGATATAAAAAAGCGACAATCTGTTTTTTCTATTGGGATTTTTGTGTAATTTTGCACGCGATTTAAAGCAATCATTAAACATTCATCGTAAAGTTATGAAAAAACTGTCAAAGGTTATTGTGTTAGGAAGTGGGGCCTTGAAGATTGGACAGGCCGGAGAATTCGACTATTCGGGTTCACAAGCGTTGAAAGCGCTACGCGAAGAAGGAATCTCCAGTATCCTAGTCAACCCCAACATCGCCACTATCCAGACCAGTGAAGGCATCGCCGACAAAGTCTATTTTCAACCCGTCACTACGCACTTCGTTACAGAAATCATCAAGAAAGAGCGTCCTGACGGGATTTTATTGGCATTTGGTGGACAGACAGCCTTGAACTGCGGAACGGAACTCTACTTGAACGGCACTTTGAAGGAATATGGAGTTCAGGTGCTGGGTACCAGCGTGGAAGCCATTATGAACACAGAAGACCGCGACCGTTTTGTGAAGAAACTGGACGAGGCTGGACTGAAAACCCCTGTCAGCCATGCAGTAGAGAACATGGATGATGCTTTGGCGGCAGCCCGAGAGATTGGATTCCCTATCATGATCCGCTCGGCCTACGCCCTTGGCGGTCTTGGTTCAGGCCTTTGCAATGATGAGAAAGGATTTGTGGAGTTGGCTGAGAGCGCATTCACCTTTGCTCCCCAGATTCTCGTTGAAGAAAGTCTGAAGGGATGGAAGGAAATAGAGTTCGAGGTCATTCGCGACGCCAACGACCGCTGCTTCACCGTGGCCTCGATGGAGAACTTCGACCCACTGGGTATCCACACCGGCGAGTCGATCGTTGTGGCTCCTACCTGCTCCTTGACCGACGAACAAGTGAAGATGCTTCAGGACCTTTCGGTGAAATGTGTGAAACACCTGAACATTGTGGGTGAGTGCAATATCCAGTTTGCCTTCAATGCCGAGACCAATGACTACCGTATCATTGAGATCAATGCCCGACTCTCACGTTCTTCGGCTCTCGCTTCGAAAGCCACAGGATATCCTCTGGCCTTTGTCGCAGCGAAGATTGCATTGGGCTATACACTCGACCAGATTGGCGAGATGGGCACCACCAACTCTGCCTACGTGGCACCAAGTCTCGACTATATGATTTGCAAGATTCCACGTTGGGACCTTACCAAATTTGCCGGTGTGAGCCGTCTGATCGGATCTTCGATGAAGTCGGTGGGCGAAATCATGAGTATCGGCCGCACCTTTGAGGAGATGATTCAGAAAGGCCTTCGAATGATTGGTCAGGGCATGCACGGGTTCGTGGGCAACGACCACACACGCTTTGAGAACCTAGACGACTCTTTGGAGAATCCTACCGACCTGCGTATCTTCGCCATCGCCCAGGCTCTGGAGGAGGGATACACCGTAGAGCGCATCGAGCAGCTGACCAAAATCGACAAGTGGTTCATCGAGCGCCTCAAACATATCGTAGACTTGAAGAAAGAACTGCTCAAGTACAACAAACTTGAGGACCTGAGCGACGAGTTCCTGAAAGAAGTGAAGGCCGCTGGTTTCAGCGACTTCCAGATAGCCCGCTTCGTATTGAAGCCAAAGAGCGGCAATATGGAGAAGGAGAACCTGGAAGTGAGACGATTCAGACAGTCGAGAGGCGTCGTTCCGGCCGTGAAGCGCATCAACACAGTGGCCAGCGAGCATCCCGAACTCACCAACTACCTCTACTTTACTTATAACACCCCACCGGTTCACGACATCCCGTACTACAAGAACGAGAAATCCGTGGTGGTTTTGGGTAGTGGTGCCTACCGCATCGGTTCGAGCGTGGAGTTCGACTGGTGCTCTGTGAATGCCATCAACACCGCCCGCAAACTGGGATACAAGTCGATTATGATCAATTACAATCCTGAGACCGTATCGACCGACTACGACATGTGCGACCGTCTGTATTTCGACGAACTGTCGCTTGAGCGTGTGCTCGACGTGATTGAGTTGGAACAGCCCCGCGGTGTGATTGTGAGCGTGGGTGGACAGATACCCAACAACCTGGCCATGAAACTGCACCGCCGCGGTGTGCCCGTGCTGGGAACGAGTCCTGTCGACATCGACCGTGCAGAGAACCGCGACAAGTTCTCGGCCATGCTCGACAAATTGGGCGTCGACCAACCAGCCTGGCGTGCACTGACCTCGTTCGAAGACATCAAGCAGTTTGTGAACGAAGTGGGATATCCTGTTCTCGTAAGGCCATCGTATGTGCTCAGTGGTGCAGCCATGAACGTATGCTATGACGACGAGGAATTGCATCGCTTCTTGGAGAAGGCCACCGAGGTGTCGAAAGAGTATCCGGTGGTTGTGAGCCAGTTCATGCAAGACACCAAGGAGATTGAGTTTGATGCCGTGGCCGACAAAGGCGAGGTGGTGGAATATGCCATCAGCGAGCACATCGAATATGCTGGTGTGCACTCTGGCGATGCCACTATGGTTTTCCCCGCACAGCATATCTATTTCTCGACCATCAGGCAGATCAAGAAGATTTCCCGCAAGATAGCCAAGGAACTTAACATCAGTGGTCCGTTCAACATCCAATTCCTTGCCAAGAACCGTGAGGTGAAGGTGATAGAGTGCAACCTGCGTGCATCCCGCTCGTTCCCGTTTGTGTCGAAGATACTGAAGCGCAATTTCATCGAGACCGCCACGAAGATTATGCTCGACGTACCTTACAACCGTCCCGACAAATCGGAGTTTGACATCGACCGCATCGGAGTGAAGGCCAGCCAGTTCTCCTTCGCACGACTGCAGAACGCCGATCCAGTACTCGGTGTGGACATGTCGTCGACTGGTGAGGTGGGATGCCTGGGCGACTCGATGGAAGAGGCCTTGCTCAATGCCCTTATCGCAACAGGTTACCGCCTGCCCAACAAAGCCGACCATGCTGCCATCCTGATGAGCAGTGGTGGTGCGAAAGGCAAGGTCGACCTGCTTGAGCCTGCCCGTCAGCTCTCCCGCAACGGATTCGTCATCTATGGCACGGCCGGTACCGCCAAGTTCTTGAACGACAATGGCATAGAGGCCCAGACCGTGGCATGGCCCGACGAGGAAGGCGAGAACAACGTGATGGATATGATAGCCGCACATCGTTTCGGTCTGATTATCAATGTCCCCAAAAACCATACCAAGCGCGAATTGACCAACGGATATCGTATCCGTCGTGCCGCCATCGACCACAATATCCCGTTGATGACCAACGTGCGTTTGGCCAAGGCGTTCATCATGGCTTTCTGCTCACTCGACGAGAAAGACATTCAAATCAAGAGTTGGCAAGAGTATAACTCATAAAGACCGATTCAAAGAGGTCTGAATGACACAGATAATGACGAAGGGCAGCCACTCGGGCTGCCCTTCGTCATATCATATGTTTTAAAGAATCATCTCTTTTTCAGTTTTGCATGCTCTGAGACAGAGAACTTGATTCTCTTTCCTTTTGGAATTGATGGATATTGCCATTCTCCATTGAGAATCCTCACCACGGTCTTCTTACCCATAGGAACAACGTCTACGGCTTGCTGCAAGTCCATGTAGTTGCCCTTGCCGTCGGCAGCCACGATATAGTCGTAATGGCGGATGTACTTCTTCAGTGAAGGTGCCACTTTGCCAATCTCGTCGACCAACAAGCCTGCCACCACATGGGCGCCATAAACGCAGTAATGCGTATTGTCCTCACGTCCTTTGGGGAGAGAAGGGTTCTCACCGGGTTTGAACCACATGTGAAGGCGTTTCGACTCCTCTGGACCGAGCGATTGCTCAAGGTCGTGAGTAACCTTGTTGGCATCAACGAATGGCGTGGCGGTAGCTACAGCCACATTCCGCGGAGCGATGATGTAGTCGCCATGAGTATCTACCAGCACCGAGCCCTCCTCAGCCTTCTTTCCGGTATAAACCGTCTCGCGCAGTTTCTCATCGTCATCATTCTGGGGAACCACCTGCTGGAAATTCCGTCTCACCACGCTGTTCATGAGAATGGGGTGGCCACCCCGGGCCCGTGTTTCCTCCACAAACCTTCTCAGGTTAGCATCGAAAGTGGAACCAGGGTCGGTGTGCCGGTCGGCCTGCGGCTTCTCATCGTTATGGCCAAACTGAATGATGACATAATCACCTGGCTTGATTTTATCGAGCACCACCTGCCATCGGCCCTCGTCGATAAAACTCTTCGACGACCTGCCATTCACGGCATGATTGTCGACCACGACATTGTCGGTGAAGAATCCTTGCAGTGCCATCCCCCACCCTCTTTCGGGCTTGGAGTTGTCGTACGACTTGTTGGCCATTGTGGAGTCGCCTATCATGAACACCGTGACTTGTTTGCGGCCTGAAGTAAGCGATACCAGCACCAGCAAGGAGAGGAGCATAACGAGAAAACGCTTCATAGTCGGGGTTTTTTACAAGATGAGCGGTCTATTTCCTTACGAGTTGGATGAGTTGTTGTGGGTCAACCATTTGCTGTTCGCCAGAGTTCATGTCCTTCAGGGTGATTTTCCCTTCTGCCATCTCGTTGTCACCAGCCAGTGCCACGAACGGAATCGCCTTGGCATTGGCATACGACATTTGCTTCTTCATCTTGGCTTTGTCGGGGAACACCTCGCACCTGATGCCTGCCTCACGACATTTCGCTGCCATTGGCAAGCAATAGGCAGTCTCTTTCTCACCGAAGTTGACAAAGAGCAGTTGCGTGGTCTCCATGGCGTCTTTGGGGTAAAGGTCGAGCGTGTTGAGCACGTCGAAAATCCTGTCTGCTCCAAAAGAGATGCCCACGCCGCTCAGTCCGGGCATGCCAAAGATACCGGTGAGGTTGTCGTACCGTCCACCGCCTGTGATGCTACCCATAGGCGTATCGAGCGCCTTTACCTCAAAAATGGCACCAGTATAATAGTTCAGTCCACGTGCCAGCGTAAGGTCGAATTCCACGACATTGGCCAGTTGGCAGTTGGCCAGCGTGTTGAGGATCACGCGAGTTTCCTCCACGCCCTTCATCCCCACTTCCGACTGAGCAAGCACCTTCGAGATGTCGTCCAGCTTCTCGTTGTTGCCACCAGAGAGACGAAGTATAGGCTGAAGTTTCTCAATGGCCTCGCTACCGACACCGTTGGCAGCCAGTTCGGCATTCACGTTGTCGATACCTATTTTCTCCAACTTGTCAATGGCCACGGTGATGTCGACAATCTTGTCGGCCTCGCCTATCACCTCGGCTATGCCGCTGAGGATTTTACGGTTATTGATTTTGATGGCCACCCTGATGCCCAGACGGGCGAATACCGTGTCGACAATCTGCATCAGTTCTACCTCGTTGAGCAAGGAGTCGCTGCCTACGATGTCGGCATCGCATTGATAGAATTCCCTATAGCGGCCTTTCTGAGGACGGTCGGCTCGCCACACGGGTTGTATCTGATAGCGCTTGAAAGGCAGTTGCAGTTGGTCGCGATGCATGACGACGAACCGAGCGAACGGAACGGTCAGGTCGTAGCGCAGTCCTTTCTCGCACATTCTGGCTGCCAATGGCAGGAGTTGTGGGTCTTGCAAATCCTCGGGTTTCACTTTGGCCAGATAATCGCCGGAATTAAGGATCTTGAAGAGCAATTTGTCGCCTTCCTCACCATATTTTCCCATCAGGGTTTGCATTTGCTCAAGCGCGGGAGTCTCTATCTGTTGGAAACCATAGAGGGCGAACACCTCACGGATCGTGTTGAAGATATAGTTGCGCTTGGCCATTTCGGCAGGCGTGAAGTCGCGCGTGCCTTTGGGTATACTTGGTTTTTGTGCCATGATTATTGTCTCACTATGGTTTGTTCACGGTCGGGGCCTACCGAGATGATTTTAATAGGCGTGTCGAGTTGCTGTTCCAGGAAAGCCACATATTGCTTGAATTGCTCCGGGAATTCCGACTCGCTGCAAATCTTCGTCATGTCGGTCTTCCAGCCTGGCAGTTCCACGTATACAGGTTCGATGCCCTTCTCTATATCGTATGGGAAATAGTCGATTTCCTTTCCGTCTTGTTTATAGGCCACACATGCCTTGATGGTGTCGAACCCATCGAGCACGTCGCTCTTCATCATAATGAGTTGAGTGACACCATTCACCATAATCGAGTATCTCAGGGCCACCAGGTCGATCCATCCACAACGGCGCTCACGACCTGTCACGGCCCCATACTCATGGCCCAATTGGCGGATGAGGGCGCCTGTCTCGTCGAAGAGTTCGGTGGGGAACGGTCCGGCTCCGACTCTGGTGCAATAGGCTTTCATAATGCCATACACCTCGCCTATTTTGTTAGGCCCGATGCCAAGGCCCGTACATGCTCCCGCACAAATGGTATTGGATGACGTGACGAAAGGATAACTGCCGAAATCGACATCCAGCATGGTGCCCTGCGCACCTTCGCACAAGATGGTCTTGCCTTGCTTGAGCAGGTTGTTGATTTCGTGCTCGCTATCCACAATCTGGAATTGTTTGATATACTCGATACCCTCCATCCACTTCTTCTCGACATCCGTGATATCGTAATCGACAAAGCCAAGCGACTTGAGTGTGGCTTCGTGGCGAGCCTTGTGGGCAGCATATTTCTCCTCGAAATGGTCGAAAATATCGCCTACACGCAAGCCGTTACGCGAAATCTTGTCGGTATAGGTCGGACCGATGCCCTTGCCTGTGGTACCCACCTTGCTTTTGCCCTTTGCTGCCTCAAGAGCGGCATCGAGCAGACGATGGGTGGGCATGATGAGATGGGCTTTCTTTGATATATGGAGTCTGTTTTTCAGGGGATGGCCACTCTTCTCCAAATCCTTGGCCTCGTCCATAAACAAATCGGGGGCTAAAACCACACCGTTTCCGATGATATTGACCTTACCACCTTGAAAAATGCCCGAAGGAATGCTTCTCAAAACGTATTTCTCTCCTTCGAACTCCAGGGTATGCCCAGCATTGGGACCACCCTGGAAGCGTGCGATGACATCGTATTGTGGTGTCATCACATCGACTACTTTTCCTTTGCCTTCGTCACCCCATTGCAATCCGAGGAGGACGTCTACTTTGCCATTGTTCATTTCTTAGAAATATTTCTTGGTTTGTTTGTTTTGGTCTTCTTTCTTGTTATCTTGGCCTGGCATTTGCTGCATATGCCATAGATATATAGCGAAAAGCCCATCTGATGGAAGCGTTTCAACTTGATGGAACTCACGGCATCAATGAAATGGGCAGTGGGCACCTCATCCACCTTGCCGCAGATGGTGCATATCTGATGGCAATGGTTGTCGTTATGGAAACTGGCCTCATATTTGGTGCCTTGCTGGAAATTATGCCTGACAACGATTCTCAACTTGAGGAACAGGTTGATGGCATTATAGAGGGTCGCACGGCTCACCCTGAAGTTGTCTTGCTCCATCCTCGCTCCCAATTCCTCCAAGGTAAAATGCCCATTCATCTTATATACAGCCTCAAGAATGGCAAACCGCTCAGGTGTCTTCCTGAAATGGTTTTCCTCCAAATAATTGGCCAGTGTCTGTTTTACCTTGACTAAGATGTTCTCATCCATGAGTGCCGCTTGTCGCTTATCGTCAAAATCACTTGCAAAGGTAATACAAATTGGGGGGAGGACAAAGAGAAATGCTGTATTTTTCTTTATCCTCCCCCCAACCGAAGGAATTTCCTCGGATATCCGCTACGGTCCCAGGCTTAAAACGCTATACCAGTGCCTTTCAAGGCAGAATTGACCATCTTTGCATATTCATCTCCCAAGTCGGCCAATCGTTGCAGACAGTTGTAGGCGGCATGTCTGACGGCTACAGAATCATCGGCGAGTGCCGTGTGTGCCTGGTCGACAAGTTCGCACAAGCCCCGGTCGTCGGGAGCGCCGTCTCTCGCTATTCTCCTCGACAGGGTCAAGTATCCACAAATCTGATAATATGGTGAGGGATGGGAAATCCACTGAAAGGCAAGTATAGGAGCGAAATCAAGATGTTGGAACAGGTTGAAGGCTAGCATCTCGGCCATTTCCTGTGTTGTGGTCTGCTCCATCCACAACTCGGCCAAATCGGGAGCCATCTCCTCACAGGGCATCATGAGCGTAGCCAGGATCTTGCACTCGCGGATGTTCTCTTTCCACAACTCCACGGCAAGCGAATAATCCTTGCCATATTCCTGTGCCATCTGCTTGAGGTCGGTGAAGGCAACGCCCCAGTTCAAATGATAGTCGAGCCCTTTCTCCCGCATCGATTTGGATGCCTCGCCATTCATCAACAACCTGAAAGAGCGCTTGATCTCCTTCAATTTTTCCTGGGTATTACTGGTTTCTGTCATATGGCTTGATATGGATAGGTGTGTCACAATGATGCGTAGTCTCTCGAATACCTCAGCATCTGTTCCTCATAGGTTTCCGAATAGTCTACTTCCACATCCTCGATTTCTCCTTTTGCTGAATAGACCAAGGATAGCCTCGGATTAAGGAATCCCTTATATGGGGCAAGGTCGAGGGCTGCATAGCGCCTGAGGACCTCCTCATGCAGCACGGGGTCGACCTTCACGCCATACGTCTCCACCATCTGCCGGGCAGCATCGAAATCGCCCTCACTCTTGATTCGTTGCACTTCTGCGAGCAGAGTGGCGAAAAGCGTTCTCAGTTTCTCGTAGTCGTTAACGACGAGGTAGTTCTTGCCATCTTTATGGATGAGCGCCAGCGCCCCCTCCGAATGGTCATAGGTCCATCGGGCTATCAGTGCGCGGTTGCGCATATGCGCTTCTTCTATCTGGTCGCCAGGCTTGATGCGTGTGAGTTGGGTCATCAAGCCATTCATCAGATAGGTATAGTACTGCGACTTGTAGGCTTCGTTGTCGGGAAGAAGACCCAGTTCCACCAATTTGGGGTCGGCGATGTAGTATAGTCCGAAGAGGTCGGCTCTTGCCTCCTCAATCGTATTACCATAGGCCTTAAGAGCATCGGGGTCAGTACCAGGTAGCAGTTGACCGCTACCATGGCCAAGACACTCATGGAGGTCGGTATGCAGGTCGTCGCAAAGGTCACCATACATCTCGATGAGTTGCAGTGTGGTATTGTCGACTACAAACTCCTCCTTGAATCCATTGCCATGGGCTGCCTTGTTGTATGCATCGGTGAGATTGCCTATGGTGACGCTCTTGCTGCCATATTCGGCCCGAATCCAGTCGGCATTGGGCAGATTGATGCCGATGGCGGTAGATGGGTATTCCTCGCCACCGAGCATGGCAGCACACACCACATTGGCGGTAACGCCCTTCACCACACGCTTTTTGAAACGACTGTCTACGGGAGAATGGTCCTCAAACCACTGGGCGTTGTCACTGATCTTGCGGGTTCGCTTGGTGGCCTCGAGGTCTTTGTATTCCACGATGCCCTCCCATGTGGCCTTGAGCCCGAGAGGATCGCCGTATACCTCAATAAAGCCGTTGATGAAGTCGATATCACCGTCATTCGTGTTCACCCAATGAATGGAATAGCGGTCGAAATCACGCAGGTCGCCAGTTTTATAATAGTTCACCAGAAGCCGGATGCATTCGCGCTGCGCCTCATTCTCTGCCACCTCGGCGGCCTTTTCCAACCAGTAGACAATATGGCGGATGGCCTGTCCGTACATGCCATCGTATTTCCATACGATTTCCTTGAGTTCGCCATCCTCCTTGGCCAACAAACTATTCAGTCCGTAAGATGGAGGGCATTTGTCGGAAGGGTCTTTCATCGCCTTGTAATAGGATTCTGCCTCATTCTGCGTTACTCCTTGGTAGAAATGGCATGCAGAAGTGACGACTAGATCCTCGCCATCGGCCTTGTTCACTCGTTTCGGAAGGATATTGGGATTGAATATGACAGGAAACAATTCTGCCATCATCTCTTCTACCGACTGTCTGGGCAGCAACGGCAAAGAAGATTCATCAATTTTCAAAATTTTTTCCCTAAGAAAATCCTCCGAAAAACCAGGGGTGAATTTCTCACCACCGTAATGATGATAGATACCATTTGAGAACCAGATCCGCTTCATGTAAGTGCGAAGTTGATCTGCCTCACAAGAATTATCTTGACTCACAAAAGAATATACAACTTCCATCAGTTTCCTGATTCGGATGTTGTATATTCCCATTTGGTCGAAAGTGATGTCGCGTCCCCACAAAGTGGCCTCAGATAGGTAGTAGACCAGCAGTTTTTGATTGATTGTCAGTTGCTCAAATCCATTGAGTCTGTATCGAAGCATTTGAAGGTCGGCAAACCGCTCTCCTTTGTAACAAAAACCGTCGTCCATTGACTATACGATTTTTAACATCAGTTTTCTCCCTTTGCGGCCCTCGCGCTTGAGGTCTTTCAAAGAGGGGTGCTGAGCAAGATGGCGAATCTTGTATTCGCGTGGTGTCAGGCCGTTGATTTTGTAGAACGAGGCATAGAAAGATTGTCTGTTCGAGAACCCCACCATACTGCTGATCTCCTCCATGTTGAGGTCTTGATAGCGTTTGTCGACGAGTAAGGTCATCGCTTCGTCAATACGATATTTGTTTACAAAAGACGTATAATTCATATGGAATCTAACATTCACCACTGCAGAAATATATCTGGTATTAGTGCCCAAATCTTCTGCCAGTTTCTTGGCTGAATAATCCTTGTCCTTGTACTTCTTCTGAATCAAAATAATGTCCAGAATCTTTTCTTTCAACTCGTCCATCAGACGTGGACTGACCAGACTGCGATAAGCAGCCTCTTTTTCCTTTTTTTGTGTGATGTTGTATTTTGCCATATCTACCAATAGATTTTTTATGTTAATAATAAATCTAGTTTTTACATATCGCAAATATATCAATAAATAACTAAAATCACAAATATTTCGTCGTATATTTTGATTTTTTTATAACTTTGCGGTAAAATCGAACAATCAAAAAAGATTTACTAGAAAAAAAATGAATATTGCTGAAATACTTGGTCATTATTTCGGATATAAGACATTTCGTCCGCTGCAGCGTGAGATTATCGAGCGGACAATCAGAGGAAAAGACAGTTTGGTGCTTATGCCCACAGGTGGAGGCAAAAGCATATGCTATCAGATTCCAGCCCTTTCGATGCCGGGAACCGCAGTGATTGTATCGCCCCTTATCAGTTTGATGAAGGACCAAGTGGAGTCGTTGCAATCCAATGGTATACAGTCGGCCACGCTCAACAGCAGTTCCACCATTGAGTATCAGCAAATGGTGAAAAGACAGTGTGCGGGAGGTGACTTGAAATTGCTTTACATCTCCCCCGAAAGGCTGATTGTCGAAATTCCTTTCATTCGCCAACAAATGAAAGTGTCACTTTTTGCAATAGACGAAGCACATTGTATCAGTCATTGGGGGCATGATTTCAGGCCTGAGTATTCCCAGTTAGGCATTCTTCGTGACGAGTTTCCCGACACGCCTGTCATGGCATTGACGGCGACGGCCGACAAACTTACCCGAAACGACATCATCAACCAACTGCATCTCCGGGTGAACGACACGGAAGGGATTTTTATCAGTTCGTTTGACAGGCCCAACCTCTCACTGAGAGTGATGCATGGTTATGAGAGGCGCGACAAAGATGCCTATATCATCAATTACATCCGCCAACATCCCCATGCCCCGGGCATTGTTTACTGCCTCAGCAGGAAAAGCACCGAGCAACTGGCACAAAAGCTACGCAAGGCAGGCATACAGTCGGCTTCTTACCATGCTGGAATGACTTCCGGCGACCGCGATAACGTACAGGAGGCTTTCAGCCACGATGACATCCAAGTGGTGTGTGCCACCATTGCATTCGGGATGGGTATAGACAAAAGCAATATACGATGGGTTATCCACTACAACATGCCCAAGAGTATCGAGGGATTCTACCAGGAGATAGGAAGGGCGGGGCGTGACGGGCTGCATGCCGACACCATCCTTTTCTATTCGCTTCAAGACATTGTTCAACTGTCACAATTCATACAGACGGGCACCGACGAGGAAGTCAGGCGTACCAACACTGAGAAACTGAGGCTCATGCGCCAATATGCCGAGGCCAGGATTTGCCGCCGGCGCATCCTGCTCAACTACTTCAACGAGCCCTATGACAAGAACTGCAACAACTGTGATGTATGCAACCACCCACCTCAGACCTTTGACGGGACAATCGTGGCTCAAAAAGCCCTGAGTGCCGCCGCACGCACGCAGGAGAGCCGATCCTCGTCGACCCTCATCGACATTCTCAGGGGAAGAGTCACTGAAACCATTCGGCGGAATGGGTACGACCACTTGCCCACTTTCGGCAAGGGTGCAGAATACGACGAGCGTCAATGGCGTGACTTTTTCCTTCAATTACTCCAAATGGGATATATAGAAATCGCATACGACAAGTTCAACGCCGTGAAAATTACGCCCTTTGGCTGGGAAGTGATACGTGGAATGCGGAAAGTGGACATGGTGGACAACACTTTGAAAAAGCAGCCCTCCACAACTAAAAAAGACAGGCAATTGAGGCTGACCATCCCCATCCTGGGCAGCGGGAAAGGCATTGACCCCGTTTTGTTCGACGAATTGAGGCAGTTGCGGAAACAGATAGCCGATGAGAAAGGAGTGCCCGCTTTTGTGATCATGAACGACAAGGTGCTTAGTGCCATTGCCGCCCGCAAGCCCCAAAACGAGAGCGAGTTTGGCATGATACCTGGTATTGGCACCTACAAGCGAGAACAATATGCAGAGGCATTCATAGCCGTCATCAAAAAACATCCCTGAGTGCTGGATGCAGGAACCATTGATGCATAAAATCAGCATAAAGCCGCCAAATCGTAAGGCAAAATCCATTTTTTATAAATAATATGGTGGAAAATGGTTGGAAATAACTACCTTTGCAAAATATTTTTGGAAACGTAATGAAACCAACCGCTATATTGCTTCTGCATTGCCCTGACCAACAAGGCATCATCTCGGAGGTAACGAAGTTTATTACCGACAACAAGGGCAACATCGTCTACCTTGACCAATATGTCGACCACCAGGATGGCCGATTCTTCATGCGTATTGAATGGGAACTCGAATCCTTTCTCATCCCACGTGAGAAAATCAAGGAGTATATCGACGTACTGTATGCCCAGCGTTATGACATGACGTTCAATCTCTACTTCAGCGATATCCGTCCAAGAATGGCGATATTCGTGAGCAAGATGAGCCATTGTCTCTTCGATCTGCTTGCCCGTTACAAGGCCGGCGAATGGAATGTCGACATCCCCTGCATTGTGAGCAACCACGAGGACATGCGCGAGGTTTCGGAGCAATTCGGCATTCCCTATTATGTATGGTCGATCAAGAAAGACCACTCCAATAAAGAAGAGGTGGAGCAGGAAGAGCTGCAGTTGCTGGAGGAGAAAAAGGTGACGTTCATCGTTCTTGCCCGTTACATGCAGATTGTCAGCGACCTGATGATAGGCCGTTACCCCCATCACATCATCAACATCCACCACTCCTTCCTTCCTGCCTTCATAGGTGCGAAGCCCTATCATCAGGCCTGGGAGCGTGGTGTGAAGATCATCGGTGCTACCAGTCATTACGTGACCAGCGACCTTGACGCCGGTCCTATCATTGAGCAAGATGTGGTGAGAATTTCTCACAAGGACACTCCGGAGAGCCTTGTGCTCAAAGGACGCGACCTTGAGAAGATTGTGCTCTCGCGTGCCGTCACCAAGCACATTGAGCGCAAAATCCTCACATACAACAACAAGACCATCATTTTCAGTTGAACCCTAACCCTGTGGCACATGAATGTGGCGATAGTGAAATATAATGCCGGCAACATCTACTCAGTGATAAGTGCATTGCGACGCCTTGGCGTGGCTCCCCTTCTCACTGACGACCCGACGCTCCTGCAGCAAGCCGACTGCGTATTGTTTCCTGGACAGGGCGAGGCACAAGGGGCCATGACCTACCTGCGTGCCCGACGGCTCGACGAGGTGATAAGAAACCTGAGGCAGCCTGTTCTCGGCATCTGCATTGGCCAGCAATTGCTCTGCCGCCATTCCGAGGAAGGAAATACCGACTGCCTGGGGATATTCGACGTGCCAGTGAAAAGGTTCCAGCCTCAGTGCCATGACGACAAGATACCCGCTATGGGATGGAATGAACTGACTCATCTCAGGTCACCACTGATGGAAGGACTGCAAGAGCGCGATTTCGTGTATTTTGTGCACAGTTATTATGTGCCCTGCTGCGAGTGGACGATTGCTGAGTCGGACTATATCCACAGTTATAGCGCCGCACTGAACAAGGACAATTTCTACGCCACCCAGTTTCACCCTGAGAAAAGCGGCAAGGTGGGTGAGCGGATCATTGACAACTTCCTGCACATCGCCGAGCAGGCCAACAACACGACAACGAAATGATAGAACTCATACCTGCTATAGACATCATAGGTGGACAATGCGTGAGGCTTACCCGTGGTGATTACAATGCGAAAAAGGTCTACAACGAGGACCCCGTGAGGATGGCCTGCGAGTTTGAGCGCCTT
This sequence comes from uncultured Prevotellaceae bacterium, assembly GCA_902786665.1. GTDB lineage: Bacteria > Bacteroidota > Bacteroidia > Bacteroidales > Bacteroidaceae > Prevotella. The sequence continues at coordinate 90,201 of CADADN010000001.1, read as the reverse complement.
GGATTCAAGAGGCTTCATGTCGTGGACCTCGATGGGGCCAAGTCGAAGCACATTGTCAACACGCAAGTGCTCCGTGGCATCTCCTCGGCTACCAACCTCATCGTCGACTTTGGTGGCGGCATCAAGACCGACGACGATATTGAGACAGCCTTCGATGCTGGTGCAAGTATGGTGACCATCGGCTCGGTGGCGGTCACCCATCCCGACTTGTTTGCCGGATGGCTGAAGAAATATGGCGCCGACAGGATTATTCTGGGAGCCGATGTCAGAGATGGCTTTATTGCCATCAACGGATGGAAAGAAGAGAGCCGAGAGCAGTTGCTCCCATTCCTGAAATATTATGTGGAGCAAGGAGTCTGCAATGTGCTTTGCACCGACATATCACGCGACGGAATGCTCAACGGACCGTCGGCCACGCTGTATGCTGAAGTCATGGCCGCGTTTCCGCATTTGCATCTCATAGCCAGTGGTGGTGTCTCCTCGAACGAGGACATCCTGCATCTCGACCGGCTCGGCATTCCCGCAGTCGTGTTTGGGAAAGCATATTATGAAGGTAAGATTGACATAGATAAACTGATGTGACATGGGACTCGCAAAACGTATCATCCCGTGCCTCGACGTAAAGGACGGCACAACGGTCAAAGGAATCAATTTCGTCAACCTCCGCGAGGCTGGCGACCCGGTGGCTTTGGGCAAGGCATACAGTGAAGCGGGAGCCGACGAGTTGGTGTTTCTCGACATCACCGCCAGCCATGAAGGCAGAAAGACCTTCACCGATATGGTGACCCGCGTGGCCGATGAGGTGAACATCCCCTTCACTGTGGGTGGCGGCATCAACGAACTGGCCGACGTGGAGCGGTTGCTGTATGCCGGGGCCGACAAGGTGAGCGTGAACAGCGCCGCCATTCGCCGTCCCGAACTCATCGACGAGATTGCCTCCCGGTTTGGTTCCCAAGTATGCGTCTGCGCCATCGATGCCCGTCTCGACAACGGCATTTGGCAATGCTATCTGAACGGGGGCAGAATTCCCACGGAGAAGACATTGTTTGAATGGGCTCGTGAGGTGGCCGACCGAGGTGCCGGCGAGATTCTCTTCACGAGCATGAATCATGATGGCGTGAAAGATGGTTTTGCTGTTGAGGCGCTCGCACGCCTTCACGACATCCTACCCATTCCGGTGATTGCCAGCGGGGGTGCCGGGAAGATGTCGCATTTCACCGACGTGTTCACCAAGGGAAAGGCCGATGCCGCTCTTGCTGCCAGCGTATTCCATTTTGGTGAGATAAGCATTGCCGACCTGAAGACATACCTTCGCAATGAAGGAATAAAAGTGAGATAATCGTTTAAGAAAAATAAAAATGGATATAGATTTCGGAAAATGTGGCGGGCTGGTACCCGCTATTATCCAAGACGCCACCACAAATAAGGTACTGATGCTTGGTTATATGAACCAAGAAGCCCTTGACAAGACCAAGGAAACAGGGCTGGTGACTTTCTTCAGCCGGTCGCGCCAGACATTGTGGACCAAGGGTGAGACCTCGGGCAACTACCTGAAGTTGGTTGACATGAAGATTGACTGCGACAATGACACGCTCCTTGTGAAAGCCATCCCTGCCGGCCCCGTCTGCCATAAAGGCACCGACACATGCTGGGGAGAGACCAATGAGTCGTCGCCCCTCACCTTCCTCACACAACTTCAAGACTTCATCGAGAAGCGCCATGAGGAGATGCCAGAAGGCAGCTACACCACCAGCCTGTTCCGTGACGGACTCAACCGCATGGCCCAAAAAGTGGGAGAAGAGGCCCTGGAACTCGTGATAGAAGCCACCAACGGCAGTAACGAGCGAATGGTGTATGAGGGTGCCGACATGCTCTACCACCTCATCGTGCTGCTCACCAGCAAGGGTCTGAGGATAGAGGACCTTGCCAGCGAACTGCGTGAGCGTCACGACCCCAATTGGCACAAACATTGAGAACCAAACAACAATAAAATATGCTGATAGACTATAAAAATGTAAATATCGTACAGGATGGCAACATCGTCCTGAAAGACGTCAACCTGCAAGTGAACGAGGGAGATTTCGTTTATATTATTGGTAAGGTGGGCTCAGGAAAGAGCTCGTTGCTCAAGACCCTGTATTGCGAACTCGACCACGACAATCCCGAGAAAGCCCTTGTGCTGGGATACGATGTGGACGATATCAAGCGCAAGCATGTGCCTGCCCTGCGCAAGCAGATGGGCATCATCTTCCAGGATTTTCAACTGCTTCACGACCGCACGGTGAAGAAGAATCTGGAGTTTGTGCTCAAGGCCACAGGATGGAGCAAGCGCAAGGAGCGCAACGAGCGTATCGACACCGTACTGGAAGCCGTTGGCATGCTCGACAAGAAAGACAAGATGCCACATGAGCTTTCGGGTGGAGAGCAGCAACATATCGCCATCGCCCGCGCCTTGCTCAACAAGCCCCAGATCATCGTTGCCGATGAGCCTACGGGTAACCTTGATATGGACACGGCCCGCCACATCGTCGGCCTGCTGAAGTCCATCAGCAAGGATGGTACTGCCGTAGTGATGTCGACACACAACATCCAGTTGCTCGACGAGTTCCCTGGCACGGTGTACCGTTGCAAAGACGGTGCTGTGACCGATGTGACCAAGGAATACCACCAAATGGACCTTACCGAAGATAGCAAAGACTAATAGATATTGATTAATCATCCATTATAACCCAATTGTTAATATGATAGTCATGAAATTCGGCGGCACCTCCGTCGGCACGCCAGATAGAATCAAGCATGTGGCCTCCTTGGTCACACGGAGTGGACAACCTACCTTCGTGGTGCTTTCGGCCATGTCGGGTACCACCAACACGTTGTTGGAAATCTGCGATTACCTGTACAAGAAGAATCCCGACGGCGCCAATGAGGTCATCAATATGCTCGAGTCGCGTTACATGCAGCATATTGAACAACTTTTCGGCACCGAGGAGTGGCGTGAGAAGACCCGCCTTTTCCTTGTCGAGGAGTTCAATTACTTGCGCTCGTTCACCAAAGACCTTTTCACCAGTTTTGAGGAAAAGAGCATTGTGGCACAGGGCGAGGTGATCAGCACCAACATGATGACCAACTACCTTCACGAGATAGGAATCGACGCCATCCTCCTCTCGGCGCTCGACTTCATGCGCACCGACAAGAACGCAGAGCCCGACACCCAGTACATCAAGGAGAAACTCTCCTCACTGATGAAGGAGAATGGCGAGCACCAGATATACATCACGCAAGGGTTTATCTGCCGCAACGCCTATGGCGAGGTCGACAACCTGCTGCGAGGTGGCAGCGACTACACCGCATCACTGGTAGGAGCCGCGATCGAAGCCGAGGAGATCCAGATCTGGACCGATATCGATGGTATGCACAACAACGACCCACGTATCGTGGACGACACGGAGGCCGTGAGGCAACTCAATTTCGAGGAGGCTGCCGAGTTGGCCTACTTCGGAGCCAAGATTCTGCACCCCACATGCATCCAGCCTGCCAAATATGCCGGCATCCCCGTCCGTCTGCTCAACACGATGGAGCCCGACGCCGAGGGCACGATTGTGGACAACGTGATCATGCGTGGACAAATCAAGGCTGTAGCCGCTAAAGACAACATCGTGGCCATCAAGATCAAAAGCTCGCGCATGTTGCTCGCCACCGGTTTCCTACGCAAGGTATTCGAGATCTTCGAGAGTTACCAGACCCCTATCGACATGGTTTGCACCTCAGAGGTAGGCGTGTCGGTGACCATCGACAATGCCGCCAACCTCACCCCAATCGTCAATGAGCTGAAAAAATACGGCACGGTGACTGTCGACACCAACATGTGCATCATTTGTGTGGTTGGCGACCTGGATTGGAGCAACCTGGGATTTGAGACGCTGGCTACAGACGCCATGAAGGACATTCCAGTGAGAATGATCTCGTATGGTGGCTCAAACTACAACATCTCGTTCCTGGTGAAGGAACAAGACAAGAAACGTGCTCTCCAGAATCTCAGTGCCAAACTATTCAGTTGATATATGAAAGGTAAGTTCCCGATAGACAGTTTCCAGGATATAGCCACTCCGTTCTATTACTACGATACGGAGATTCTCAGGTCGACCCTCCGGGCCATCAACGCCGAAGTGGCCAAGCATGAGGGGTTCGTCGTTCACTACGCCATCAAGGCCAATGCCAACCCCAAAGTGCTCAATCTCATTGCACTTTCCGGACTTGGCGCCGACTGTGTGAGTGGCGGTGAGATTCAGGCCTCATTGTCGAGCGGTTTCTCCCCACGCAAGATTGTCTATGCCGGTGTAGGCAAGAGCGACTGGGAGATCCGACTTGGGCTGAAAGCGGGAATTTTCTGTTTCAACGTGGAGAGTCTGGCCGAGTTGGAGGTAATCAGCGAAATTGCCTCAGAGATGGGGAAGACCGCCAGGGTGGCTTTCCGCATCAACCCCGATGTAGGCGCCCACACCCACTCGAAGATCACTACCGGACTGGCAGAAAACAAGTTCGGCATTGCCATGCGCGACATGGAAGAGGTAATCGAGGTGGCTTCCGGAATGCCGAGTATCCAATTTATCGGACTCCACTTCCACATTGGCTCGCAGATTCTCAATATGGACGATTTTGCGGCATTGTGCAACCGCATCAACGACTTGCAGAAACAGTTGGAGCGTAAGAAAATCGTTGTCGAGAACATCAATGTAGGAGGTGGACTGGGTGTTGATTACGAGCACCCCAACCGCCTTCCCATACCCGATTTCAAAGCTTATTTCGACACCTACGCCCGCCACTTGAAACTGCGCCCCGGGCAAACCCTGCATTTTGAATTGGGCCGCGCCGTAGTCGCTCAATGCGGATCACTCATCACCCGCACACTATACGTGAAGAAAGGCGCTGTGAAACAATTTGCCATTGTCGATGCCGGAATGACCGACCTCATCAGGCCCGCGCTCTATCAAGCCTATCACAAGATTGAGAATATCAGCAGTGATGGTCCGACCGAAGTCTATGATGTGGTGGGGCCCATCTGCGAGTCGAGCGATGTCTTCGGCAAGGCTGTGGACCTTAACCAGACCCGTCGAGGCGACCTGATAGCGATACGGACCGCGGGTGCTTACGGCGAGATTATGGCATCGCAATACAACTGCAGGAAACTACCGCTAGGATATATTACCGAAGACCTATGACCTTTTCCATTTCCATCGATACGCTCACGCTCATTGTTTCGGGCATTCTTCTGCTGATGGCCCTCGTCACGCCTCTGCTCAGTCCACACTTCCGAAGGTTGAGGCACGACGCGCCCCAGAGCGCCATCGACCTGCCACGCGTTACTGTCTTGCTGGTTTCAAACGGCGACCATGTGGCTCTCGACGAGCACCTGCCCATATACCTCACCCAGGACTATGCTCCAGGATACGACGTGGTGGTGGTCTCGGAAAAAGCCGATGCAGAGACCGACAACGTGCTGAAACGCTATGCCAACAACGAGAGGCTGTATTCCACTTTTGTTCCTGAGAGTTCGCGCTACATGAGCAAGAACAAACTCGCCATCACCCTTGGTGTGAAGGCAGCGAAGAACGACTGGATTGTGCTCACCGACCCACGTTGCAAGCCCATGGGCAGCGACTGGCTTTCGTCGCTTTCCCAATCACTGGCCGACCACGACAGCATCGTACTTGGATATGTGAACTATTCCGAGGAGAGCAAGCCTTATCACCGTTTCGAGCAGATGCATACCGCACTCTACCTTCTCAGGGCCGCACAGCGCGGTGAAGCCTATCGCACCAATTGTCCACTGGTCGCTTTCAAGAAAAAAGATTTCATGGAAAACAATGGTTTCCTTGAGCATCTCCGCTACTCCATCGGAGAATATGACTTCCTAGTCAACAAGTATGGAAAGTTGGGCGATTCGGAAGTGGCCATCTCGCCACAAACCTGGCTGACAGAAGACCCTATCCACGAGAAGACCTGGCAGAACCGACAAGTTTACTATGAGGAGACGAAAAAACATCTTGAGGGCGGTATGGGTGTAAGGACCCTTTTTCTTACCGACCAGATGATGCTGCACCTCAACTATATCCTCGAATTTGCTGCGATGGCTTTCGCCGGCCTTACCTCACGATGGGTGCTGCTAGGCGTGGCTTTGCTGTCGCTGGTCATCACCTGCCTGTTGCGAACGCTCAATGGCAAGCGCGCAATGAAAGAGATGGGCGTCAGCATTCCCTCCTGGAAGGTGGTTCCCTATGAAGTGAGCATGCTCTGGCGTAACATGATGACCAGGTTGCGCTACGAATACGCCGACAAGAACGATTTCATCAGCCATAAAGTCTAGTCTTCTGGCATAAAAAGCACGGATTCCGTTTTTTTCTTCAAGCATTTGGCGCAAAACTGCTTTTTTTTATGTAAGTTTGCACATTACAACCATCAGTGCGTGCTATGGCAAGCGTCATAGTGTGCTGTGTGTGGCCCACTCGACATCAGCTGACAAGCCAAACGACGAATATGAACCTAAAGATACTTCACTTCACCCCATACTTCGATGGAGAGTCTCCCCTCTCACTCCACCTTGACCATCTGCTCTCAGAAATGGGTAAGGAAGCCGTCGTGAGCCTTGTCACGCTCAGCAATCCAACCTCATCGCACGAAACCTACCAGCATCTCTCGATAGGTTCCGGCAAGAAGGACTATGGACGCAAAGGTCTGGTGAATCTTCTGGCACTCCAGAAACGCTACCTGCATATCCTCTACGGCATCATGCCCGACATCGTCCATATCCACGGCAGCTACAATTTTATTGCCTCAAGGATAGAATTATGGTCACGAAAGCGTGGCTTCCCTGTGGTGTTCTCCTCGTATGGTGGAATGAATCCCGAATTTATCGATGCCGAGTATGGTGTGCGCACGTGGAAAATGATATGCTACCAGAAGAAGATGGTAAGAGGTGCTGCCGCCATGCTATTATCCGACGTCAAGGAAGGAGAATATCTTGTGGGGCAGAAACTAACCGACAGGGTGTCGATGGTCTCCGACCCAAGGACCGACGAGTACTCGGATTATGAGGAGATGGCCAAGGACACCTTGGAACTATACAATAAGGTGATGGACAGCGACATGGGTACCAAACTCGACCAAAACTCCCGTGAGGCCATCAGCGCCCTCTTGCACCTATGCCTGGCCCCCAACAACGAGCGGCAGCCGCTCTGTGCCGAAGATATCCTCAATCTCAGGAGCCTCTCGCCCAAGAAATGGCGTAATCTGCTGCTCTATGCCGATGAGCAAGGTGTGGCCTCGCTCGTATTGGAAGGGATAGACCGGGCACAACTCAAAGTGCCCGCCATCGACCTCGCATCGGTGTCAAGGTTCACGCCCCGTCATGCCAAGTCGGTCTCTCCCCTACCTTCCAACTCACTATTGTCGGGCAAACGGCAAGAGAAGAATTTCGCCCGCAGGACCAAGGACAGCGGCGAGGTGGAGAAATCGGTATGCTACATGCTCCAGAACATCAAATATCACCTCTCCCACGACTCGCTCACGTTGAGACACCTCTGCGACCTCTATGCCGTCTACCGGCACGACGCCATCGACGAGGTTTCGCTCAATTCCCTGCTTGTCCAATTACGGTTGCACACCTTCGCCCGGCGGATCAGTCAGGTGATGCGGGAGACGGTGTATCTTTCTGATGGTTTCATGCCCGTGCCTTCGCTGAACGACCATGGAACAGAGAAAATCAGGCAATCCCTGGTAAAATACTGAGAACACAGAAACTCCGAAAACAGAAAAAACAAACACTATGAAAAACTTGAATTTGGAAAACGACTTGAGGTACTTGCAATTGCTGTCGCACTCCTTCCCCACCATAGCAGAGGCCAGCACCGAGATCATCAACCTGCAGGCTATCCTCAACCTGCCCAAGGGCACCGAGCACTTTCTTGCCGACATTCATGGTGAGCAAGAAGCATTTCAGCATGTGCTGAAAAACGCATCGGGAAACATCAAGCGCAAGGTGAACGAGATTTTCGGCAACCAGATACGCGAGTCAGAGAAGAAAGAACTCTGCACGCTCATCTACTATCCACGCGAGAAACTCGAGTTGGTGAAGGAGAAAGAAGACGACATCGATGACTGGTATCACATCACCATCCATCATCTGGTGAAGGTTTGCCGTGAGGTGTCGAGCAAATACACCCGCTCCAAAGTGAGGAAATCACTTCCACCGGAATTCAGCTATATCATCCAGGAACTCCTGCATGAGCGCACCGAAGACGTGGATAAGACCGCATACGTCAGCGCAATTATCGACACCATCATTTCCACAGGTAGCGCCGATGACTTCATCATTGCCCTATCCAACGTGATTCACCGCCTGGCCGTGGACCAGCTGCACATCTTGGGCGACATCTACGACCGTGGGCCGGGCGCCCACATCATCATGGATGTCATGCACGACTATCACACCTGGGATATCCAGTGGGGCAACCACGACATACTATGGATGGGAGCCTGTGCGGGCAATGAGGCCTGCATGTGCAATGTGATCCGCCTCTCGCTGCGCTATGCCAACCTTGCCACGCTCGAAGAGGGCTATGGCATCAACCTCATCCCACTGGCCACCTTCGCCCTCGACACTTACGGCAACGACCCCTGCGAGGAATTCCTGCCCCGCACATTGAGCAGCGATCCGATGATGGACACCAAGACCCGCATGCTCACCGCCCGTATGCACAAGGCCATTGCCATTCTGCAGTTCAAGTTGGAGGCACAGTTGGCCGACAAGCATCCTGAATGGGACATGGCCGATCGCAAGTTGCTGGATTTCATCGACTATGAGAAAGGAACGATTACCCTTGACGGGAAGACATACCAACTCACCAGCAACAACTTCCCCACCATCGACCCCAAATGTCCCAATCGCCTGACCGAGGCCGAGAAGTTGCTGATACAGCGACTGCACCACTCATTCAATGTAAGTGAGAAGCTCCACCGCCATATCCGCCTGATGCTGCGCCATGGATGTATGTATGCCGTGATCAACAACAACCTGCTCTTCCATGCCTCAGTGCCCCTCAACGCCGATGGTTCGCTCAAAGAGGTGATGCTGTATGATGGCAAAAAGTATAAGGGACATGAACTCCTTCACAACATCGGGATGATCATCAGGGCCGCTTTCCAAGCCGACACCGCCAACGACGAGCGCGAGTATGCCATCGACTATTTCCTCTATCTGTGGTGTGGCAAGGACTCCCCCCTGTTCGACAAGTCTAAGATGGCCACCTTTGAGCGCTATTTCCTCACCGAGAAATCGACGCACAAGGAAGAGAAAGGATTCTATTTCAAGTTGCGCGACAATGCCGAGATATGCGACCGCATCATGGACTCTTTCGGTGTGGAGGGTCCCAATCGCCACATCATCAACGGCCATGTGCCCGTGCATGTAAAGACCGGCGAGAATCCCATCAAGGCCGATGGCAAGCTCATGGTCATCGATGGCGGATTCTCCGAGGCCTATCACAAAGAGACCGGCATCGCCGGATACACCCTGGTATATCACAGCCGTGGTTTCGACTTGGTACAACATGAGCCTTTCACCTCGGCAACCGATGCCATACAGCGTGGTACCGACATTCTGGGCACCACACAAATCGTGGAGATGTCGGCCAAACGCATGCGGGTGTCGGATACTGATAAGGGCAAGGAGATACAGCAACAGATCAACGACCTTGAGAAATTGCTTTACGCCTACCGGCATGGCATCATCAAGGAGCGGGAACGCAAAAAATAAGGTAATGGCATGAGTGGGTGCGCGGATTCTTTCGCGCACCCATCCTTTTTCTGCCTCACCGCAATCGTTTACATACATTTTTAACATCCATCACGAAGGTCTTCTCCAAGAAAATACCTATCTTTGCCAAAAGTATAACTACTTTGAAATCTCATTTCATCAAATCAAGAAATCATTCTCCCTACACAATTATGAAAAAAACTTTACTCCTAATCCTGGCTATCGCCATTCCGACGCTAATATTTGCCCAAGCCCCGGCCTTCCCTGGCGCAGAGGGACATGGACGCTACGTGACAGGCGGTCGTGGCGGAAAGGTGGTGCATGTGACCAACCTGAATGACAAAGGTACTGGCTCGCTGAGAACTGCCGTCAGTGGCAACGACAAGAAAATCGTCGTGTTCGATGTGGCCGGTGTCATCGCTTTGGAAAGCGACCTGTCAATCGGCAACAACACCACGATTGCCGGGCAGACGGCCCCCTACCCTGGCATCACCATCCGTTACCGCACTGTTAGACCTGGTGCCAACAACATCATCCGTTTCATCCGTATCCGCCGAGGACAGGAAAGAGATGTGAACGATGGCGCCGACGCCATCTGGCAGAGGGAAAAGACGGGCATCATGATCGACCACTGCTCCTTCAGTTGGTGCATCGACGAGGTGGCCTCATTCTACGACAACAACAATTTCACCATGCAATGGTGCACGATAGCCGAGAGCCTTACCAATGCCGGCCACAACAAGGGAGCCCATGGCTATGGCGGCATCTGGGGAGGCAAGCTGGCTTCCTTCCATCACAATTTCCTGCTTCACTTGCAAAACCGCGTGCCACGATTCAACGGCGCACGCTATCAGTGGAGCGGATATAAGGACAACAAATTGTATAGCGAATACCAGTGGCAGAACTATGTGCAGGCCGAGATTGTCGACTTCCGCAACTGTGTGCTCTACAACTGGGGAACAGGCGGTTGCTATGGTGGCCCAGGAGGTGGTTATATCAACATGGTGAACAACTACTACAAGGCTGGTCCGGCCACCAAGAACAAGACCCGCATCACGCAGGTCACGGTAGGTGCCGACGGCAATTCCACTCCCTCTGTCTTAAGGGGTATGACCAGCCGTTACTACATCAACGGCAACTACGCCTATGCTGCCCCCGAGGGCTCAAAGGAGAACTACGACTGGAAAGGTGTGATCTACGACAGCGGTGTGTTCGACATCGATGGCGAGAAGTATAGTGTTGATGCCAGCCATTGGTATGGCGACAATGTGGAGCACAAGAAGAACGCTGCCGGCACCGACTGCGTGAGCATCAAGGTGAATGAGCCATCGCCCAAAGGCGATGTGACCACCCACACCGCCGTGAATGCCTTCCCCAAAGTGCTGGCCTACTCAGGTTCCTCGCTCTACCGCGACAATGTGGACGAGCGCTATGCCAATGAGGCAGAGAGCGGAACAGCCACCTATACAGGCTCCGTCACCAAGCAGCCCGGCATTATCGACTTGGTGTCCGACGTGGAGGGATACACAGAGAACAACTTCCCCACCAACTCACGTGACGCCGACTTCGACACCGACAAAGACGGTATCCCCAACTATTGGGAAGAGGCCAATGGACTGAACCCCAACGATGCCAATGATGCGGCACTCTTCACCATCGACACCGAAAAAGGATGGTATTCCAACCTTGAGGTGTATCTCAACTCACTCGTAGAGGACATCATGAAGCAAGGCAATGAGGATGCCACGGAGAACGTGGAGGAGTATTATCCCAACTATGTGCATGTCAGTGGCATCAGCAATGTGTCGTCGACCAACGTGGTGAAGACCGAATACTATTCTATAGATGGAAAGAAAATCAGCCATCCCACGACTGGAATAGTCATCCGCCGACAAACGCTGAGCGACGGAAGTGTGACGGTAGGAAAAGTGATCTTATGATTTTGAATACCAGGGCTGCCAAATCTTGGCAGCCCTAATTTTTCTCTCTGAATACTGTTTTTGAGAGAGATGCCCGTGCCTCCTTTTTTTATTAAATAATTTTCCCAGTTCATTATATTTTAGTAAATTTGCAGTCACATTAAACTGCACATCGTTTCTGCGGAATAGTGCATCTATTCTCCATGCGGCCAACATGTAGCATGCAATGCATTTTTATTGAGTTCAAGATACCCCACTCACACATCTGTTCGTGGGGAAGATGTTTGTGCGGCTACATGAAGAATCGAGACTATGTAATTAAAAATCCACTTCCAACCCCATGATATGAGCAACAATAGTTCACATCACATATTATTTTGTGTCCTATGCACCAGTCTGTTTCTATTCTTTGCAATTGCTTCCTCGTGTGATGACAGCAAGGAATTCCTGACCCCTTTCACGCCAAGTATCACCAGTGTTGCCCATCGTGGATACAAAAAACATGGTGCGGTGGAAAATACGGCTGAAGCCTACAGATTTGCCAAGGATGCCGGGTTCCAATATGGGGAGACTGATATACAATGGACAAAAGACAACATTCCCGTCTGCTGCCATGACAACTATTTTATCGACAAGGGCACCAGTGACACCGTCACGATTGGGCAATACACACTTGATGAACTGCGACACTTCAATTATCATGGCACCACCATTTCCACCCTCGAGGAGGTAATGGACACATGCAAGAAATATGGACTTGGGCTATATTTGGACCGCTTTTCATCTTTTGAAGGAGATCGCAGACAGATTATTTATGGTTTGATAGACAATTTTGGCAAAGAAAATGTGTGTTATCTTTTTGGATGGTATCAGCGTAGCGGAATCCAGCAGGTGTTGGAATATGACCCCAATGCCCAGATAGGAATCTTGTATTTCAAGACCATCGACCCTGCTTTGGTGGAGTTCGCAAACTCAATCAGCACGCCCACCAACAAGGTATTACTAGACTTGGAACATGGTACCAACCCTATTGACACGCTGAAAAAGTATCAACCACTATTGAATGGCAACATCTCACTGGGGTTCTTTACGATTAACAACAAAAGGACCTTCATGAAATATCTTCCCTACGCCACCTCAATCACATCCGACCAGATATCCGAAAAAATGATGTGATTGTTTTTCAGCATCAGCATATGAGCGAACATTTCAATACCGGAGAGACAGCCGAAGAACTCAAGAGCCGCTACAATCCTGAGGGATCTACAAGAAGAGCTGTTCAGAATCGCCTAATGGATATGCTCTTATATCTGGACAGCGTCTGCAAGGAAATAGGCGTACCATATCGTCTGGAAGGAGGCAACGTGCTAGGTGCCGTTCGTCATGGAGGATTTATACCCTGGGATGACGACATGGATGTGGCAATCGAGAAAAAGCACTACAAAAAACTGTGCGACTACCTCAGGCATCACCCACATCCTCAATATGTGTTTCAAAGTTATCAAACAGACAAAGGCTTTATGCGTTTTTGGTGTACGATCAGAGACACAAAGAGCGAGTATGTACATCGTACGCCAGATAAGATGAACGATGGTTTCACATACAGGGGACTACAGATAGATTTGTTCTGCATGTATCCGTCTCTTTTGCCTTGGTTGCATCGCATAGCTTATCTGATCTACCGTTATACGGTATCACGTATGGTAGGACATAGTTATCATCTGGCAAAAATCAGTTTCTATATACAGCGTTATTTCGTTCACCCCATATTTTATGCATTCTCGTCTGTCTTCGGCAAGAAGAACGTCTACATGCATGCCTATGGAACACCTTTCAGGTTTCGTTTTCCCAGGGAAACCGTGCTCCCATACAAGGACATCATTTTTGAGAACCATCGATTTCCCGGCCCGTGTGATCCTGATAAATATTGCATATGTCATTATGGCTCCAATTATCGTGACTTGCCCGAAGAGGACCAGCGAAACCATCATGACGTTGATTATATTCTGAATGACTAGTCTTTCTCCAAGCATATTCTTGTATAAATGTCATCACTGAAGAAAAATTTTGCATGGAATGGCATTTTGACCATTTCAGGCTACTTGTTTCCTCTTTTGACATTTCCATACGTCACGAGAGTGCTTGGTGCTGAGAATTTCGGCATAGCCAACTTTGCCATGAGCATAGTTGACTATGCCATTTTGTTTTCCACCCTGGGTTTAGCGACAATAGGCTATCGCTACATTCCACAATGTAATGATGACAGGGAGAGCCGTGAGGATGTCTTCAATCATCTGGTGAGTCTGCATATCATCATGACAGGCATCATACTGGTCATCTACACTGTATGTGTTTTTGTCATACCACAGTTGTCATCCAACAAGCCGCTTTATTTTATTGGCGCGACGAAGATTATCTTCAATATCATCCTGGTGGAATGGCTTTTCCAGGGAATGCAGGATTTCAGGTTCATCACGCTGCGCACCTTATTGGTTCGCGCGCTCTATGTTGTCGCAGTTTTTCTCTTTGTAAGAAAAAGCAGCGACTATGACATCTATTTTTATCTTACCATTGCCCAGGTAGTAGTCAATGCCGTTATCAACTGGCATTATACACGGCAGTTCGTATCATTCAGATTCCAGATAAAAGGGTGCAAAAAATATCTGTTTCCTGTTCTGTCGATGGGAGTAAACAGGATCTTGTTCTCATTCTACCTCACATTCAATGTGATTTATCTGGGCATGTTATGTGGTAATCTGGCTGTAGGTTATTTTTCTACTGCCACACGTCTATATACTATTTTCCTTTCCATTCTAAATGCGTATAATGGCGTGTTCGTTCCCTTCTTGAATTCGCTTTATGGTAAGAATGAGCTTGAACAATTCAAGAAAATGATTCATTATTCATTTTCCATCGTGGGTTTCGTTTCCATTCCTCTTATCATCGTTTGTGTGATTTTTGCCCCGGAAATCATCCGCATTACAGCGGGTGCTGGTTATGAACCTGCTATACTACCATTTCGAATAGTCATCTTCCAAGTGTTTTTTATCGGTCTGGCACAAATATTGGAGAATCAGATATTGCTCTCTTTGAAAAAATTCAAGGAAGTACTTGTATGCACTTCTGTTTGCACATTATTGTCAGTGATCATTTTATTGTCGTTCACAGCCAAATATGGCGAAGTGGCGGCTGCATATGCGGTAGCCATTCCCCACGTATTGGAGTCCGTACTGCTCTATCACTATGCCAAAAAAAGTCTCAATTTCACTTTCCCTTCAAAAGAATATCTGTACCATTTGAGCGTATGTGTACCTATCGTGATGTGGTGTCTTGCTCTGAAGCAGTGGTGCGCCAATTATATCATGTCATTGGTTTTGGGGTGTGGCATCTCGATGGTTTATTATTTTCTGATTGAATATCATGTGGTGCGCCAGGAAATGGTGACCTCACAAATAGACAATGTTCTCCACAAAGCCCATGCCCTATTCCGGAATAAATAACATTTCTATCGTATTTGTTTCATCATACCTGATTTTTTTGTAATTTTGCACCGCGTTTTGCAGCATGATTGTCAAGCCTTGTAGTTCGGGGCCAATTCCAAGAGCTGAAAGACTTTTACTGCATCTGTTTGAATATCACAACTGCAATGAGGAATATGTGACATCCGTAAAATGACTAAAAGTGGAATATGATCCAAAGCGAGACTCGCAAAGACGTCGAGCCGTTATTCACCAATCAGCCTCTCATGGTTGAACATTCCACTAAGTAAGAGAATCATGATAGGATTTTACCTTCTAGGCTTTGCCATAATATTTTATATCACTTCGCTTCACAAGCTAAGCCTCTTCATATTCGCCACATTCATGCTGAATGGATGGTGCGTGCTTACAGATGCTATACTTGGCTACAAGAACTATGACCTGGCTTTCATCTATGTCATAGCCATATTGGCAATCAATTTGTTCATCGACAAGAAGACAAACGATTTGAGAGACACCCGTATATGCCTTCTGATAGGAATCTTCATCGTTTTCTTGTTTCTTGACATCAGCTTCTCTTTCACACACTATCAGTTTACGCCCTATCAGATTTTACAAGGAAGCCGAGCGTCATTTCTGATTCTTTCGTACTTCTTCCTTCGGAAGTTGGATAATGAAATCTTCATTTGGCTTAACAAGGCATTTTTTTATGTGACGCTGGTTACGTCTATTCTATACATTATCGAGGTGTTCTATAATGTGCCAACGCTGCCATACAAGTTCACGAATGTAAAGATGGACGAATTTACGCATATTATGAGATACTATAACTCACCTCCATTATTGTATTGGTATCTCATTGTCACCATCCTATTTCCCAAAATGCTGAACAGCCGTCTCACTGTCATTGCCGTTTTTGTATTCGGCACGGCTCTTGTAGCCACTTTGGGACGTATTCAGATAGGTATGACAGTCTTCGTGATATTTGTAGGACTTATACTTCGTGGAAGGATAAAGACTGTAATCAACGCCTTGGCTATCTTTACATTGCTTTCCATTCCTTTTATGCAAATCATCAGTCTTCGTTTTCAAGGAAAATATGGTGATGAGTCGGAGAACGAGGTAAAGTCAATGTTCTCGGGAGGCATTCAGGACATGGCAAACGGAAAGAACAACATGGATGAGGGAACGCTGACTTATCGTTTCGCATGGATTTACGAGCGTATGCTCTATCTTTCCGAAAGACCAATAAGTGAAAACATTTACGGACTGGGGCTCATCAGCGACAGTCAGGTTGACGTAGTCCAACCTATGTATCACTTTTACCTTGGTTTGTACAGTGATGATGGTTACAAGCAACAGATGACCACCCCAGACATCTCGTATGGTAATCTATTGTCAAAATATGGTTACTTAGGTGGTTTTCTATATCTGTCGATCTGGTTTTATCTGATGTCATATTTCTTCTATCATCGAAACGATTCGGATTACGCTTTAGCAGGTTTTCTTCATGTCCTGGCGCTCATGCTGATTGCATTTGCCGGAACAACCGTGTCAGACCAGGGTAATCTGCTGTTTCCATTCATGCTGCTGATATATGTGAAGAAAAAATTATATAAAAAGAATCAGTACGTGGTTTCCTCTGAGTCATATTTAATGAAAATCAAGTCTCTTCTTTCAGCAAAATGAAAATTATTCATATTGAGTCGGGGCTTGGCAATCAGATGCTCAGCTATTGTGAATACCTGGCCATCAAGAAAATGAATCCCAACGATGATTGTTATATTGAAACCATCGTTTACGATATACCAGAATGCAATCAAGCAATATGCCAATGGAACGGATATGAATTGGACAAAATATTTGGCCTCAACAGCCCAAATCTAAAGTCAGTATTCGATCCTGCGCAATGGCAAACCATACTCTCGTATATTAAAGAATCAGAGTTTTGGCTGAAGAACTGGAATTACCCTGTTTATTTTTGTGAGGCATTCCGAAAGGCTGGCCTTGAGATTGAGAATATGAGAGGTGACTTTGAGGCTCCGGGCAGCACTTACAAAACCCCTCTCAGCACTCCTGCTTATAAGAAGACCTTTCTTTTCCAATATCTGAACTTCCTCAGAAAAAGATACCTAAAGAAAGGAGCAGTCTATCCTAGTCAATCTGCCAACCTGTTCATACAATCCGAAAAGAACATTTTTACTGGTCAGCAACTTACTTTCAAAAATGTGGATAGCGGTATTGAACGTATAGAAAAGGAGATTAGAGATACTTTTCAATTCCCGCCCTTCGTCAATGACCGCGATATGAAAGCATTCAATGAAATCTCTAGCGTAGAGTCAGTGGCCATTCATGCCCGCCGGGGCGACATGCTCAGTTTCAATTTCGACTGCTATTATGGTGGGTACTTCAAACGGTGCCTGAGGTATTTGAAGCAAGTTCTGTCCGACCCACATTTTTACATTTTCTGTGATTCGGGGAGCGTAGAATGGGCAAGGAGTCATGAGAATGTGCTTGGACTGGATTTCAAGCATGACAAGGTAAATATTATTGACTGGAACGCAGGAGAATTGAGTTGGCGCGACATGCAGCTCATGTCGGCATGCAAGCATCAAGTCATTACCCGCAGCTCGTTTGGGTGGTGGGCCTCATACCTCAACACCAATCCCAATAAGATAACCTGCTCTCCCGACCCATATACAAACACTACGCATCATTTCTAAAAAGGAATTGAAGATATGAAGATCACTCATATCTTATGGGGACTGACCTTAGGTGGCATTGAATCCATGGTGGTGAATATCGTCAACCACCAGTCAATCAGCCATAAAGTTGAGTTAATCGTTGTCAACGATTACTTTCATCCGTCGTTGAAAGAGCAAGTGTCGAGTCGTTGCCGCCTGATCATGTATAACAGGAAGGTGGGCAGCAAGAACATCCTTCCTTTTCTCAGGATGAACCTTCATTTGCTGCGTCATCGCCCAGACATCATCCACATTCATTCCGCTGGTCTGTCGAAAATCATCTGGGTGCCCTTCCCCATTGTCCGAACCATACACAACACCCGTAACAAATGTGATGAATACCCTCGAATGAGAAAGCTTTTTTCCATTTCGAAGGCTGTTCAGGCATATACAAAGGCCCAGGGCTTTGATAGTATATTGGTGGAAAACGGCATACCCACAGACGCTTTTGTCCAAAAGGCAAAACAATGGAAGCCAAATACGACTCTCCATATCCTACAGCTTGGAAGGCTGGACATCAAGCAGAAAGGCCAACATATACTGATTTCGGCGGTAGAAAGGTTAGTTAACCTCGAGCACAAGACCAATATTCGAGTTCATTTTGTAGGCGAAGGTGAAGACCGCAGTTTTTTGGAGAGAATGATTCATGACAAAGGACTCGATTCTTATTTTGTCTTCGAGGGGGTTAAGACGCAATCCTATTTGAAAAAACATTTAAAAGACTACGACTTATTGGTGCAGCCGTCTATTTACGAGGGTTTTGGATTGACTGTCGCTGAGGCGATGGCAGCCCAATTACCCGTCTTGGTCAGCGACATAGAGGGTCCCATGGAAATCATTGACCAAGGGAAATATGGTCTTTTTTTTAAGGCCAACGACCAAGAATCCATGGCCAATGCCTTGTCTGGCATCTTGGGAAGAGGATTCGACGAGCATCTCGTTGAAGATGCCATGCACTATGTCAAGAGCAAATATGATGTGTCGGTTACTGCGGAGAAATACGTGAATCAGTATCAATGACAGTCAAACAATATTATTCCAATGCAACCTATCAGTGTCAGTGAAAGCCAAGTCTACTTGCTAAGAATAGCCAAATGGTTTGATTCTCTTTGCAGGGAGCATCAAATTCCCTATTACATGTTAGGTGGCACAATGTTAGGAGCCATCCGGCATCATGGCTTCATCCCATGGGACGATGACATGGATTTTGGCGTGCCAATAGAATATTATGACCGACTCCGGCAACTCTTAAAGGAGAATCCCTTGCCATACGTTCGTGTATGTGAATTTCATAATTGTAAAGGATGTCGCACTGCATTTATAAAACTCGACGACAGCCGGACATGCATAGAGGATAAGTGCGTGGATCTTCCCCTGGAGGAGAACCTCGGAATAAATGTTGATATATTTCCTTTGGTCACATGCAAGAAGAGGGGTTTTATGGTCGCACGGCATCTGTTTCTCACAAAATTGAATTCCATGGTATTTGTGGAGCCTATTTCGGGCAGCAAACTGAGACACTACGTCAAGAAAGTGCTCCAAATGCTTACGCCATTCAGTCAGGATGCTCTTCTCCGGTATATATGGAAACTAACCCTCTCGTTCCGCGAGGGAGATTGCTATGGCAATCTATTTGGCCGGTACAGAAGCAAGGAAATCATCCGTAAAGACATTTTTGGACGTGCAACACCATACGAATTCGAAGACACCACATTATTGGGGCCGGAGCAAGCTGACGCTTATTTGAAACTTCTTTACAATGATTATATGAAGTTGCCTCCCGCTGACCAACAAACCAATCATAGCCATGGGATATATAAAAGATAAATCCCTTCAATCCCAGGTGACAATTGCATTGTTGCATGCAAAACAATAATAATATATCAAAGAGAGACTCCACTTTGGATTATGCCAAAGGAGCGTTGATCATACTTGTAGTATTCGGGCATGCTTTGCAGTATTCATTCGGACCAGGATATGAAGGATTCTATTCTAATGTGGTTTTCAAGTCAATCTATTCTTTCCACATGCCGCTATTTATGATGATTAGTGGTTATTTGTTCTACCATAGCAGCCATAAAAAGATCGCGGATATCATTCGCTCAAAAGCAATTGCCATAGCAATTCCAATGTGCACTTTCATTTTAATCAATAAGGTAGGGAAATATGCCAAACTGATTTTGAATGTGGACCTTGGTGGAATCATTGGCGGTATGGTGAAAGACATTGCCTGTGGGTATTTGATGTGGTATCTTTTTTCACTGTTGTTGAATATATTCTTGCTGACAATCATCACGAGGCTTTTTAAAGACAAGACACTCCGGTATGTTGTGATGTTCCTGCTGTTCGTGTTGTCTTTATTCATTTCTGATTCCATATTGTTGAACGTACATAAATTTATGTTCCCGTTTTTTTGTATTGGATATGCTCTCAAAGAAAATGGCACATCCATCTATTTGCCTACGGAGAAGAAAGCCTATTTAATTGTTCTCACCATATTATCGATTGGGGCAATTTGCTGGTTTGACAGAGATACGTATATTTATACATCCGGTGTTTGTATCGTAGGGAACTATTCCTCACAATTGTTTATCGACCTGAAAAGAATCGTCATCGCATTGCTTTTATCATACACTTTCATGCAATACATTCACCTTTTTTCCACATACATTTCCAAAAGTGCCACCGGAAAAAGCCAGTTCTTGCAGACTCTTGGGCAGCGTTCCCTGTTTATTTACGGACTGAATATCACATTCAATCTATACTACGAGAAAGTGATGATTGCAACGGGGCTGCAGTTTGAATTCAACTATATTGCCCCCATTGTATTCACGATGAGCGTGATTTTCCTCGCCTTGCTACTATACAGATTATTATACATGAATGTTCTTACCAGACTATTGTTTCTTGGCAAACAGTAATATATGAAATAGTGGAATGAATAAAGTATTTGTTTTCGCAAATATAGGTGATACCAGCAAACCACCCATAGGTGGTGGTGGTCAGTCCTCTAGCCGCAGAGTGATGAAAGGATTCCGCGATGCTGGCCTCGAAGTGGTTGGCTTGTCACGGCATTATGCTCATTGGGAGGGAAAAGTTGCCCATATCATTGAAGTGCTCTTATTCGCTGTCATCGATTTAGTGAGAATCGTATTCAAACTACTCAAGCAGAACAGAAAAGAAACGATTTTTTATCATATGACCTTTTCTGGACCACTCCTTCCCTACGAGTATATCATCACCAAAATAGTAAAATGCCTTGGTTTTAAATGTGTGATGTATCTTCAGGGAGGACAATTCTACTATTATTACAAGATAAAAGGGGAAAGGTATAGAAGATTGTTTGCAAAGGTTCTTGACATGCAGGAATTGGTACAATTTGAGGGCAAAGAAGGCATCGATTTGTCATCTTCAATCACAACTACCCCCCTATCCTATTTTCCAAGCTACTCATTCAATAAAGATATCCCGACCAACGTTCCTGTACGTTCTGCGGAAACGGTTCGCCTGTTATACTTTGGCCGTATCGACCCACACAAGCACGTTGAAATTGTAATCGATTGTTTTGAACTGCTTTGCGAACACCGTGATGATGTGTATCTAACCATCATTGGCGGTCCGGGCAGCAGCAAGGAATACGTGAACCAAATCGACAAGAAGATCCTCTCTTCAAGTCACTCAAGTCATATTGAGCGATACAACCTTTCTCCATACGAGTTTATCAAGGAGAAAATGCAAACCCACCATTTCTTTGTCTTCCCTACCAGCGAGCCTTGCGAAGGTCACAGCAATTCACTCAGCGAAGCCATGAGCCAGGGCCTGATACCGATTGTCAGCAAACATAATTTCAACGGCTCCATAGTTGGGAATGGCCTTCTGGTTGTGGATGAACTTTCTGCCAAAGCCTTTGCTGATACAATAAAAAGAATTCTTGATGAAGGAAAAATGGAATCCCTTTCCCGCCAGATGCTTGAACGTGAAAGGGAACTATACTCCTATGATGCAGTGAATCCACGTATAGTGAAGGAACTGAAGGATTTATAAAAGGACAGGCATAGCATTATATGAAAGATAATCATTTTAGTAAATGGTAACCGATTCACCCAATCAACAACTAACCCTCAGATTGCGCCATCTGAAACTGGTGGAGAGCAGGGCCTCGCTGGAAAAAATACCACCAGGCAAGGTTTTGATCAACACCATCAATGCCAATTCCTACAATACAGCCCAGAAAGATCAAGAATTTGCCAAGGCATTGCTCTTGGGCGACTATCTTATTCCCGACGGAGCCAGTATTGTGAAAGCATGCCGATGGCTTCGAGCCGACAGCCGTCCCAAGGAACGAATTGCAGGATGGGACTTGTTCAAGATTGAAATGGACCTCATCAACAAGAAGGGGGAAAAGCAGGTTGCAGAAAATGGGGAAAAGCCTATAGTCATGTTCATGGGGTCAAGCGAGAAGACACTCTCGCTTATTCAAGAACATTGCAGAAAAGAATACCCCTATATAAGAGTTGAAGTGTACTCTCCTCCATATAAGCCGCAGTTCTCAACAGAGGACAACAGGGTTATCATTGATAAGATCAACCACATACGCCCCGACTTGTTGTGGATTGGAATGACAGCACCCAAACAGGAGAAATGGGCATACCAGCATTGGGATGAACTTAACATCAACTGTCATGTGGGGACAATTGGCGCGGTGTTTGATTTCTATGCCGGTTCAGCCAAACGCGCTCCCCGATGGATACAGGAGAACTCGCTGGAGTGGCTTTATCGATTGATGAAAGAGCCCCGGAGGTTATGGAGAAGATATATCTTGGGCAACCCTCTATTTCTTTGGAATATGGCCAAGGAGAAATGGGGGACAACCATTCAAGAGTGATATGGCCGAACTATGGAAAAGGAATTCGTAGACATACTTAATGTAAGGATCCAGAACCTCACTGAGGCCAAATTACTCGCCAGCCTCAAAGAGGGTGTGCTCTTCACACCCAACGTAGACCATGTGATGAAACTCCAAAAAGACAAGGAGTTTTACGAGGCCTACCAGAAAGCCGACTGGGTGGTGTGCGACAGCAAGGTGATCTTGTTCTGCTCCCGTCTCACTTCCACGCCAATCAAGGAAACCATCTCGGGGAGTACGTTTTTCAGGTCGTTCTACCAATACCACCGCGACAACCCCGATTGCCGCATCTTCCTTCTTGGCTCCTTGGACAACGTGGCCGAGAAGGCGAAAGAACGCATCAACAACAAGGTTGGGCGCGACATCATTGTCGGCGCACTATCGCCGAGCATGGGGTTCGACAAGAAGCCCCAGGAATGTGAGCATATCATCAACACGGTCAAAGCCAGCGGGGCCAACGTCCTGGTTGTTGGCGTAGGGGCGCCCAAACAAGAAAAGTATATCATGACATGGAAGGACAGGATGCCCAACATCAAGATTTTCATGGCTCTCGGTGCCACCATCGACTTCGAAGCCGGAGTGAAACGCCGTGCTCCCATCTGGATACAGCATATCGGAATGGAATGGTTCTATCGGTTTGTTCACGAACCACGACGCCTGTTCCGAAGGTATTTCATTCATGACCTCGGATTCTTCATACTCTTTGCCAAACAGCATTTGGGAAGATACCAAAATCCATGGAAAAGGGGCTCCACTTAGGTGAGCCCCTTTTTCTATTTGGATAGTACGGTCTCGATATTGTATCTCGGTCTGTCTTTCACTTCCACATACACCTTGCCGATATACTCTCCCATAATACCCATTCCGACCAGGATGCAGCCACCGACAAACCATACGGACAGGATGAGCGACGACCAACCCTGCACCACATTGTCGGTCATATACCTCACCAATACCCAACAAAGAATACCTAGTGAGATCAAGATGAACAGAATGCCCATATAGACCAACATCCTCAATGGTTTGATACTGAATGAGGAAATACCGTCGATGGCGAAATTGATCATCTTGCCCAACGGATACTTGCTCTCGCCGGCGAACCGCTCGGCCCGGTCGTAATACACGCAACTGCTCTTGTAACCAATGAGTGGGACCATACCCCTGAGAAACAAGTTACGCTCCCTGAACTCAGTGAGTTTCTCCACGGCTCTTTTGCTCATCAACCTGTAATCAGCATGGTTGTATACAGTTTTCACACCAAGCCAACTCATCAATTTGTAAAAGCCCTGGGCTGTTGTTCGTTTAAAGAAGGTATCGGTTTCACGCTTCTTTCTCACTCCATACACAATATCGCATCCATTGTTGTATTCTCTCACCATTTGCGGAATGACCTCCACGTCGTCTTGCAGGTCAGCATCAATACTCACGATGATGTCGGCATATTCTTTTGCCGTAGTGAGTCCGGCCATAAGGGCGTTCTGATGTCCCACATTGCCGGCCAATTTCACTCCAGTGATGTAATGATTCGCACCAAATAGTTGTTGGATGATTTTCCACGTCGTGTCTCTTGAGCCATCATCTACAAACATCACCCTGCTCTCCCATGAAACCAACTTCTCTGCAGCCATACGCTCAATCAATGATGTGAGCCGACTGCAAGTTTCATGTAGCACCTTCTCTTCATTATAGCAAGGAACAACTATGTATAGGATTTTATTTTCCATGATAAATCTCGTTAAATTCAATTGTGTGTTTTTTCACATCCAAAATTACGGTATTTTTCTCACGATATGGATTTCATTTTATTAAAATTCGTTAAATGACCAAAAAGGGGCTAGTTTCCAAGATAGACGGCAAAACAAATGATGACTTTAACCTTCGTCGAGAAAATAGACAGAACCTCGGAAATCTCAAAATAATCTGCGATATATTTTGAATTCCACTCGGTTTGCACTACTTTGCGACTTCGTCGCGAAGATAGGCTGCGGCTCTGAATACCAAACAAAAACTTTGTATTTTGTTTGGTATTCCGCTCGCCTTGCACTATCTTTGCAAAAGAATAATACCAATATTATTACAACAAACTACAACCTGCCACGCATTCGTGCGAATGCCTCGTGTGAAATGCGGTTCTAAGATTATAATATGATGAGAAATCTTTTAATCCTTATTTTTTCAATGGTGGCCACTATGGCTACTTGTCAAGTGGCGTGGCCTCAGCCACAACCCGAAAGCAAGGCCGGACTAAGATGGTGGTGGCCAGGATCGGCGGTAGACGATGCCAATATCAAATGGAACATCGAGGAGTATGCCAAGGCAGGTGCGGGCAGTGTGGAAATCACCCCCATCTATGGTGTGCAAGGTAACGAGAAGAATGCCATCCCCTTTCTTTCGAGCGAATGGATGAGGCAACTGTCGAATGTGGAACGGATAGGTAGCGAAAATGGTGTGCTTGTAGACATGAACACAGGCACCGGATGGCCTTTTGGCGGTCCCACCACACCTATTGAGGAAGCCGCTTGCAAGGCTGTCTTCATCATTGATACCATAGTCATCGACAAGGTGACCGACCAGCCAATAATGGTCGACATCACGGTAAAGGACGAGAAAGAGCGTCGATTCGCGCAATTTGCATGTGCCTGGGCATACCCCATAGAGGTAAAAGGATATAAGGGAAAGTGCATCGATGTGACAGGGAACGTGGAGAACGGGCAGTTGCAGATGCTGCGCCTACAAGGGAAATGGCTGGTTGTGGCACTCTACGTATCGCGCACCCGCCAGCAAGTGAAGCGTGCTGCCCCCGGCGGAGCTGGATATGTGATCGACCATTTCGACAAGACCGCCGTGCAACACTATCTGGAGCGTTTCGACAAGGCCTTCGCCGAGAGTGGCGTCGCTTTCCCACACAATTTCTTCAACGACTCCTACGAGGTGTATAATGCCAACTGGACCCCTACCCTGCTCGCTGAGTTCAAGACGCGCCGGGGCTATGACCTGGAAAAATATTTCCCCGAATTACTGGGTATCGACCTTCCGTCGAACGACAAGAGCAAAGACGTGCTCTCCGACTATAGGGAAACGCTGAGCGACATGCTTTTGGAGAATTTCTCACAACAATGGACCGACTGGGCTCATTCGCATGGCTCAAAGACCCGCAACCAGGCTCATGGTTCTCCAGCCAGCCTCATCGACGTCTATGCCTCGGTCGATGTGCCAGAGATAGAGGGATTCGGACTGTCGGAATTCAATATCAAAGGTCTCCGCAAAGACCCAGGGTTTACCCGTCCCAACTTCAGCGACGTGTCGATGCTGAAATATGCCTCGTCGGCCGCCCACATCACAGGCAAACCGCTCACCAGCAGTGAGACTTTCACCTGGCTCACCGAGCATTTCAGGACCTCGCTCTCACAAATGAAGCCCGACCTCGACCTGATGTTCACATGTGGTGTGAACCATATGTTCTTCCATGGCACTTGCTATTCACCAAAAGATGACCCATGGCCAGGATGGCGGTTCTATGCCAGCATTGACATGAGTCCGAACAACTCGATTTGGCGCGATGCCCCCTACCTGATGAAATATATCGAGCGCAGCCAGAGTTTCCTGCAGATGGGGCAGCCCGACAACGACTTCCTTGTCCTCGTTCCCTTGCGCGACATGTGGTCGAAGCGCCATGCACCCGGCGTTGAGGGATTGCTAATGAGTTTCGACATCCACAAAATGGACGAGAAAGCACCTGAGTTTATCAAGAGCATACTCGAAATCGACAGCCTTGGTTTCGATTGCGACTATATCAGTGAGAAGATACTTGCCGCGACCACCTTCAGCGATGGCATGCTCGTTACTCCAGGCGGCGCACGCTACAAGGGACTGATCATACCCGGAAGTGGCCGCATGCCCGAATCGCTGCGCCAACACCTTACCCAACTAACAGCAGCGGGAGCCCATGTCATATATGGCATAGACGAGGCCAAGATGCTGGCCTCGGCCGACCCTGAGCCCATGCGTACGAAGATGGGGCTGAGGGCTATCAGAAGAACCAATGAGCATGGCCACCATTACTTTATTGCCAACCTCACCCCCGATGACAAACAGGGATGGGTGTCTTTGGCAGTGACATTCAAGGATGCCGTATGGTTCAATCCGCTCAATGGCGCTATTACCCATGCCAAGACCGACAAGAACAAGGTGTTTATTGATTTGAAGTCGGGCGAGTCGGCCATTCTTCAGACCTACGACAACGTCCTGCCCGCCAACACATTCCCACCAGAACAGGAACCGGTACCCTCTGCCACAGAGACCATCGACCTCACCAACAGTATATGGACCCTATCCTTCACCGACGAGGCGCCAAAAGTGGAAGAGACCTTTACACTTGAAAAACTCAGCACATGGGAGAGACTCAGCGATGCTGCCCGTATCACAATGGGAACAGGTGTATATACCACCACCATCAAGGTTGACAAGCATCAGGCCAAAAAGACATGGAGCATTGACCTGGGCGACGTCAGGGAAAGCGCGAGAGTGTATGTGAATGGCGAGTTCAAGGGTTGCCTGTGGTGTGTGCCCTTCACGCTCGATCTTGGCCAATGCATGGTCAAGGGAAAGAATGAGATCAGGATTGAGGTGACCAACCTGCCCGCCAACCGCATTGCCGAACTCGACCGGCAAGGCGTGAGTTGGAGAAAAATGGAGGAAATCAATGTCGTCGACCTCAACTACAAGAAGACCACATACGAAGGATGGGATCCTGTGCCCAGTGGTCTGAACTCCACCGTCAAACTATACGCAAAGTAATCATCAAATACGGAATAATCAACATGAAGCGTTTCCTCTTCACCCTTTGGGCATGCCTGTGTGTGACCATGGCCTACTGCTCATCCCTCGACCGGCATCAAATTTCGATGAATTTCGGTTGGAAGTTTCATCTTGGCGATATTACAACAATACCGACGCCTGAGAACGTGAATAACGTGACCAGCGACTGGCGCATGGTAGACCTGCCCCATGATTTCCAGATAGAACAGCCTTGGGTAGCCCCTGGGGCTGATGAGCAAGGCGACAACAGCGACCAGGCCAGCAACTTCAAGAGTCGCCTGAGCGCAAGGGGTTTCAAGGAAATGGGCATTGGCTGGTATGTGAAGACCCTCACCCCGCCTGCTGAATGGAAAGGGAAACGGGTTGTGGTCGATTTCCAAGGCATCATGTATGTGGGCGATGTCTATCTCAACGGCCAGCGTGTTGGCGGGACCGACTACGGATACGTGGGATTCGATATCGACCTGTCGAAACAACTCGTATATGGCTCTGAGAACGTGATAGCCGTGAAAGCCAACACCCAGGCTCCCCTCAACTCAAGATGGTATACGGGAGGTGGATTGATCCGCGATGTGGGGCTGACCGTCACTTCTTCTAATCTCTACTTCCCCCGTCATCCCATCTACGTCACCACGCCCAAAGTGAGCGAGAGCGATGCGACGGTAGCCATACAGGCCGAGATAGCCTGCTATCTCAAAACCGACCACTTGAAGGTGCATGCCACCATTGAGGATGCCAATCATCAGATCGTTGCCGACGACATCACAGATATTGCATGGAACGGAAAGTCGAGACAATATGAATACCGACTCAACGACATCCACATCGCTTCCCCCCAACTATGGAGCTGCGAGTCACCTTATTTATATCAGCTGAAACTTGACCTCTGTGATGCCGATGGAAATGTGGCCGACCATGTGGAGACGGCGTTCGGCGTGCGTACCATTGAGTTCTCGCCCGACTTCGGTTTCAAACTCAATGGCAAGAAAGTGATTCTGAAAGGCATCGCCAACCATCACTCTTTAGGAGCGCTGGGGTCGGCAGCCTATCCCAAAGCCATTGACAAACGCCTGAAAATGCTCCGACAATGGGGATTCAACCACGTGCGAACCTCGCATAACCCCTATAGTGAGGACTTTCTCCGCCTGTGCGATGAGAATGGCATTCTGGTCGTTGACGAACTCTATGACAAATGGCTCACCCAGTTTACTGGCGGAAGGAAGGAGTGGACCGAACTATGGCAGCACGATGTGCCAGAGTTCATCAAGCGCGACCGCAACCACCCGTCGGTGGTGCTCTGGAGCCTTGGCAACGAATTGCAGACCTATGCCAACCTGCCCTTCAACGACTGGGGTGTGACACCCTATCGGCTACAGCGCGAACTGATTCACCGCTACGACACCACCCGACTCGTGACAGTGGCCATGCATCCGAGAGGCCGCAGTCTGGAAACCGACTCCCTACCCGCCCCCCTGGCCATGGAGACCGACATCGCCGCCTATAACTACCGGTATATGTATTTCCCTGGTGATGGCAAACGTTTCCCATGGATGATTTTCTATCAGAGCGAGGCCAATCTACCGATGATGGGACCCAACTATTATGAGATGAACCTCGACAAAGTCGTGGGTCTGGCCTACTGGGGTATGATTGATTACCTGGGAGAGTCGCGTGGTTGGCCCGCCAAGGGATGGACCGACGGTGTCTTCGACATCGCACTTGAGCCCAAGCCCATGGCTTATTTCCTGAGAAGCGTGTTTGATGAAGAACATCCCATCGTTCATGTGAGCGTTGTCGACGACCTTGCCGACAATACCGAATGGAATGGTGTGAAGTTTGGAGGAGAGCGATTCAGCGACCATTGGAACCGCACTCCCGGAACGAAACTCACCATCTACGCCTATAGCAATGCCGAGGAGGTAGAGCTATTCGTCAACGGCAAGAGCCAAGGAAAACGGAGCAATACCACCAATCCGAAGAATCGCAACAAGATGCGTTGGGAGAACGTGGAATATGCCAATGGATACGTGGAGGCCGTGGCCATGAATGGCGGAAAGGTAGTGGCACGGCACCGTGTGGAGACCAGTGGCAATGCGGCAAAGCTCAGCATCGTGCCCGAAGACAATGAATGGGTGGCCGATGGCATCGACCTCATGCATATCCGTCTCCATGCCATAGACACGAAAGGCCGTCGCGACTATCGCTCACAAGATGAGTTGGAGTTTGCAGTCGAGGGTGATGCCAAGATTGTGGCCGTGAGCAATGGCGACATGCTATCGGATGAACTGAATGCCGTAAACACCCGAAGCCTCTACAATGGTTCGGCCATGGTCATTCTAAGAGCCGGCAAGACGGCAGGTCAGGTGGTACTCACAGTAAAGCCCAAGGGCAGCAAGCTGAAACCACAACGAATCAAGTTGAAGACCACGGCTATAGACGCCAGGCCATCAATGTAATGGTGGAAGAAAAAGTAATGACCGAAGAAAATGTAATGGTCTAAGAAATATCATCAAACTGTCGACGGGCTTTGCGTAGTTTGCGCAAAGCCTTGTCGCGTATTTGGCGCACACGTTCCCGATTCAGGTTCATGATGGCCCCCACCTCAACCATGGTATGGCGGTCGGAACCCACACCATAGATGAGAGACATTACCTGGCGCTCACGATCATTCAGTTGCGTGAAGATGGACTGGAGACGATGCTCGACATCCTCCTTGGTGATTTGCTTGTCGGCATACGACGCACTGGTGTTCTCTATCAGATTGAGCAAATTGAAATTGTTGTTGCTGCCTGCTGGAATAGGAGCGTCGATGGATGCGGGATGGCTGCGACGCGACTCGGCTTGTGATTTCTCGCCATGAGGAATTTTGTAAAGTCCCGAATGCTTTTCGATGAACTGCTCAATGCTGTCGCGCACAATGGGAGCGGCAAAACTCACGAAGCGTTTTCCGGGATACGGGCTGAAACGAGATGCAGCCTTCATCAATCCGATGTTTCCCTCACTCACAAGGTCATCATACGACAAGTCGTTGCCCCGATACTGATTGGCGATGGAAAGGACAAACCGCAGGTTCGACTCCACCAATTCGGAAATGGCAGTTGTGTCGCCCTCGTGGATGCGCTGAGCCAACAACCGTTCTTGCTCGTCCGACAACAAAGGTGTATCGGTGATTTCCTCTATATACTTGGATATGGCATTTTTCTTATCTGCTGACATAGTTACTTTTGTTTTCTGCAAAAATAATGAAAAATATCGATTTACTTGCTATTTTAAATTGAAAAAAGGAAGAAACTTCCAAAGGAAAGAGGCAACTGCTGATTTGCACTTCATATCCATTTTGCGTATTTTAATGAAATAACCATACGAAATCATCATCCTATGTAAGTGATATCAATTAAAAATCATTATTTTTGCACTAGTCAACGAACTGACAAACAAAGATTATTCATCAACACCATAATCATTAACACACTAACCTAATATGAAGAAATGCTGTTTACTGTTTATCGTTATGGCATGCTGCCTGAACACACATGCCAGTCCCATAGCGATTGAGACCAAGAACATGACCCTTGTAGTGAATGCCGACATTGGTTCGGCACCACAACTCTGGTATTTCGGGCCAAAACTCTCAAGCGAAGACATTGGGCGGCTGCAGCACCCGTCGGGAGGGAGAATGGACGCCTACCCTGCCTACGGGCTCAACACGCCAGCCGAGGCGGCTTTCGCCATGCGCCACTCCGATGGAAACATGTCGACTGTACTTCAGACCGAAAAGGTGATGAGCAAGGAAGACGGCAATGCCACTTTGACCACCATCAGGATGAAAGACCCTGTCTATCCCATCAGTGTAGACCTGAATTACCGAGCCTATCATGATGTCGACATGATTGAGGTATGGACAGAAGTCACCAACCAAGAAAAATCCACGGTCACGCTCACCACATTCGCATCGGGTGTGTTACCCATCCGCAGGGGCGATGTATGGATCAGCCACTTGTATGGTTCGTGGGGCAATGAAGCCCGGTTGGTGGAAGAACCCCTGAATCCTGGGATGCAAGTCATCAAGAACAAAGATGGTGTGCGCAACTCGCATACCGACCATGCCGAAGTGATGTTCTCGCTTGACGGCAAAGCCCGTGAGAACGAGGGCCATGTGATAGGTGCCGCCCTCTGCTATTCGGGCAACTACAGACTGAAAATCGATACCGACGACACGGAATACCACTATTTCTTCGCCGGAATCAACGAGGACGACTCCGAATATCACCTGAAACGGGGAGAGACATTCACCACACCACCACTTGCGCTTACCTATAGTACGGAAGGACTGAGCGGAGCCTCGCGCAACTTCCACAAATGGGGCCGCAAATACAAGTTGATGCACGGCAACATCGAGCGCAAGATCCTGCTCAACAGCTGGGAGGGAGTGTATTTCGACATCAACCAAGCCGGTATGGACCAGATGATGGCCGATATTGCCAGTATGGGTGGAGAATTGTTTGTGATGGACGATGGATGGTTTGGCGACAAATATCCCCGTAAAACCGACAACTCCTCGCTTGGCGACTGGGTGGTAGACAAACAGAAGTTGCCAGAAGGAATCGAGGGACTCCTTCGTGACGCCAAGAAGAACGGAGTGAAGTTCGGCATCTGGATTGAGCCTGAGATGGCCAACACCGTGAGTGAACTCTACGAGAAGCATCCCGACTGGATAGTCAAGGCTCCCAAAAGGGACGCCGTTCTTGGCCGAGGTGGCACCCAGGTGTTGCTCGACCTCTCCAATCCCCAAGTGCAGGACTACGTATTCAGCATTGTCGACAATCTGCTCACGAAGTATCCAGAAATCGACTATATCAAATGGGACGCCAACATGTCGGTCTGCAACCATGGCAGCCAGTATCTGAAAGCCGACGACCAGAGCCACCTATATATCGACTACCATCGTGGATTCGTGAAAGTGTGCCAGCGGGTACGCGACAAATTCCCTAATGTCACCATCCAGGCATGTGCCAGCGGCGGTGGTCGTGCCAACTGGGGCGTATTGCCCTTCTTCGACGAGTTCTGGGTGAGCGACAACACCGATGCCCTGCAGCGCATCTATATGCAATGGGGCACCAGTTACTTCTTCCCCTCCATCGCCATGGCCAGCCATATCAGTGCGGTGCCCAACCACACGATATTCAGGACCACATCCATGAAATACCGTATCGACGTAGCGATGAGCGGCAGACTCGGCATGGAGATTCAGCCCAAGAACATGACCGACGAGGAGAAAGCGCTATGCCGTAACGCCATCAACGAATACAAGCAGATACGGCCCATCGTTCAGTTTGGTGACATCTACCGCCTGGTGTCGCCCTACGACCGTAAGGGAGTGGCCTCGATGATGTATGTGGCTGAGAACAAGGACAAGGCCGTGTTCTATTGGTGGAAGACGGAGACATTCCAGAACGAGCATCTGCCTCGTGTGAAGATGGCCGGACTCGACCCCAACCGCATCTACAAGGTGCATGAATTGAACCGCATAGATGTAAAGCCACTCGACTGCGAGGGCAAGAGCTATAGTGGCGCTTACCTGATGAACCATGGCTTGGAAATGCCCTACAGCAACAATGTGGAATGGGGCAAGAAAAACGAGTGGAGCAGCCGCGTGCTCTTGCTCGAATAATCCAGGAAGCATACTGAACGATACGTTCGAAAAAAGGGGATTGGCACGTGTCAATCCCCTTTTTCGGTAACGATGCAGACCACCGTTTTTTATCTTACCACGATTTTCCGGCTTCCTATGATATAGATGCCTTTGGGCAATCCTTTGAGCGAACCGCTGTCGTTCACCTTCCTTCCACTCATATCATAGACCGCAGATGAACGGGTGCTTTCGACAGACACCACGGGAGTGATGCCGCTGGTGATTTCAGGTCCCTCGATGACCAATTGGGTATAGGCAGGCTTCTTTTTGACCGTATACAGCAAATACGCACGGAAAGCAAGCACATTCTGGGCATCTTCATTGTAAACGAAATGGTTTCCGTGCTGTGCATAGACGCCCGACAAGTCGCCTCCTACACGAGTCCCCTCTAATACGTAGTCGCCCAGGGAAAGGGATGCGCGGGTCTTGGCAGAAGGTGCGAACGTGGTCTTGCCTGACTTGAACTCGATGGTCTTTCCAAGAAGTTGTTCGCCCGGGGCAATGAGATAGGGATGGTTGGGCAGCATCTCGTCCACATATTGCAATTTCACCTTGTCGTCTTCTATCGTAGCCACATCCTGAAGCCAGAAGTCCTTCTGGAAATCGCCAGAATGACGGAACCAGTCGACCGCTTTTCCGTCGACCAACACTTTTGCTGGCGAGAATGGCAGCGTGATGGTTGACCACTGTCCCATCTCATCGGCAGCAAACGTTCGTTGGTAGGTAACCGAAGACGTTGCCGTCACCTCGGCTGGAATATAGAAATCGAATCCATCTGTAAAGCGAAGATTGCCCGTTTTCATTTCGGCATTCAGCACATTCCGCCCGGAGAGTCCTTTGGGAATGCTCTTGTCGAGCAAGTAAAGTGTGTTGGGATTGCTGTTGGGCACCACATCGCTGGTGTAGGCACTTCTCAGTTGTATGGCGAGTGCTTCTTCAGGCACCGTGAACACGTCATCTGCCAGACAAGTCTTCATCTGTCCCTCAGCATTCCAATATACGGCACCTTTGGCCGCCTTATACAAATCGCTCATATAAAGAAGGTTCTCGCTCTTGTCCACATAGTTGGTGGCAACGACAGACAATTTAGAATCATAGTCGGCGATGGGCAACTCCACGGCCATCGTCCTGCTCTCACCCGCCTTCAGTTCGAGGAGTTCCTTATAAGGTTTCCCCGTTACTTCTTTCGCACCATCGTCGAGCGAAATGGTGAGGAAATGGCGGTAATTGCCAGTACCATTGTTGGAAATCCTCACATCGCAGATAGCCCGGTCGCCCACAATCGTGGATTGGTCGTCGGATAGATTGAGCACGTTGATGTCGCAAGCCAGGTCGGCATTCTCGTTATAGACATTGGTATAGAAATAGGCATTGTCGAAATAGTCGACGGAAAGATAGAACACATCATTGTCCAGATTGAGAGAATTGTTCTTGTCGATATAGATATAAATGTTGCGCGTGCTATTAGGTTCGATGGCCACCATCTCGTATGCGATAAGTTCAATCTCGCCCTTGCTGTTGAGTTTTCTCAACATCATCGCACCATTATACTCCTCGTCGTTGTTGGTGAGATTGACAACCAGCGACTGACCCGCCATACCCACTCTGTTGACCACGAAATCGGCTTTGGGAACGGGAGTAATCTGCATGCTCTTACCATCGATGAGCACATCCACATAATGACGGTCGGCACCTTTGGCCAAGACCCATTCGCCCGACTGTTTCTTGTAGACAGGACGGATGGTGAAATGCCCGCTTTCCACATCTTTTCCTATACCAGAAATAACATACGACTCACTGGAGCCATAGCCTTGCCACAGTTGGTCGCTACGCGAGGAAAGAGTTTTGACGAATTGTCCGTCATTATCGTAAAGGGCAAAACCAAAAGTAAAATAGCCATATCCCTTGGTGGGCAGGAAGTCTCCAGCAATCCTGAAGCGATGGAATGAGACACCAACAGAATCGCGCTCAAATTGCCTGCCATCGGCCAAACTCGGACGGCTGGTGAACATGACCTCTTCCTCGGGAGCCACATAGTCATCCTCGTCGGTGGTCTTCATTCCGAGCAAAGCGGCCTGGTTGATGGTGAAGCGCATTGAGGTGGAGCTGCCGCCCGTGCCCGTGGAAGATGCATCGAGCACAGAGATACGGTAATAGCCATCGGCATTTCCGCCCCATCCCCAATTGATGTGATACAAGCCATTGCCATCATAGCCATCACAAACAAATGCATGGCCTTCCCATGCCGTGGTGTAGGCGGTATAGAGCACTGGACTATTGTTCTTGAGTTCCTTGAGGATCAAACTGTCCCATTCGGCAATGCTATAACCCTCGTGATAGACATAGTGCATGGTAGATGGGTATTTGAAATACCGGGGCAGTCGCCATGGCAGGTCATAGGTCTGGGCACCAGCGGAAGAGGCAGAATAATCCATCTCCACGGCCTGGCCACAATATTGCATGAGTTTGGCCACCGCCATCTTGCTCTCCTCAGAGGAGTTCCGTCCATAGGTATTCTTCATCTTGTCCCATTCGAACGTGGTGGCGGGCAGGGCCGGCATTGTCTTTCCCAACGAAGAACAATAGTATTCGGGAATCTCAGTGGTTTCCTCTACAGGAAACTGATGGTAGTTGATTACCTGTGCCATAGCCGTGGCAACGCATCCTGTGGGGCACTGGGTGGCTCCCGACATAGGACAGAGCAAGTTATACGGCCAAGTCTGGTCCCACCGCGTGGAGAGCAATGGTTTCACCACATCCGAAGGCCGTGATTGGGACGCCTCGACGTGGATATTTCGGGAAACCACCTGTGCGATGGCCTCGTTGTAGTATTCAAGCCAGATTTTCAGGTTGTCGGGCATATTGTCCATAGAGAACGAGCCTCGGTCGGTATACCCCAGAACAGGCACGGTGCGGTCGTCGCCGGCTATGATGACGAAACCATCGTCATTGCCTATGTTATAGACATAGAACAGCGCATCGTCGGCTGCCGATTCATTTCGTGAAGTGTAGGCCAGACTGATTTTCTCCGCAGTTCGGTTGTCCATCTTTTCTGCAACGAATTGCTGGGCATTGCGCATGGCAGCGGGTGCTTTTACCGGCGACGCCATAGACGAACCGAAAACCGACAAGACCCATACCAAGGTTAGTATTTTTTTCATAATCAAATTTATAGAATGCGTTTGAGTTTGCAAAAATAAGAAAAAAGAATGAAAAAGTGACGAATTGCAAAAAAATAGTTGGGATTAGGCCACCAGATATATAAAAGTGGTGGAGAATGGGTCTCCACCACTTAGGTTTTATCGAGACGCACAAATGCGTCGTCGTAAAGTAAAAAGCGGAATCACACCAGCACCACCGTGGCGCTTCGGGCGGCCTGGGCACCCATTACAAGCACCTGGGCGATATCGGCTGTCTTGGATGGTCCGCTGATGAACGAGCCGTATCCATAGTCGTTGAATTCGATACGCTTGTAAGCATCATGCATGTTGTTGACGATTTGCGTGCGGTCGAGCAGAATGACGAGGTTCTCGGAGATGAAGCAAACCGCTTTCTCCTTCATCGTCTGCGGAATCCACACACAGGCATTCTCGGCCACGCCAAACACCCCTTTTATCA
Source organism: uncultured Prevotellaceae bacterium (assembly GCA_902786665.1). GTDB lineage: Bacteria > Bacteroidota > Bacteroidia > Bacteroidales > Bacteroidaceae > Prevotella. Next base: position 53,214 of record CADADN010000001.1, on the reverse strand, counting down.
CGCCCACGTCAGTGCCATTGAGTGCCTGAGGCGATTCCACCGTGTCGGGGTTGCGTGTGGCGATGGTTATCTCGGGCAGATTGCTGGCAATCTCCTTGGCATCGGGATAGAGTTCCTTGATCAACTGGTTGATGTCTTGTCCCTTCTCCAGTTCCACCACCTTTCCTCCCACATTCTCGGTCATGGAGATGAACTGTACCAAAGGGTCGGGATATGTGATGCCCTTGATGTCGTCGAGTCGGGGCATGTCATATTTCTTTATGACGTTTTTCCTGAATTTTGCCAGGATGTCTTCTTTCTTACTCATAAAATAGTTGGATTAAAATGGTTATACCTTTCCCTTTCTCCACAATTCCTGGAACGAATAACGCGGGAATTTCATCATCTTATGGCCATCGGCCCATGGGTTGAGACCACATTCGATCATGAACGACGGTACCCAATTGGCCATTGGCGCAAACTTCATGGCGGTGTTGTACATAGCGCTGCTGCCAAAAAGCATCTTCATGCCCTGACACATGCGTTTTTTCTCCTTGTTAGCAGTGCCAAACTCGTCAAGTTGCTGGCGCCATTTGTACACTTGGTCGCCCAAGTCTATCTTCACGGGACAAACCGTCTGGCAACTCAGGCAAAGCGTACATGCAGAAACGTTGCCACTGTGCTCCTTCACATTACGGAGCATACCCAGGTTGATGCCCACAGGTCCGGGAATGAAATAGGAGTAGGAATAGCCACCACTGCGGCGATAGACGGGGCAGGTGTTCATGCACGAACCACAACGGATACACTTGAGCGTCTCCCAGTGTTCGGGATTGGCCACCCAGTCGCTGCGACCGTTGTCGACGAGTACGATGTGCATCTTGTCGGCAGTGGGTCGGGCCTTGCGGAAATGACTGGTGAAGGTGGTGGTAGGCTGACCCGTACCAGCACGACAAAGCATACGCTGGAACACGGCCAGGCACTCGTAGTTGGGGATGATTTTCTCCAGACCAATGGCAGCGATGTGGAGTTTGGGACAAGAAGTGCTCATATCGGCATTGCCCTCATTGGTACACACCACGATGTCGCCCGTCTCGGCAATGCCGAAATTGCCACCGGTCATGCCAGCGTCGGCGGTGAGGAACTCATTGCGCAGGCTCAATCGTGCCATATAGGTGAGGTACGTGGGGTCGTGGTTGCCAGGCTCGGTATTGAGTTTTTCCTCGAAAAGCTCGCCCACATCATCGTGATTGAGGTGGATGGCCGGCATCACGATATGGCTTGGTTTCTGTCCCTTGAGCTGGATGATGCGCTCACCCAAGTCGGTCTCCACCACCTCAATGCCGTGTCGCTCGAGATAAGGATTCATCTCACATTCCTCAGTAAGCATACTCTTGCTCTTCACGATCTTTTTCACGCCATGGTCGTTGAGAATGCCTAGGACAATCTGGTTGAACTCATCGGCATCCTTTGCCCAATGCACGATACAGCCATTCTTCTCGGCATTGGTGGAGAATTGCTCCAGATACTCATCGAGATGGGTGATGGTGTGGCGCTTGATGGCCGAGGCTTTCTCGCGCAACTGCTCCCACTCGTCGAGGCCCAAAGCCATATTGTCTCTCTTTGAGCGTACCGACCAGAAAGTAGCATCATGCCAGTTGGCATATTTCTGGTTCTTCAGAAACTCTTTCGCTTTATTTGCATGTGGTGTACTCATAATCCTGCTGCTAAAATTTCTACTGCATGAATAAACTTAATCTTCATGTCGCGCTTTTGTGCGACACCAGCCATGTGCATAAGGCAAGAGCAATCTGGTCCGGTGACATATTCTGCTCCTGTCTCGATGTGTCGTTTCACCTTATCATGCCCCATCTGGGCAGAGATGGCGGTCTCCTCAATGGAGAACATTCCACCAAATCCACAGCACTCGTCAGGGCGCTCGGGTTCAACAACCTCTATTCCTTTCTTCAGCTCGAGCAAGTCTTTGATCTTGTTGAACTTATCAACATGCATCTCGCTTGGAGAGCTCAGTCCCAGTTCACGGACACCATGGCACGAATTGTGCAGGCTCACCTTATGGGGGAACTCACCAGGCAGACTTTTTACTTTCACCACATCATGAAGGAAAGCGATTACATCCAAAGCCTTTTCAGCGGTGACACATTTTTTCTTTCCCTCCAGAAGACGAGGATAGTTGATTTTCACGAAAGCGGTACAACTCACCGAAGGAGCGACGACATAATCAAATTCCTTGAACATGTCCTCGAATTTCTCGGCAAGGGGCACGGCCATTTTCTCAAAGCCGGCATTAGCCATCGGCTGACCGCAACAAGTCTGGTTGAGCGGATAAGTCACGTCGAGTCCGAGATGCTTAAGCAGCTTGTATGTAGCGACGCCAACATTAGGATACACAGCGTCTACATAACAGGGAATAAACAAACCGATTTTCATGTATTAAATATGTTTATTAAGTATAGCGTACTAGATTTATTTCGCAAATATAATATTATTTTTTGGGGTTACAAGTATTTTTCGCGGAAAAAGTTTTCCGATGCTTATTTTTGCTTGCAAAAAGCATCTTGTTTAGACGTATTTTAGTAATTTTGCACCATGATGGATTCAATACGTATTGTATCGCGCAGACTGGTAGTGGTGATGATACTCTTTATCACCTGCCTGGGTACCTCGGCCAACGAGATGTACGACTCTCTGAAGATTAGTCTGCTGACCTGTGCACCACACGACGAGATATACAGCCTGTATGGGCACACTGCTATAAGGGTTGAGGACAAGTCGCAAGGATTCGACATGGTGGTCAACTATGGATTGTTCGACTCTTCGGCTCCCCACTTCGTACTACGGTTTGTCTTTGGCCTGACCGACTACAGTATGGGCATTACCTCTTTTGAGCGATTCAGGCAGGAATACGCCTATTATGGCAGTCAGGTGACCCAGCAGACCTTAGACCTGACGGAGGAGGAGAAAGCCCATATCATGGAAGCCATCAGCGTGAATTCCCTACCTGAGAATGTGGTTTACAGATACAACTACTTCTACGATAACTGTACGACCAGAGCCCGCGACATGCTCGCAGACCACTTGTCGGGCAAAGTAAGGTACAAGGACCATCAAGAAGGCACCACTACATTCAGAAACCTGGTGCATGAATGCACAGCCCGTCACCCATGGGCAAGATTTGGCAACGATATGCTTCTGGGGCTCCAGGCCGACAGGCCCATCGGGTTGAAAGAGCAACAATTTCTGCCCAGGAACCTGATGCGTGATTTCTCCGGTGCCGAGATAGAGGCAAGCGACGGGTCGTCAAGGCGATTGGTAAAAGAGGAGCGCATTGTTGTGCCCCCCGGTGAGACGGTAGAAGAAAGTGGAGGCTTCCCCCTCTCTCCCCTTGCTTGTGCGCTCATTCTGCTGGCCATCACGATATTGGTATCGGTCATCGAACTACGCACAAAAAAAACCTTCTGGTTGTTTGATGCGATATTGATGGTGGCCTCCGGACTGGCCGGCATCCTGCTCTTCCTGATGCTATTCTCAGAGCATCCCACCGTTCGCATCAACCTACAATTGCTGTTGCTCAATCCCCTCCCCCTTTTCTTTGTCATTCCCGTAGTGAAAGCGATGCGTCACCATCAGTCTCATTATTGGTGGCAAATATGGAAAGTCCTTATTATTCTGTTCATCATTGGTGGTTTTTTCCAAGAATATGCTGAGGGAATGTACATTTTGGCACTAACTTTGCTAATGAGATGTGTCATGAATGTGTTTTTGCGCAAAGACCATGCAATAACCAAGAAGGGCGCTTGAAATCTCAAAAAACCAACTATTATGTTGGCAATAAGGGAATAATTTTGTAAATTTGCACGATTTTTCGGAAAACAAATAATTATAATTATAAAAAATGGGTTTTACAAAACTATTACAGTCTTTGTTTGGCAACAAGTCGACTCGCGACATGAGGTTGATTCAGCCAATTGTCGAGAAGGTCAAAGCCGTATATCCAGAGATAGAGGCATTGGACAATGATGCGCTTCGTGCCAAGACAAAAGAGATTCAGCAATATGTTCAAGACTCTGCCAAGGAGCAGAAAGAGAAGGTGGCTGAACTCAAATCCAAAATCGAGGACACTCCCATCGATGAGCGTGAGGTCATCTTCAACCAGATTGACAAGATAGAGAAAGAGATTCTTGAGATCTACGAAGGAGCGCTCAACGAAGTGCTTCCCGTGGCTTTCAGCATCGTGAAAGAGACAGCCCGCCGATTCGCGGAGAACGAGGAGATTGTGGTTCAGGCCAACGATTTCGACCGTGAGCTGGCCGCCACCAAGGATTTCGTCCGCATCGAAGACGACAAGGCCATCTACTCCAACCATTGGGAAGCCGGTGGCAACGAAATGACCTGGGACATGGTGCACTACGACGTGCAGTTGTTTGGTGGAGTCGTGTTGCATCAAGGCAAGATTGCCGAGATGGCCACAGGTGAGGGTAAGACCCTTGTGGCAACCCTTCCCGTCTTCCTCAACGCCCTCACTGGCAATGGCGTGCATGTGGTGACCGTGAACGACTATCTTGCCAAGCGTGACTCCGAGTGGATGGGACCACTTTACGAGTTCAATGGTCTTTCGGTAGACTGTATTGACAAGCACCGTCCGAACTCTGCCGAGCGGCGCAAGGCATATCAGGCCGACATCACTTTTGGCACCAACAATGAGTTTGGTTTCGACTATCTGCGCGACAACATGGCCATATCGCCTGCCGACTTGGTGCAACGTGCCCACAACTATGCCATTGTCGATGAGGTGGACTCGGTGCTTATCGACGACGCCCGAACACCTTTGATTATCTCTGGTCCGGTGGAGAAAGGCGACGACCAGATGTTTGAGGAATACCAGCCATTGGTGGAACGGCTCGTTGGCGTACAGCGCCGTCTTGCCACCGACTATCTGGCCCAGGCACGCCAGATGATTCAGAAAGCCCGCGAGACCAACGACCAGAAACTTCTTCAGGAGGGTTTCCTTTCGCTCTTCAGGTCGCACAAGGCTCTCCCCAAGAACAAGGCCCTCATCAAATTCCTCTCCGAGGAAGGAATCAAGGCAGGTATGCTTGCCACCGAGGAGGAGTATATGCAGAACAACAACCGCCGTATGCCGGAGGCTGTTGCCCCACTCTATTTCGTGGTGGAGGAGAAACTCAACTCCGTTGACCTGACCGACAAGGGTGTGGAATGGCTTGCCAAACAGGTTGATGACAAAGACCTGTTTGTGTTGCCCGACATCACCACTGAGATGTCAGAGCTTGAGGCACGTACTGATATCACCGACGAGGAACGTATCCAGAAGAAAGACGAGTTGATGAGCCACTATGCTGTGCAGAGCGAGCGTGTGCACACTCTCCAGCAACTGCTGAAAGCCTATACCATGTTCAATAAGGACGATGAGTATGTGGTGATCGACGGTGAAGTGAAAATCGTTGACGAGCAGACCGGACGTATCATGGAAGGTCGCCGTTGGAGCGACGGATTGCACCAGGCTGTGGAAGCCAAGGAGCATGTGAAGGTGGAGGCAGCCACCCAGACCTACGCCACCATCACCTTGCAGAACTATTTCCGTATGTACCATAAGCTTGCCGGTATGACCGGTACTGCCATCACTGAGGCAGGTGAGTTCTGGGACATCTACAAACTCGACGTTGTGGAGATACCCACCAACAAGCCTGTTCAGCGCATCGACATGAACGACCGTGTGTACAAGACCCAGCGTGAGAAATACAATGCGGTGATCGAAGAGATCGTGGCCATGCGCGAGGCGGGACGTCCTACCCTTGTAGGTACCACATCCGTGGAGATCTCGCAGTTGCTCTCCCGCATGCTCAATATGCGCAATATCCCTCATAACGTGCTGAACGCCAAGTTGCACCAGAAGGAGGCTGATGTCGTGGCACAAGCCGGACGAAGCACCGATGGCCTTGGTGCCGTAACCATAGCCACCAACATGGCCGGTCGTGGTACTGATATCAAGCTCACGCCAGAGGTGAAAGCGGCCGGAGGTCTTGCCATCATCGGTACCGAGCGCCATGAGAGCCGTCGTGTGGACAGGCAGTTGCGTGGTCGTGCCGGACGTCAGGGCGACCCGGGTTCATCAGTGTTCTACGTGTCGCTCGAGGACAAACTGATGCGCCTGTTCGCCTCCGAGCGTATCGCGAAGGTGATGGACCGACTCGGTTTCGAGGATGGAGAGCGCATTGAGCACAAGATGATCAACAACAGTATCGAACGTGCCCAGAAGAAGGTGGAGGAGAATCACTTCGGTGTGAGAAAGCGCCTGCTCGAATACGACGACGTGATGAACAAGCAGCGTACGGTTATCTATGAGAAGCGCCGCCATGCCCTGATGGGTGAGCGTATCGGAATGGATATCGCCAATATCATCTGGGACCGCGTGGTTAGCATCGTCAGCAACAACGACTACCAAGGTTGCAAGGAAATGTTCCTCAAGACGCTCGCTATGGAATGTCCGTTCAGCAAAGAGGAATTCATCGAAAAGAGCAGAGAGTCGCTTGAAGAGAAAGCCTATGCCGAGGCCATGAAATCATTCAAGCGCCGCACCGACCGCATACAGGAAGTGTCGTGGCCCATCATCAAGCAAGTGTACGATGAACAAGGACAGATATATGAGCGCATCAATGTGCCCATCACCGACGGCCGCGGAATGATGAACATCCCATGTGACCTGAAAGAGGCCTATGAGACCGAGTGCAAGTCGGTAGTGAAACAATTCGAGAAGGCCGTTTCGCTTCATATCATTGACGACTGCTGGAAAGAGAACCTCAGGCAACTCGACGAGTTGAAGCACAGTGTGCAGAATGCCTCATACGAGCAGAAAGACCCGTTGCTCATCTTCAAGCTCGAGAGCGTGAAACTCTTCGACAATATGGTGGACGACATGAACAACCGCATCTCTGAGATTCTGATGCGTGGTCAGATACCACAACTGCAACAGCAGCAGGAGGTGCGCGAGGCTGCTCCTGAGCGCCGCACCCAGCGCTATCAAGAGAGCAAGGGCGACGAGATGGTGGACCAGAACCAGAAGGCTGCCGCCAGCCAGGACACCCGAGAGTCGGCACAGCAGCAGCGCCGCCAGCCCATCCGCAAAGACAAGATGCCCGGCCGAAACGAGCCTTGTCCTTGTGGCAGCGGCAAGAAATTCAAGAATTGCCACGGACGTGGATTGGTATAAACTATTTTTCAAGATTTCAGCATTCTCACCAGAGTGCTGAAATCTTTATTTTTTACAAGAAAAGAATCGAGACATGACAATTGATGTTACAAGCCTGAAGAAGAGTTTTGGAGACCATACTGCCGTGAACATCAGTTCTTACCATATCGGTGACGGCGAGTTGGTGGGACTTGTGGGCAATAATGGTGCCGGCAAGACCACTCTGTTTCGTTTGATACTCGACCTGCTCCAAGCCGATGACGGCAGGGTGACGCTGGGTTTCCACCCCGACGGCACTACCGACGGCGAACTGCTCAGCATCGACCCATCAGAGAGTGAGGATTGGAAGATGTTCACGGGCTCGTATATTGACGACGGATTCCTCATCGAATTCCTTACCCCAGAGGAGTTCTTTGCCTTTATTGGCAAAGTATGTGGTCTGAGCAAGAACGAGACCGAGGAGCGTGTTCACCAATACGACCAGTTGATGGCTGGTGAGATTCTTGGCCAGAAGAAACTGATCAGGGACCTCTCGGCAGGAAACAAGCAAAAAGTGGGCATCGTGGCAGCCCTGCTCAACCGTCCCCAACTGCTTATTCTCGACGAACCATTCAACTTCCTCGACCCTTCGAGCCAGAACGTGTTGAAGAACATGCTTACGGAATACAACAAGGCAACGGGAAGTACAATCATCATCAGCAGCCACAACCTGGCTCACACCATCGACATTTGCCCACGCATCACGCTTCTTGAGCACGGCATCATCGTCAAAGACCTTGACAACACCGACCACAGTGCGACCAAAGAATTGGAGGATTACTTCAACAAGCCGCAATCCGGCACTAACGAGGAAGAGACGAACCAACCTGCTGGGAAAGACGAGGAAAGCGTAGAGACACAGGGCGAGCAAGACGACATCCCGACCACCCAAGAATAGGTAGCAGTTTGCTTTCCACTGCTGTCGCCATCCCCATTTCAAGGTATTTTGTTTTCAAACCCTTTGACCAGAGTGTAATATGTAGGATATTATTGGTAAATTTGCAATTGAAATCACATGACGTGAAGACAGTAGCGAAGAAATACTAAACGACTTATTCTATAGCAATTGTAGTATGAGATTATCCGATTTACATACTGGAGAGAAAGCCGTTGTCGTGAAGGTGATAGGACACGGCGGGTTCAGGAAACGAATAGTGGAGATGGGATTCATCAAGGGCACCACAGTGGAAGTGCTGCTCAATGCCCCACTTCAAGACCCAGTGAAATACCGTATCTTGGGATACGAAGTCTCCTTGCGCCACGACGAGGCCAAAATGATTGAGGTCATTTCGGAAAAAGAGGCCAAGGAACTTCATGACAACCACCTCCAAGACAACGGTACGGATTTCAGCCAACAGAAAGCAGAGGACATCCCCTTGACGGAGAACCAGTTGCACGATGCGGCCCTGAAGAAGCGTCGCCAAATCAACGTGGCACTGGTGGGAAATCCCAACTGCGGAAAGACCTCCCTCTTTAATTTTGCCTCAGGCTCCCATGAGCGTGTGGGCAACTACTCGGGAGTGACCGTTGACGCCAAGGAAGGGCATGCCCACTACGAGGGTTACGAATTCAACCTTGTTGACCTCCCCGGCACCTATTCTCTTTCTGCCTATAGTCCAGAGGAGTTGTATGTGCGCAAGCAAATCATCGAGTCACCCCCCGATGTGGTGATCAACGTGATAGACGCCAGCAATCTTGAGCGCAACCTCTATCTGACCACCCAACTGGTGGACATGAACGTGCGTATGGTATGCGCACTCAATATGTATGACGAGACGGAGCGCCGTGGCGACAACATCGATTTCAACAAACTGGGGCAACTGTTTGGTGTGCCCATGATACCCACCGTTTTCAAGACGGGGCGCGGTGTGGATTTGCTGTTCCATATCATCATCAACATCTACGAGGGCATGGACTTCGTAGACAAGAACGGAAACATCAACCCGCAAGTCGCCGCCGAGATTCAGGCATGGCACAAGGACTATGAGAACGCCCATGGTGGCGATCATACCGACGACTACGCCCATGGTCCACGTCCTAACAAGACCATATCAAGGCACATCCACATCAATCATGGCAAATATGTGGAAACAGCCATCGACCAAGTGAAGGATGAGTTGCAGAAACATAAGGCCATCCGGTCTAGATACTCCACCCGCTATCTTGCCATCAAATTGCTGGAGATGGACAAAGGAGCGGAGCGCTACATCAAGACATTGCCTGCCTGTGAGCATATTCTCAAAGTGCGCGACGAGGCCGCTAAGTACATCCAGGATGAGACCAAGGAAGACAGTGAGACCGCCATCATGGATGCCAAATATGGTTTTATTCACGGCGCCCTGCAGGAAGCCAATTTTTATGAGGGAACAAAGGAAGACACCTACCGTGCCACCCACTTCATCGACAATATCCTCACAAACAAATACTTTGGCATCCCCATTTTCATCCTCATCCTCTATGCCATGTTCCAAACGACATTCTCTTTGGGACAATATCCGATGGACTGGATTGACGCAGGATTCTCCGCCCTGGGCGACTGGCTTGGCGCCATTCTTCCCGACGGTCCGGTGAAAGACATGCTTGTCGACGGTGTGGTAGGTGGCGTGGGAGCCGTCATCGTCTTCCTCCCGCAGATTCTCATCCTGTATGCGTTTATCTCGTTCATGGAAGACACTGGCTATATGGCCCGTGCCGCCTTCATCATGGATAAGATCATGCACCACATGGGACTACATGGCAAGTCGTTCATTCCGCTGATCATGGGATTTGGCTGCAACGTACCGGCTGTGATGGCCACCCGCACGATAGAAAGCCGGAAGTCGCGCCTGATCACGATGCTCATCCTCCCGTTCATGAGTTGCTCCGCCCGTCTGCCCATCTACATCATGATTATCGGCGCATTCTTTGCCGTCCGCTACCAGGCAATGATCATGATATCCCTCTACGTGATCGGCATACTGATGGCAGTATTGATGAGCAACCTGCTCAGCCGTTTCCTCATTAAAGGCGAGGATACCCCATTCGTCATGGAGCTCCCACCCTACCGCGTGCCCACGATGAAGGCCATGATGCGACACACTTGGGAGAAAGGCAAGCAATACCTGAAGAAAATGGGTGGAATCATCTTGGTGGCCAGCATCATCGTATGGGCTCTCGGATATTTCCCACACCATGACGAGATGAGCAAGCAGGAACAACAAGAGCACAGTTATATCGGACATATCGGCAAGGCGATAGAACCCATCTTCATGCCACAAGGTTTCACCTGGAAACTAGATGTGGGACTAATAGCCGGCGTAGGAGCGAAGGAGATTGTAGCCTCGACCATGGGCGTGCTCTATACCGGCGACGAGGAGGTGGCCGATGACAGCGACAGTGCCAGCGCCGTGCAGTATCCCGTATTGCGTGAGAAGATGGAGCGTGAGGGCGTCACGCCACTTGTGGCTTTCTGCTTCCTGCTCTTCGTGCTGCTCTATTTCCCATGCATCGCCACCTTAGCGGCCATCAAGAACGAGACGGGCAGTTGGCGGTGGGCATTGTTCGCAGCCTGCTATACCACAGCAGTGGCATGGGTGGTCTCGGCCGCTGTCTACCAGATTTTCAGTTAAGCGATACCAGAACCTCTCATCATATATGCAAAAAGACCGTGATACCGCCGACACCTACCGCAAGATGGCATACGAGGGCGACCCTAGGGCAATGAACAACCTTGGAGTGTGCTATATGCGTGGTTTAGGTGTGGTGGAAAACCATTCGACGGCCTTTGAGTGGTATATGAAAGCAGCCGAACTTGATGATATCTATGGCATTTTCAACGTCGCCGAATGCTACTACAAGGGAGACGGCGTGGAGCGGAACGAGGCCCTGGCCTTTGAGTGGTACCTGAAAGCCGCCTCACGTGGTGACCTGCAATCGCAGGTGAATGTGGCCAATGCCTATTATTTGGGGCAAGGAATAGAAGCCGACCACCAAAAAGCCTATCTCTGGTATCGGGAGGCTGCTTTTCAAGGCCATATCCTGTCGCAGAAGAACGTGGGAGCAGCCCATTGGAATGGTGATGGTGTGGAGAAAGACGTGGCAGAATCGGCTTTCTGGTATGAGCTGGCAGCCCAGGGCGGCGACCCTCAGGCACAGTTTGCCATAGGATGGTTTCACATGACAGGCACCGGGGTGGAGAAAGACGAGCGCATCGGTCTGAAATGGATTCACCGCTCCACCGCCCAAGGTTATCAACCCGCCATCGACTACTGCAAGGAAAACGGCTACAGGGTATACTGACATTGCGAGAGACGACCGAATGACCCTTGCTGACGAATTTTCATACTCTTGATTATGGCATGGAAGATAAAGATGAGATGTGACTCTTGTGGCTATGAGGCCGACATATACGAAGGCCGTGGATTGTTCCGTCAGGAGATAACGGCCGTGACCTGTCCCGACTGCCATACCATCCAGCACCTTGTCGTCGGAGGTGTGATTGCCGACGTGGCCCCCTCTTTTCGCAGCGAGGTGGGACGGTTGTGCCTGAACTGTGGAAGCGACAACATACGCATTTGGGACAAGAAAACCTGCCCTCAATGCGGCTCGAAGATGTCGCCGACCGGAGAACGAGAATTCTGGACATAGACATGCATCACATGAAAAAAACGCACCGGCTCCTTGACGTACAGTTCGACCCGATGGGTGCCGCCATTTCCGACTTTTGGGCAAATGGCAAAGCATCACGGCTACGGGTGTTCTCCCCTATGTTTGACGAGGATGAGATTCCGGTAGAGACGTTGTTTCGTGACTACGATTCGATGCCACCATTGGAACAGCATGCGCTCGACCTTGTAAAAGGACGCACGCTGGATGTGGGCGCCGGGGCGGGTTGTCACTCGTTGGTTTTGCAGGAACGAGGAATTGATGTCGATGCCATAGACATCTCGCCCCTGTCGGTAGAAACGATGAGAGCACGTGGAGTGCGACATGTTTTCCACAAGGATCTCTTCAGCGTAAGCGACCGTTATGATACGATACTGATGCTCATGAACGGCATCGGGATTGTGGGTACAATAGCACGTCTGCCCCAGTTTTTCCAATTGCTCGACGACATTTTGTTGCCTGACGGACAATTGATTTGTGACTCTACCGACATCAGTTATGTTTTTGACGACGATGAGCCTATTGACGAGATGATCAACTACTATGGCGAGCTGGTCTACAAAATGCAATACAAGGATATTCTTGGAAAAAGTTTCCCGTGGCTGTATATTGACTCACGTTCGTTGGGTGATGTGGCCGAAGCATGTGGATACAACCTCCGTGTGGTAGAAAATGGAAAAAACCATGACTACTTGGCATTAATTACCAAAAAACAATAATGTCTCGACCGGCACAGCCCACCAGGCTGTCTGTGTCCGTGGGAGGATGAACAGAGCGGTTGTATAGGGGAAAAAGCACATATCATTTGTGCATCTCGTCGGATTTTGCTATTTTTGCAGCGAAATCGAGGAAGCATCTATTCCATCGACACACCATTAAACATCCAGCCCGAACAAATATGAAGAATATTGTTATCGCAGCGGGATATGCCACACGGCTTTATCCGCTGACAGAAAATTTCCCGAAACCATTGCTCAAGATAGGTGGACGCTCGATATTGGAGCGTATGCTCGATGATATCGACCAAATCGACGACATCGATGAGCATATTGTGGTGACGAACCACAAGTTTGCCTCTATTTTCGAGGAATGGAAGGCAACGTGCCAGTACAACAAGCCCATCAGCATCATCGATGATGGAAGCATCAGTAATGACACCCGCCTGGGAGCAATAAAAGACCTGCTTCTTGCCATTGAGCAAAACAAGGTAGAAGACGACATCATGGTAGTGGCAGCCGACAATATCCTTGATTTCTCGTTTCGGGGCTTTGTGGATTTCTTCAAGGAGAAACAATCGTCGGTCATCATGTATTACCATGAACCCGAACTACGGAAGTTGCAACGCACTGGAGTGATAGAAATCGACAACAACCATCTGGTGCTGCAGATGCAGGAGAAGCCAGAGCAACCTGTCTCAGAGTGGGCGGTGCCCCCCTTCTATATCTACCGCCATTCCGACCTTCCGCTCATCAAAGACTGCCTTAACCACGGATGTGGTTATGATGCGCCAGGCAATCTTGCCCACTATCTCACCGAGGTGACCCAGATCCATGCCTGGCAGATGCCAGGCCATCGGTTCGACATTGGCTCCCTCGACAGTTATGAAGAAGCAAAGGTGCGTTTCCAGGATTAAGGAAACGCACCTTTGCATTGAAGGCGCCAACTGTCTATTGACCAATTCTGGCCTCTACCACATTCACCACATAGTCGCCCAATTTCTCACACTCAGAAATCAGGTCGGTAAACATGGCACCCACGGCATAATCATATTCATGGTTGTTGACCGACTGGATATTGGCAGCCTTGAGGTTATTGCGCATGGAGTTGATTTCGTTCTCAATCTTGAATGTCTCCTTGGTGTTCACCTCACCACGACGGCCTTTCATCACCACGTTCATCTGAGTAAGTGAGTTATCGGTAAGACGGAACATCTCTTGCACATCCTTCTCCAACTTCTCGGTGAACTTCTTGTCAGACTGCTTTTTGCGGCGAATCGTACGGGCGATGTTGTAGCAAGCGTCGCCAATACTCTCTATCTCGCTGATCTCACGCAGCATCTGACGGATCTTACCCTTGGTCTCATCCGAGAGATGAGCGTTGCTCACCTGCTCCAGATAGTGGGCTATCTCTATCTCCATATTGTCGGAAATGCCCTCGTATTTCTCAATACGGGTGAACAGTTTCTCGAACTCAGGATTCTCTTTCTCCTCGTTCGACATCCCATATAGATCTTTCACCATATCAAACATCCGCTGGATTCTCTCGCCAAAGAGTGTGATTTCCTGCTGTGCCTGATAGACAGAGATTTCCGGAGTCTTCATCAGACCACCCTGGATGTATCTCAGTCGTGGTTCCTCCTCATCGCTCACGGCCTTTTGCTTGATCACCTTGCAAACCAATTTCTCGATTGCTGGAATGAACCAGATAAGGATGAAGGTGTTGATAAGATTGAAGCAAGTGTGGAAGGCTGCAAGCACAAAACTCAGTTTTGCGGCATTGGCCAAGAAGGCCGTCTCGCCAACACTCTCCTTCGTCATCTCCACGTCATATCCCACAAGTCCACAAACCATGTTGACAAACGGATGGAACACGATGAGAATCCACACCACACCGAAGATATTGAAAAACATATGGGCAAAGGCAGCCCTTCGCGCCTGTGTGCCTGCCGACATGGCCACGATATTCGAAGTGACGGTGGTTCCAATATTCTCACCCATCACCAATGCGATGCCCTGGTAGATGGGCAAAACCCCACTTGAACACAAAATCATGGTGATGGCCATCACCGCGGCCGACGACTGTACACACATCGTCAGCACACCACCAATAATCAAGAAAGTGATGGTGGTGAAGAAACTGTTGGGATCGAAACTGGAGAAGAAATTGAGCACAGCCTCTTGCTCGCCAAGATGCATGTCAATACCTGTCTGACGGAGCGTACCCAGTCCGAGGAACATGAAGGCAATACCATAAAGGAAATCGCCTGCCGTTCTACGTTTCTTGCTGTAGATAAGGATGATGGCGATAAAGAATGCAGGCCATACAAAATCGCTGATATTGAATGAGAAACCCGCCGACATGATCCATGCGGTAAGAGTGGTACCAATATTGGCACCCATAATCACACTGATGGCCTGGGCCAACGTAAGCAGACCGGCGCTGACAAACGATACCGTCATCACGGTAGTAGCCGTAGACGACTGAACGGCAGCGGTCACAAACACACCAGTAAGCATTCCGGTAAAACGATTGGTGGTCATGGCACCAAGCACATGACGCAATTGCGGACCAGCCAATTTCTGCAAGGCATCACTCATGGTTTTCATACCATACATCAACAATGCAAGGGAGCCCAGCAACTTGAAAGCAAGCAATAAATAATTCTGCGATTCCATAATGATGATTTGGGAGGTTTGAATGAAGGATGATATATGATAATTATTTAAAGCAGTTTGAGTTTTCTTCTAGCCAATTGGGCTATAGAAACCGCGAAGAGGCATGCTGTCTCTGTGCGCAACCGGCATTCGCCGAGAGAAATGGAGTGGAAGCCATTGGCAATGGCCATATTCACCTCGTCGATGGAGAAGTCGCCCTCGGGCCCGATCAGAATAGTGAGGTCGGAATCGGGCACATCTTCGGGCGATTGTAACAACTGGAACAAATCGGTTTTCTCTACCTCACTGTAACAATGGGCGATACATTTCAGACCTGTTCTTGGCTTGCAGACAAAGTCTTTGAAATCCATAATCTCGTTGACGACCGGCTTCCAAGCCTTACGACTTTGCTTGACCGCTGAGATTACGACTCTCTCAATACGGTTGCACTTGACCACTCGGCGCTCCGAAAAACGGCAATTGAGGAACGACAGCTCATCGAAGCCTATCTCGGTGACTTTTTCAGCCATCCACTCTACCCTGTCGATATTCTTGGTTGGCGCCATGGCCAGATGAATATGGCCATGCCACAACCTGGATTGTGGCATGGCCTCCATGATTTCATACAAGCATTTTTTGGATGAGGCAACAGAAACGACGGCACGATAAAAGAACCCATTGCCGTCAATGAGGAAAATCTCGTCGCCCTGAGCCAGTCGCAGCACACGCAAAGCATGTGCGGCCTCTTCCTCGGGAAGAGCACCTGCGCTTTCTGCCTCAGGCACAAAGAAATATCGAGTTTCCTTCATGTATTACTTTCACTTTTTGAACGCCGTTGCAACTCATCGCGCAATTGAGAGGCCTGCTCATAATTTTCCTCGCTGATAGCCTTATCGAGCGCTTTTTTCAGCATATCGGTAGTTATCACGTTGACTGGAACCGAAACAGCAACCGACTCCTCGCTATATGGAACGCTCTGCCGCAATAGCAGACTTTCCTCTATAAAGATGGGGATTTTTGCAAAATGAGCCAGCAATATGGCGTCGCTTGCCCTTATGGGGATGGCTTGCAGGATATCTGGCATATAAAGCAGCGTTTTGTACTGCCCATCTACCAGGTCGTTGATCACCACCTGGAACTGCATGTCGAGACTCCTTACCACGACCTGCCAAAGTACCTCTGGCAGCAGTTTGTCAACAATCTCAGCCTTTGACAATCTGAGCCGGAACTGGTATACCATGTGCTTGTCACAAACCATCGACAGCTGCCGGGTTCCTTCCTCGTTGACAAGCAACAAGATACCGACATCATCGTTGCCGACGATTTCGTTCACACTTTTGTATACCATCCGTACCAGCGCCATTACTTACGTGCTTTTTCGGGATGGAACACCAAGGCAAAAGCGACACCTACCACCAATGCGAATCCAGCAAAGATGAACCAGCAAGTCTGCCAGTCACCCAAAAGGAAGCTCTGCTGTACGCCATTTACTTCCACATCCTGCCAAGAGCAGAACGAGTTAATGATGGCACCTGCAGCCAAAGTGCCTACGGTGGCTCCCACGCCATTTGTCATCATCATGAACAAGCCCTGAGCCGAGGCCTTGATAGAAGGCTCACACTCCTGGTCGACGAAGATACCGCCCGAAACATTGAAGAAATCGAAGGCAACACCATAAACGATGCAAGAGAGGATGAAGAATACCACTCCCGGCATAGCAGGATTACCTACTCCGAAGAAGCCGAAACGGAATACCCAAGCGAACATCGACATGAGCATCACGCCCTTTATGCCAAACTTCTTAAGGCAGAACGGAATCATCAATATACATAGCGCCTCGCTCATCTGCGAGATAGAGGTCAGCAATGTGGCATTATTGGCAGCAAAAGAATTAGCAACAGCCTCGTCGATACTACCTTTGAAACTGGTAATGAACGGTCCTGCATAGCCATTGGTCACCTGAAGGCACATACCCAGCAGTGCAGAGAAGATAAAGAACATGGCCATCTTCCTGGTCTTGAACAGTTTGAACGCATTCAAGCCAAAAGATTCCGCCAAGGAAGTCTTGCCTTCCTTCTTTACCAGCGGACAAGCAGGCAAGGTGAAACAATAGGCAAACAGCACGAAACTAAGCAGACCCGACACAAAGAACTGCATGTAGGTGTACTGGAACTTATGCGCGTTTTCGCCCAAGGTAAACATAAACGAACTGCCATCCCACACTGCACAGTTGACGAACCACATGGTGGCAATGAAACCAACAGTACCGAGCACACGGATGGGCGGGAAATCCTTGACCGTATCCATCCCATTACGCGTGAGGATAGAGAAAGCAGTAGTGTTGGCCAATGCGATGGTTGGCATGTAGAAAGCGACGCTCAATGTGTAGAGCGTGATGAACATGGCCTTGTCGGGCGTGGAATTGTTCATACCCATCCACCAGCAGCACAACATGAATGCACCAGCGAGGAAATGGCAGAGTCCCAGCACGCGTTGAGGCTGCATATACTTGTCGGCCACGATGCCCATCAGAGTGGGCATGAAAATTGACACAATTCCCTGAATGGCATAGAACCATGGAACCTCGGCTCCCAATCCTGCCTTGCCGAGATAATTACTCATACATGTGAGGTAGGCACCCCAGACAGCGAATTCCAAGAAATTCATCACTGCCAGTCGTAGTTTGATGTTCATTTAGTATATCGTTTTGGGTTTAACTCAGCTAATTCTTCTGGTTACAAAGATAATAAAAAAAGTGAAATGATTTTAAAAATCAATGATAAAATGAAAGTGGAAAGTAATTTTTCTCACCACAAACATGAAACAGGCGAGAAACGCCATAACGTTTCTCGCCTGAATGTAGGGTCGGCATCGTGGAGATCAGTTATTCACCGAACCACCGACAATATCAAGAAGTTCGTTGGTAATTGCCTGTTGACGACTCTTGTTGTACTGCAAGTTGAGTTCCCTGAGCAGTTCGTCGGCATTATCGGTAGCCGTCTGCATGGCCACCATTCTTGCCGCATGCTCGGAAGCATTGCTGTCGAGCAAGGCCGTGTATAGAGCCAAGTGTACCACCTTGGGCACGAGAACACCCAACACGGTATCCAAATCGGGCTCTACGATGAAGTTGTCGTTGAGCGGTTTGGCCTCAGTTTGTTGGGATTTCTCTTCCTTGTGGTGTTTCTTGAGATAGTCTTGCGCCTTCTTCGTGATGATATTGGAAGTGAGGTCACGTTCATGATCCTCTTCCACAATCGACTCCACATCGATAGGCAGCAAGGTCTTTCTCGTCAGGATTTGCGAGCCGGCGCTCTTGAAATGATGATAGATGAGTTCGACTTTGTCTACCTCACCTGTACGGAACATTGCACCCAGTTCGGTAGCAATCCTGATACACTCGGCAGAATTGGGCTTGTCGGCCAACGCCGAGAAATCGCCAGCAGAGCGATAACCAAGTTTCGTCACTTTTTCAGCCACCTTGCGGCCAATGGGATAAATAAGGATATTCTCCCTGCCCAGGTGCTCGTATCCCGCAATGGCCTGCTGCATGAGTTTGATGATATTGGAGTTGAAGCCACCGCAAAGACTACTGTTCGACGCGAAGACCACCAACACCACCTTTTTGACCTCTCTCTCGAGCTCATAGATGGTGCCGGCTTCGGCATCAGAAGCGAGGAATGTCTTTACGATATGCTCCAACATGCTCTCGTAGGGGAGCATCTTCTCGATTTGCACCTGTGCATGGTGCAGTTTCGATGAAGCCACCATCTTCATGGCACTCGTAATCTTACGTGTGCTGTTGACCGAAGCTATGCGGTTTTTTATCTCTTTTAGTGACGGCATAGGCGATTACTTGAATTGTCCGGCGATATCAGCCATGACAGACTTGATGACGCCAGTGGCATTGTCATCAATCTTTCCACTGGCAAGCAAGTCGATCACATCGGAGTGGGCACTTCTCATTTTCTCGAGGAAGAGGTCCTGGCATTTCCTCACCTCGGTCACAGGCACCTCATGCATCAGTCCGTTTGTGCCACAATAGAGGATGGCAATCTGCTCGCCTACATTCATAGGACTGTACTGCGGCTGGATAAGCAATTGGTTGTTCTTGCGACCACGGTCGAGGGTCATGGCTGTCACGGCATCCATATCGCTCGAGAACTTGGAGAACGCCTCGAGCTCACGATACTGAGCCATATCGATCTTCAATGTACCGGCCACTTTCTTCATACTCTTGATCTGTGCCGAACCACCCACACGGCTCACGGAGATACCCACGTTGATGGCAGGACGGAAGCCCTGGTTGAAGAGGTCGGTCTCCAGATAGATCTGTCCGTCGGTGATGGAGATGACATTCGTGGGAATGTAAGCCGACACGTCGCCAGCCTGTGTCTCGATGATAGGCAGGGCAGTGAGCGAGCCACCACCTTTCACGTGGCCTTTCATGCACTCTGGCAGGTCGTTCATCTGCACGGCCACCTCTTGCTGGTCGTTGATACGTGCGGCACGCTCGAGCAGACGGCTGTGGAGATAGAACACATCGCCGGGATAAGCCTCGCGTCCGGAAGGCCGCTTCAGGATGAGCGACACCTCACGATAGGCCACAGCCTGCTTGGAGAGGTCGTCGTAGACTACGAGGGCCGACTCTCCCCTGTCGCGGAAATACTCACCGATGGCAGCTCCAGCAAAAGGTGCATAGTACTGCATGGCGGCGGGATCGGCAGCGGTGGCCGAAACGACGATGGTATAGGGCATGGCCCCATGCTCCTTGAGGTTTTGGACGAGGGCGGCCACAGTCGACGCTTTCTGTCCGATGGCCACATAGATACAATATACAGGTTTCCCTGCCTCGTAGAAGCTCTTCTGGTTGATGATGGTATCAACGGCGATTGCCGTTTTTCCAGTTTGCCTGTCGCCAATGATCAACTCACGCTGTCCTCTTCCGATAGGAATCATGGAGTCGACGGCTTTCAGGCCTGTCTGCAGCGGTTCCTTCACCGGCTGACGATAAATCACACCAGGAGCTTTTCTGTCGAGGGGCATCTCAAAAGCATCGGAAAGGTCGATGTCACCCTTTCCATCGATGGCCTGGCCAAGAGGATTGATGACACGTCCGAGCATGTTGTCGTTGACCCTGATGGAAGCGATACGCTTCGTACGTTTCACGACCATGCCCTCCTTGATGCCTGATGTGGTGCCGAGCAGCACACATCCCACATTGTCTTCCTCCAAGTTCATGACAATCGCCATCGTTCCGTTCTCGAACTCGAGCAACTCGTTGGCCTCCGCATTGCGGAGTCCATAGATGCGGGCCACACCGTCGCTCACTTGCAGCACGGTGCCCACCTCGTCGAATTTCTCGTTGCTGCTGATGCTACGCAACTGCTGCAGCAACACCTCGGATACTTCGCTTGGTTTTATTTTGTCAGACATTGATAATTTGGTTTTTCCGTTAATATACTTATTTTCTTAACTGTGTGAGGATGTTGCGCAACTGGTTTTGCACGCTTGCGTCCATCCTGTACGTATCGTATTCGAGAATGAACCCTCCAATAATCTCGGGGTCGATCTCGGTCTGAAACTCCACAGTTCCCTGAGTTCTGCTCTCCACGCGTTGCCGCATCTTCTTCTCGATTTCCGGGGTAACGGCGACCGCAGTGATGAGCCTGCCACTTGTGATGTTCTTGTGTTTCCTGTACAGCGTCACATACGAAGCAGCCATAAACTGAAGGGTGTTCTCCCTATCCTCGGCAAGAACCAATTCGATGAATCGCTCTGTGAGCGGAGACACTTTTCCGCCCGTAGCAGTGACGAGCAGCGTCTTCTTCTTGCTTTTCTCGAGCATAGGATTGTCGATTGTGAATCTGAGTTCAGGCACCTTGAGATAACTCTGCGAGAGCGTGAGCATCTCCTGGTAGACCTGTTCCTCGATATGCTGCTCGAGCGCACTTTTGAGAAGCGCCCTTGCATAACGAACCGATAATACACCTATCTCCATAATGACTAATTCTTATTGTTGCCTACAGAAACCTCATCAAGCAGTTTGTCAATGAGATCCATCTGCGCTTTGTCGGTAGATAACTTCTCGCGGAGCACTTTCTCTGCTATCTGTACAGAGAGGACGGCAACTTGAGAGCGGATGTCGTTCATGGCGTTTTGCCTCTCGTTCTCCGCCTCTGCCTTGGCCTCGCCGATGATGCGTGCACCCTCGGCCTTGGCTTTCTCCTGTGCTTGTCCCACGATAGCGTCGCGGGTGCTTGTCGCCTCTTTCATGATGCGTGCCTGCTCCCCACGAGCCTCCTGCAGAATGGATTCACCTTCTTGTTGTATGTTGGCGAGTTTGTCGTTGGCCTCTTGCGCCTTGCGCAGGCTCTCATCAATGAAGGCGTTGCGCTCCCTAACCATATCGGTGATGGCGGGGAAGCCCCACTTCCACAGGATGAAGAGCACCACGAAGAACGTGATGGACATCCAGAAAAGCAAGCCACTACTCGGAATCAATAAATCCATACGCTTGAATTTGCTTGTTCAACAAAAACGTCTCGATGTTATCCTACGCAGAGGAATGCGATCACGGCTGCGAAGAGGGCAACACCCTCGATAAGAGCAGCGGCAACGATCATGTTGGTGAACAACTTGTTCATTACCTCGGGCTGGCGGGCCATGGCATCCATTGCCTGTCCACCGATTTTACCGATACCAATACCTGCACCGATTGCTGCGAGACCTGCACCTACAGCGGCGCCAAATTTTGCGATGCCTTCAATGGCCAATAATAATGAAATCATAGTACTTAAAGTTTTAAATTATTAATTGATGTTGTTTGTTATTTTTTACTTGAAACACGGAGCCGTAAGTTGTCCGTATGGCAGCCATGCCTACTCATGTTCTGGCTCTGTGCGTGCCAGTCCGATGAAGATAGAGCTGAGCATGGTGAACACCATGGCCTGGATGAAGCACACCAGCACCTCGAGGGTGGACATGAACACACTCATGATGACACTGACGCCACTCATGCCCAGGAACACGCCAATGGGTTTCGCGGCTACGAGGAAGATGATGCACACCAGCGAGATGGCAATGGCGTGACCAGCCATGATATTTGCGAAGAGACGGATCATGAGGGCGAAAGGCTTGGTGAAGATTCCAACGAACTCAATGACCGGTATGAGAGGGAATGCCTTCAGGGCCAGAGGCACATCAGGCCAGAAGATATCTTTCCAATAATGCTTGTTTCCGCTGAACTGCACCACCACAAAGGTACACAGTGCGAGGAAGAATGTCACGGCGATATTGCCGGTAACGTTTCCTCCGCCCGGGGGGAATGGAATGAGTCCCATGATGTTGCACGTGAAGATAAAGAAGAAGCAAGTGAGCAGGTAAGGGCAATACTTCTCGTATCCCTTTCCCACACCAGGCTTGATGATATTATCCACCACGTACATCACAAGCAACTCAATGAATCCCGTGAAACCTTTCGGCGCGTTGTCGCTCGGCTTGTGCTTGCGGTACCAGCGTGCGGGCAACAAGATGCAGAGCAAGAGCACGATAACACTGATGAACATCGTAGCCACGGTCTTGGTGATGGAGATATCGAAAGGTCTCTTCTCCCCACCTCCAACCAATTCTACGATCTTGCCCTCATTGTCGCCTTTGGTTGCAATCGCCAGGTTGTGAGGCCCCATCCTGTATCCGTTGGCATCGGGCTCCTCGGCGAATTTGGAACTGCAGAACACATGCAAGCCCGTGGAACTGTAGACAATCACCGGCAGGTGGATGACCACCGGTTTCTCGCCGATGTTGGTGACGTGCCACTCGTATGAGTCCTTGATATGTTCAAGGACGATATGCGAGATGTTGAGTTCCTCACCTTTCTCGGCAGCCACGACCGGGGCCGTAGTCCACATCAACACCACGAGGCATAGCAGTTGTTTGATATATTTCATTCGGTTCAATGTTTTATTATAAGCGTAATGACTATCATCGCGAGATAAAGCCCGAGAATCAAAGCCGCGAAATGCATAGTGTCTTCTCTGTTGTCGACGAATGTGGCGTATAGTCCTACAGCCGTGACTGCGAAGAGAAACCTTATGGCCACCATGATGAAATGGAAGTTGACCATTTGGTCGGGAGCATGCTTCTTCACGAAGTGATATCCTTTGATGTAGGCCAAAGTCAGCAGTGCGAAAGCAAGAGTAGTGAGAAATATCGTTGAGATACTCATTTCTCTTGTTCGGCTTTATTCCGCAATCTCACCACAAAGAGCGTGTCGAGCACGTCTTGCAAGATGAAATATACGGAAAGGATGATGACGAAGGGCAACAGTTCCTTTCCCTTTTGCGGGCTCAGGAGCGCGTATCCCACGATGAGGATGGCGGCTGCTACAAGCCGGATGTTGGAGAAGATGAAGAAAGCCCTCATCAGACGAGGTTGTTCCGAGGCAAGTACATGCTTCAAGGTCAGGGAGAGCGCCACGCTCGATAGCAGTGCGAAAAGCACCACGATGAAAACGTGGGTCACATTGAGCTGCACGAAGAATACATTGTAGGCGATGAGCGCCACCAACGTCAGTCCTGCAATCAGCCACAAGGAGTAGGTCCAATACCTATGGGGTGCCCTGGCCAGGAAGTCGTCATTGCTCAGTACACCTCTACGCATAGGCTGACCTTGTTTTTCTGCACTTCGACGAACCCACCGTTCACGTCGAGTTCGTGATCCCCCTCGCTGTTGGTGAACACCACTTTGCCCACCTGGAGGGCAGAGATGATGGGCGCATGGTTTTGAAGAATCTCAAAATTGCCCAGTATGCCAGGAACTTTCACGCTCACGGCATCGCCATCATACACCACTTGCTCCGGAGATACTATTCTAAGCTTCAACATAGTCTATATCGTGTTATGCGATTAACCCTTGGCTTGTTCGAGGAGCTTCTTGCCCTTCGCAATGGCATCCTCTATCGTACCCACGTTGAGGAAAGCCTGCTCGGGCAGGTCGTCCACCTCGCCGTCGAGAATCATGTTGAATCCCTTGATTGTATCCTCGATAGGTACCATCACGCCCTTGACACCTGTGAACTGCTCTGCCACGGAGAAGGGCTGTGAAAGGAAACGCTGCACGCGTCGTGCGCGGTTGACGGTGAGTTTGTCTTCATCGCTCAACTCGTCCATACCGAGGATGGCGATGATGTCCTGCAGTTCCTTGTATCTTTGCAGGATCTGCTTCACGCGCTGTGCACACTCATAATGCTCCTTTCCGACAATCAGCGGGTCGAGGATACGAGATGTACTGCCAAGCGGGTCGACAGCAGGATAGATACCCAACTCGGTGATTTTACGGCTCAGCTCGGTGGTGGCATCAAGGTGAGTAAAGGTCGTGGCCGGAGCAGGGTCGGTCAAGTCGTCGGCAGGCACATACACGGCCTGTACGGATGTGATAGAACCCTTCTTTGTGGAAGTGATACGCTCCTGCATGGCACCCATCTCTGAAGCCAAAGTAGGTTGGTAACCCACTGCCGATGGCATACGGCCCAAGAGAGCCGACACCTCGGAACCAGCCTGGGTGAAACGGAAGATGTTGTCTATAAAGAAAAGGATATCGGCTGCCTCGCCGTCCTTACCGCCGTTATCGCGGAACTCCTCGGCCACGGTAAGACCAGAGAGTGCCACAGAAGCACGTGCGCCTGGAGGCTCATTCATCTGACCGTACACCAGAGTGGCCTGGCTCTTCTTCAGTTCCTCGGGGTCGACAAGTGAGAGGTCCCATTTGCCTTCGTCCATGGCTTTCTTGAATTTCTCGCCATAGCGCACCACACCACTCTCGATCATTTCCCTGATGAGGTCGTTGCCCTCGCGGGTACGCTCTCCCACACCGGCAAACACGGAGTAGCCGTTATGTCCCTTGGCGATGTTGTTGATGAGCTCCATGATGAGCACGGTCTTGCCCACACCAGCACCACCGAACAAGCCAATCTTTCCACCTTTCATGTAAGGCTCGAGCAAGTCGATCACCTTGATACCCGTAGAGAGCATCTCTTTCTGTGTGGAGAGTTCCTCAAACTTTGGTGCCTCCCTATGGATGGGATATGCACCTTTCATGTCGAGTTCTTTCATACCATCGATAGGCTGGCCGATGACGTTGAGCATCCTTCCCTTGATCTGGTCACCGGATGGCATCAGGATAGGACGTCCTGTAGTGATGGCCTCCAATCCACGTTGCAAACCGTCGGTATTGTCCATGGCGACACACCTCACGGTATCCTCACCAATGTGCTGCTGCACCTCGACGACGAGGTCGCGGCCGTCGGGCCTGACGATTTTCAATGCATCATGGATTTTTGGCAACACTTTCTCAGGGTCGAGCCCATTGGTGTCGTAGTAAACGTCGATCACCGGACCGATAATCTGGGATATGTGTCCATTGATTTGTGACATAAGCTATTAGTTTTTAATATTAAATTTAAAATTTCACTTTCAGGTTGATTTGTGCCGAAACAAAGGCAACGCAAACACCTCATTACCCTTTTGGATAATGAAGTATTCGCAAAAATAATACAATTTTGGCATTACGGCAAAATATCAGCACACTAATTTCGCTATTTGTTCAATTTTCTCGAAAAAAAACACATTATATGCTGAGCTCATCGAGTACCTTGATGAGTTTTTTGTCGAAAGGTTTGTCGCTACGGATAGCCTCGCTGAGGGGGACGTAGACCACCTCGTTGTTGCGTACGCCAACCATGATATTGCGCTGTCCCTGGATAATGGCCTCGATGGCCCCCACTCCGGTGCGGCTGGCCAGGATACGGTCGTGAGCCGTAGGCCTGCCACCACGCTGCAAATGGCCAAGAATAGAGACACGCACGTCGAAATTGGGGAATTCCTTCTTCACGCGGTCGGCATAATACAAAGCGCCACACTTAGGACTCTCGGAGACGATGACGATGCAACTTTTCTTCGATTTGCGGATGCCACGCTCCATGAACCGTGCCAGCTGGTCGACACCGGTGGAATCTTCGGGAATGATGGCTGCCTCGGCCCCACTGGCGATGGCGCTGTTTTGCGCAAGGAATCCCGCGTCACGTCCCATCACCTCGACAAAGAAGATACGCTCATGGCTCTGTGCGGTGTCGCGGATTCGGTCTACGCAGTCCATGATGGTGTTCATCGTCGTGTCGTATCCGATAGTGGAGTCGGTGCCATAGAGGTCGTTGTCGATAGTGCCAGGCAAGCCTATACAGCACACGTCGAATTCCCTAGCAAACTCCATGGCTCCAGTCAGCGAACCATTTCCGCCAATGACGATAAGGGCATCGATGCCATGCTTCTGCATGTTCTCATAAGCCTTCTGCTTGCCCTCGGGTGTCTGGAATTCCTTACTTCTTGCTGTTTTCAGGATAGTGCCACCCGACATGATGATACCACTCACGTTCTCAGTGGTGAATGGCACGATCTCGTCGTTGATCAAGCCATCATACCCACGGAAGATACCCATGATCTTGAATCCATTGCAGATGCCGGCACGGGTGACGGCTCTAATGGCCGCGTTCATGCCCGGAGCGTCGCCTCCCGAGGTCAATACTCCTATAGTCTTTATTCTTGCCATATTTATAGTAATTAAATTAGGTTACAAACTCATTTGCGCGATGACAACCATAACGACCAGGCCTATGATTCCACCGACAAGCGCTTTCACTCCGACATTCTTGAAGAACCATCCAATATGTATGCGCTCCATCTTTATCAGTGCCAAGCCGCTCATCGAGCCAAAAGCAAGGATATTGCCGCCCATCGCCGTGCAGTAGGCCACCACTTTCCAATAACAGCCATTCTGGACAAAGGCATTGTGGTAGGCATCGCCCACGGCATCACTCACGTCGTAGAGCGAGAAGAAACTGAGCGCGGCGGCAAAGTTGTCGAGCACACTGCTCACGACAGCCGAAAGGGTTCCCATGATCCAGATGTTGTGGATATAGGCATCACACCTGTTGGCCAGCCACCTCACGGCACCAGTCTCCTCTACCACGCCAACAGCCAACATAAGGCCCATCACGTAGAGCATCATTTGCAACACGCCATACTGCAGGACCCTTGGCAACCGCCGCTGTATCATTTTCTCCACATTCATCAACTTGTGGTTGAAAATCTCATTGACAATCCACAAGACGGCGAGAACACAAAGAGCCCCAAGGAAAGGACTGAGTTTGGTGATGTTGTGGAAAGTGGGTATGAACCACAGGCCGCCGATTCCCACGAAGAGCATCAGCAACCGCTGCCAGGCGTTGAGATTGGTGTCGTCGCCTCGATAAGGCATCGACTGCCACACGATCTCCACACGTTCGGGTAGCATACGTCCAAGCAGGAAGGTAGGCAAGGCCCATGCGATGAGACAAGGGAAAAGGAGCCACATCGAGAAATTGGTGGCCGTGACGGCATTCATGTTCCACAATAGCAGACCCGCCGGGTCGCCAATGACAGTGAGCGCGCCACCCATGTTGGCAGCAAGCATCACAGCGCTGCCATAAATCATCCGCTGTCTGCGACTTGCCACCAGGTCGTGCATCACCACCAGCATCAAGGCCGTGGTGGTGAGGTTGTCAAGGTTGGCCGAAAGGAAGAAAGTGATGCCCGAAAGGCACCAGAGCAACTTCCGGCTTTTTCTTGTGCGCACCCATGGTGTGAGAAAATCGAAACATCCATTATTGTGCAGGATTTCGACAATGGTCATCGTGGCAAGCAGGAACAGCACCACTTCGGCTGCCCTTCCCACATATTTGAGGAAAATATTCTGTGCGATATAATGCTTCACCGCGGTACTCGTGGCCACGGCACCATTGAGGAAGTCCACATAGTCGCCCTCATGCTCACTCATCACGAAATCGGTGCCGTAGCAAATATAGAGCACCCATCCTACCGTTCCGATGAAAATAGCCACGGCTGCCTTATTGACATTCGTCAGTTTCTCCGTCGCAATCAAGACGAAGCCGATCAGCAATATGGCAACAATGATAAGCGTCATGACTAAGGTTTTCAGTACATATTAAGGGTATAGACAATGCAAAGATAGAAAAAATTCCATGACAAACCTAAAAAAATCCGAGAAAATAATTTTCGGTATTTTTTGAAATAGCCGCTCAAATTCGGCCCATCCACTTCCTGAGCGTGAAATAGATCTCTTCCTGGGCAACGAACAAAGGCCAGAACGGGCGCAATGGCATATATCCAAATTTCATCCGCAACTTCAGAGGAACCATGTTGGTCTGTATATTCTTCCACGTATGTCTCATCGTCGCTACCCCCGCCTTTCTCTCTTCCACGGTGAGCTGTTTCCTGAATTTGAAATAGAACATGTAGACATCCATCAGATTCAGCCATCGCAGTCGCTCGTAAGCCTCGAGAATACGTTGTGCGACATTCTCGTCTCTTATCAGTCGCATCATGCTTTCATTGGCCAGCAAGTAGTCGAATCTCCTCGCACTGACACGGTGTGTGATCGAGGCATTGTGCTGCCTATAACAGTAGACACCATCACACTGCCTCACTTCCCGTGAATGAAGATAATGAACACGTGTGATATTCTCGTCGCTATAGGCGATGGCCGTCTCGTCGTAAGGATAACGTCGGTGTATCTCCGACCTCACCATATAGACCCCATGAATATTCCATGTGAGACTTTCCTCAAAAGCCCTCTCGCCCGTCAAGACATCAAAAGGAATCATCGGGTAACGCCTTACATGGTCGTCAAAGACCTCATCCACCTGAAACAAGACCGTATCGGTTTCGGGATGTGAGTCAACCACCTCGAGAGCCTGCTCCAATGCATCCGGCTCCATCCAGTCGTCACTGTCGAGCATACACACGAACTCCCCTTCGGCCACTGCCAATGCCGCATTCCTAGCCTTTGCGATGCCACTGTTGGTCTGCAGTCTTACAAATCTGATGCGCGGATCGCGGCTGGCATACTCAGCAAGAATCCGAGGGGTGGAATCCATGGAGGCATCATCCGCACAAACAGCCATCCAATCGGTCATCGTCTGGTGGAGCAAAGAGTCGAGGCATTGCCGCAACCACTTCTCGGCATTGTATGCCGCCACAAGAACAGCCACCCTACTCATGCTTGCCCCTCCCCAGCAGCTTTCGTTTCAACGACTGCCATAACGAGGTCTTCTTCCTAAGGATCATGACCGACACGGCAAGACTGGCACATCCCAACAGGAGTCCCACAGGCCAATAGACCCACTGGTTCTTTACAAAAGTCAGCAGATAAGCCATTATGCCGAAAGGAAGTTGCATCAAGGCATAGGTGCGCACGGCACACGACATCCTGAAACCATATTTGAAATGGGTATAGGAGAGAATGATCAGGAAATCGAGAATCCCCACGCCTGTAATGGCGATACCACATCCCAGCAAGCCCCATCTCCGGAAAGCCAAGACAACGGCTATCACGAGCACCACATCGTAGATGGCCTCAAGGAGCAGGTATGACCAGGAGTCGCCTTTGGCCAGGGGCATATAAGCCATCGGCAATTTGATGGCCCTGAAATACATGGCAAAGACCGTGACCTGCATCATCCCGATTACGGCGGTGAACTTTCCACTGTAAAGAAGTGGCAGGAGGATGGGCAGCAAGATGGTAAAGAATACCAGCATCGGAGCCACAAGCAGAAGTGACACCTCGATCTGCCTATTGACCACGGTATTGGCCGAGGTCGTCAGATGGTGACACGCAGAAAGCCTGGGAAAGAAGTCTGTCTCCATTGCCGAGAACACCATTCCCGCATAGGTCATCGTCATCATATATCCGGCGCTGTAGAGTCCCACCGTCTCCAGTGATGAGGTATAGCTGAGAAAAGACCTGATGAGGAACTCCGCACCACTGCCCAGGATACCGGCCATGACGAATGCAATGCCAAGTCTGACCATCCCCATACCCTCGGCCAAGGAATCGGAGCGCATTCTCACCTTGAGCGGGAAAAGCCGATACGAGCACCATAGGGTGAGGGCCATCTGAGTGGCAGCCATAATGACAAGCGAAGGAACGATGCCGGCTTCTCCGAAATAGTAATACAGCGGGATAGATGTGAAAAGGGCCGCCACCACATTATAGACGGAGATTGAGGCGATTTGCCTGAGTTGCCTCACACCTTTGAGGATAGCCATCTCGCCACCCGTTATGGCCATCATCGCCACGATGGGCGACAGCAGCACAAAGTGCAGGGTGTGGTTTCCCCAACCAAACGTCCATTTGCTGAGCAAATGACTGAGCACGATGCACAAGAGGAATCCGGCCAAAGCGGTGAGCAGGCTCCAAGCACGAACCATCGACACAATCCGGTTCAGTGCTGTCTTGTCACCCCTGTCCCAAGCCTCGGAGATGTTTTTCACCGCACTCATGGAAATGCCCAGGTTGGTGGCATTGGAGAGCAGATTGATCGTGGAGTTGAAAAGCGAAATCAAACCCATTCCGGCAGGTCCAAGAATCGTGGCCACGAGTTTGTTGCGCACGATGCCCACCAGGATGTTTATTCCTTGCACACCACCAAAGAGACCGGTGTATTTCAGCACATGTGAATAACTATCGGAATGGTTTGTCTTTTTCATCGTTTCAACTATAAAACGGCAAATTTGCCGTTTTATTGCCTTTTTTCGATGGTACAAGAATTTTTATTCGTTTTATTTTGCCAATTATCCCGATTGTAGTATCTTCGCAGAATGAAACTGAGCATAGTCATCCCCGTTTACCAGGTGAAGTATACCCTCACACGCTGTGTGGAGAGTGTGCTGAACCAATCATTCAGCGACTATGAGATGATACTGGTAGACGACGGCTCGACCGACGGAAGTGCCAAGATGTGCGACGATTTTGCCCTTGCCGACAACCGTATCCGTGTGATACACCAAGCGAACAAGGGATTGTCGTCGGCGAGGAATGCCGGTCTCGCCATCTCGCGTGGTGAGTATGTCACGTTCATCGACAGCGACGATTTCATTGGCGAGAACACCCTCAGCATCCTGATGACCAAGCTCGAGGCCTATCCCGACTACGACATCCTTGAGTATCCCGTGCTGTGGCATCACGGCTCACCCGAGCAACGGCTTCTGAAATTCGGCGTGAAGACCTACAACGACATGAGTTCCTACTGGGTAGACGGGAAAGCCTACCAACACGCCTATGTATGGAACAAGATTTTCGTGCGACGACTTTTCGATGCCGTGAGTTTTCCTGATGGCCAATTGTTCGAGGATGCCTATACCCTTCCCCTTCTGCTCAAGAATGCCCATGTGGTAGCCACCACCGAAGAGGGAATCTATTACTATACCTCCAATCCCGACGGCATCACCAACCATCCTGGCGACGGCTTATCGTCTCTGCTGGAGACACACATTCGCCAACTCGAAGCCCTTGGAATGACAGAAGAACTGTCGGAATACTATGCCCATGTGCTCAACATCCAACTGGATGTGTACAAGGCCACCCGTAAGGCCCCCATACTTCCGGTGCCACACATCACTTCCTCGGCAATTCGCCGCCTAGGGCTACCGTGGAA
The DNA here is from genome assembly GCA_902786665.1 of uncultured Prevotellaceae bacterium. Taxonomy (GTDB): domain Bacteria; phylum Bacteroidota; class Bacteroidia; order Bacteroidales; family Bacteroidaceae; genus Prevotella. The sequence continues at coordinate 21,401 of CADADN010000001.1, read as the reverse complement.
AAGCCGTTTAAAACTCAGACTACTTAAAATAATTGGAATCAAGAACCTATGCCGACTTACCCGACTTCTTCGCCCGTAGTGAAACAGCCGCTCGTCAGTTTCATCGTAACCTACTATAACCTATCCCCCAGGCTCCTGCACGAATGCCTTGAGAGTATCCTCGCCCTGTCCTTGAACAGCGAGGAACGCGAGATCATCGTCATCGACGACGGCTCACACACCTCGCCGATGGATGAGTTGAAAGACCTGGCCGAACACATTATTTATATTAGGCAGCCCAACCGCGGACTGAGCATGTCGCGAAACCTGGGCATAGAGGCATGCTGCGGAGAATACATCCAGTTTGTAGACGGCGACGACAGGCTCAACACCATTGTCTACGAGCATTGCCTCGATTTGGTACGCTCCAATCATCCCGACATCGTCACGTTTCATCTTTCCGACAAAGAAGAACACGAGGTGCCAAAGGAATTCGAAGGACCGATGGAGGGTTCGGAATACATGCGAAAGAATAACCTCAGGGCATCTGCCTGCGGCTATATCTTCCGCAAGCAGACACTTGTCAACCTCCGCTTCAAAGCGGGCATTCTGCATGAAGACGAGGAATTCACCCCTCAACTCTTCCTTCGTGCCGAGAACGTATATGCCACGAAAGCCATGGCTTATTTCTATCGCAACAGAAAGGGCTCAATCACCCATGAGGACAACAAGAAGTGGGTCTTGCAACGACTCTCCGACACACGTGGCGTGCTCTACCGCCTGACCGAAATGGCCGACACGCTGCCCACAGCCGACCGTGAGGCACTGCAACGCCGTATCGACCAACTCACGATGGACTATATCTACAACATCATTACCCTGACCCACAACGGCAGATACCTGGAGCGCTGCATCGCCGAACTGACCGAGAAGGGCCTTTTCCCCCTGCCCGACAAAGACTACACACAAAAATACAAATGGTTTCGCAGGCTGAGCAGCACGCGTCAAGGACGCCGCATGCTCTGCATCCTACTCAGATAGCCTATGAGAATCTTGTTATTGGGCGAATACAGCAACGTGCATGCCACCCTGGCAAAGGGACTGCGCTGTTTGGGACATGAAGTGACCGTTGCATCAAATGGTGATTTCTGGAAAGACTACGCCCGTGACGTGGACCTGAGCCGCCGGCCGGGAAAACTCGGAGGACTGTCGCTTTATGCCAAGGTTCTCGCCCTCCTGCCCCGCTGGCAAGGCTATGATGTGGTGCAACTGATCAACCCCATGTTTCTTGAGTTGCGTGCCGAGCGGCTTTTCTTTGTGTTCAACTACCTGCGCCAACACAACAAGCGCATCATTCTTGGTGCCTATGGCATGGACTGGTATTGGGTAAACACCTGCGTGGAAAAAAAACCTTTGAGATATAGCGACTTCAATATTGGAAGCACACTACGAAACAACGAGGATGCCCTGCGTGAGCGTGCCGATTGGCTGGGTACGGCCAAAGAACGGCTGAACAAGCACATCGCCCGGCAATGCGACGGTATTGTGGCGGGCCTATATGAGTACTGGGTGTGCTACCATCCACTTTTCCCAACGAAGACCACATTCATCCCCTACCCCATGGAAATCCCGCCGGCTTCCATCCATCCCCATCAAGCCGGTGAGAAAATCCGTGTTTTCATCGGCATCAACAAGACCCGCAGTGAATACAAAGGAACAGACATCATGCTTTCCGCTGCCCAAGAGGTGGCTGGGCGTCACCCTGAAGAGGTTGAATTGGTTGTCGCCGAGTCGCTTCCCTTCAAAAAATACCAGGAGCAACTGAACGGCTCCGACGTCATGCTCGACCAGCTCTACAGTTACACCCCTTCGATGAATTCTTTGTTGGCCATGTCGAAAGGCATCATCTGTATTGGAGGAGGAGAGCCCGAGAACTATGACATCCTGGGTGAGCAAGAGTTACGCCCCATTCTCAATGTAGAGCCATCAAGGGAGAGCGTGGTAAATGAGCTCGAGGATCTGGTGCGACATCCTGACAGCATCAACCAACTGAAGGCAGAAAGCGTGGAATACATTCGACGGCATCATGAATATGTGGATGTGGCCCGTCGGTACGCGAAGTTCTACACTTCACTCCAAGCATCCATCTCGCATTGAAGCAAAAAAAATAGGAAGACATCCAACGGGCGTCTTCCTATATTTTTTTTGTCTGAAATGATTAAGCCTCTGCGGGAGTCTCCTCAGCGGGAGCCTCGGCAGCAGCCTCAGCCTCGGCTTTGGCAGCAGCCTCGGCAGCCTTCTTCTCGGCCACCTTCTTGGCGATAGCCTCATTGACGGCCTTCTCTGCCTTGAGGTTCTTCTCGTAAGCATCTTTCTTGGCCTTGGCATCCTTGGCGCGAACATTCTCGTCGCCCTTTACCTTGGCATCCTTCCAAACATCGAATTTCTTCTGTGCCTCAGCCTCATCGAAAGCACCTTTCTTGATGCCACCACGAAGGTGCTTCATCATATACACACCCTCATGACGAAGGATGCTGCGAACGGTGTCGGTGGGTTGTGCGCCAACTTCTACCCAGTAGAGGGCGCGGTCGAAATTCAAATCCACTGTTGAGGGATTGGTGTTGGGGTTGTAGGTACCCACTTTCTCAATAAACTTACCATCTCGTGGTGCTCTTGCATCAGCGACGACTATGCTATAGAAAGCATATCCTTTGCGTCCACGACGCTGCAATCTGATTTTTGTTGCCATTTAAAAATTTGTTTTGGGTTTGAATTAAATGCTAATAACTCGTAAAAGCGGCGCAAAATTACAAAAAATTCACGAGACATTACCCTGTCCCGTGAATTTTAAGCTATTGATTAACAATTATTAATGTTTTATCCTATAGGGTATCACTTGATTACAATTTTTTTGGAGTGTCCCTGGCTATTCTTCATCACATACGTTCCAGGACGCAGTCCGAAGACATTGGCTGCCGAGGTGTTGGACATGACCCTAACGCCATCGAGGCGGTATACATCCACCACTTCATCACCACTGATGATGGCATCCTCGATGCCGACCGTACCATTGTTCTCATTCTTGAAGAGGAAAGAGATGAATCCTGTCTCCTCGTTGCGGGTGATCTGGGTGATGGGTTTGTGCATCAGATACGAGCCGTCGATATTGGGATTGTACAATTTGGCAGCGGGAGTAGAATTGTCGGTCAGGCTATCATTGCCATTATAAGGATAGGCTTCGTTCCCACCACGGTTGGAATTGCTGGCATGGAACAACGTAAGCCGCTGATGGTCGTTGTACGCGCCGGTGGTGTTCACGGTATTGTTGTACCAAATGTCAGGGTCGTAGTCCACGTGAATAATAAGCAGACCTTCACCTGGAAGGAAAGCGTCCCAACTATCCTGCGCCCTGTTCTCAAGCAAGTAATACTCCGTCTGGCAACTGTCGTTGTAAATCACATATCCGTTGCCTCGAGAGGTAAGTGGTTTCTGGTTGATAATCCTACGGTTGTTCTTCAGTTCGGTGTATTTCAGCCAACCGGCATAATTGCGCTCGTAACTGCTGTATCCGGCTGGTACCCATCCCAATCCGTTAGGACCATTATAACTGCCGTCGTCGAGGATGTCCCATGAACCCATGCCGAAATTGCCATGGTAACTGGTGTCGTACAAATCGGGCAAACCCAGGCAATGAGAGAATTCGTGACAAATCACGCCAATTCCCATCTCAGTCCTACCATAAGAACCATAAAGTTCATTACTACAGGCATAAACGTCAATAAGCACACCGTCGAGCTCGAACTCTGCAGGCACATTGTCGTTGAATGCGCTTGCCGATGACAGCCCCCACATGTGCGGCCAGATTGTTTCAGCACCGCCATTGGTAGCCTCACCATATCCTGCATAGAGCACGAAAACCTCTTCCACCACGCCATCGTCATCCCAGTCGTACTCGGTGAAATCCACCTCATCGTCGACAGCCTTGCAGCACTCCACAATCATCTCAGGAGCATTCAAGTCATCGCCACTGAAATTCTTGCCGTAATAGGAGTAAGATTTGTCGAGGTTGACAGGTCCCACGACATCAAAGGTGAGGTCGAACTTGCCATAACTCTGGTCGTGGTAATAATCGCGCACACTGCCGATGGCGCCAACATCGTTGGTGTAGCCCTCTTCGTTGGCCATAGCATCGTATCTCACCCAAGTGAGAAATCCCTTGTCGTCTTCAGTGTAATCATAAAACTTCTTATCACTGAAATTGGCAAGGATTATCAATCCTTTTTTCTTACCAAGATATTGGGGATGGTCGTCTTCTCCTAACTTCTGAATGCCATTTACGCCATTTGCTCTTTTAGCTGCTTTAACCCCTCTCACGCCCTTTATCGTCTTGTAAGGCCGCACGCTCTCCATATCAGCGACGGTGGAGATGAATGTCTTCTCAGTGGCGTCACGAAGCTGTTCCTCATGAGCCATCACACCGGTCGACATGATGGTAAAGCCAGCAGCCTTGGCGTAGCAAAACTTGTCGTTGGCATCACTAACCACCGGCACGTTGTCGCGAGTAAGGTAATAGTGCAGATTCTCGTCGCCCACAAGCATTAGCTCGATAGAAGTGCCATCAGCCTGCTTGAACGTACGCCATTCCTTTTTGGCGGGCACGGCAAACGACAAGGTTGCCACACAGACCATAATAGCGAGAATGATCTTTCTTTTCATCATTGGAAATCTGTTTCTGTTTGCAGAGTTGGTTACTAATATACATTCTTAAAGTGAACTACGAAGAACCTGTCGCATCTTTGGGAGGAAGCCCATCCTGCAGTCTGGTTTCTATGCGCAGTGCACACAAATATTCTATTTTTTTTGCAAAAATACTCCAAAAAGAACAATTTTCAAAAAAACCATGCGATAAATCTTTAATAACAAATGTGAAATCGTTATTTTTGCATTGCGCATACCGACATTTTTGCCGAATCAGGCATGTATTCCATGCCTCAAACCCATCATCACCAACCAAGACCATGGATACGGGAAACGTTCGACTCAGTATTCTCATCCCCACATATAATGACATATGTGTGGAACTTGTTGATGCGCTTTGCCGTCAAGCCGGAAGTTTGCCACATCTCACTTACGAGGTGCTTGTGGCCGATGACGGGTCGACCAGACAGGAAGTCGTTGAAGCCAACCATGTCATTGACAGCCATGCTCACTGCAAGTATCTTCGCCGAGAGCAAAACGAAGGCCGTTCTGCCATCAGGAACTTCCTTGCGCGACAGGCCCGTTACGAACTCCTTCTGTTTATCGACAGCCATATGTCGGTGATCCGCGAAGACTATATCGACAGTTACCTGTCGCACCGCACCCATCCTTTGGTATACGGCGGCTATGCCATCACCGCAGCCCAGTCGCCGAAGGACAACCTACGCTACAAGTATGAACTGTCATGCATCGGGGCTCAGGACGTCGGCAGCCGTACAGCATCACCCTATTCCAATTTCCACACCTCGAATTTCATGATTCACCGTGACATCATGCTGGCCCACCCTCTCGACGAGCGTTTCAAGCGCTATGGCTATGAGGATGTGCTGTTTGGCAAACAGCTCAAGGCCGAAGGCATCGAGATATTCCACATTGACAACCCTGTTGGTTTCAACCGATTCGAGAGCAACCAGCGATTTGTTGAGAAAACCGAGGAAGGACTGTGCACGTTGCATGAGTTCAGCGACGAGTTAAGGGGCTACTCTCGTCTGTTGGCCATCAGCGATCGGCTGGAGCAATGGCATATCATGGGATTGCCCAGAGTCGTCCACGCCCTGTTTGGCAAATGCATCAGGCGACATCTTCTGTCAGCAAAGCCGTCACTTTTCTTGTTCAAAGTATATCGACTTGGCTTTTTTTCCTCTTTAAGGAAATAATTAATCTTTACCTGAAAAATGGTCTATTCTTCCCAAAACAATACATTTTTTTCCAATTATATGTTTGTTGTCACAAAAAATGATTATTTTTGCAGAGAATGTTAATCAACTGAATGTCTAACCAAAACCATAGATTACAATGAGAACCAAGACTTTGCTAATGATTATCGTAGCCGCATTCTTCAGCTGCGTGAATCTTCATGCCCAATCCGAAATCACCGTTCCTCAAAGCGAGCTTACTCCTGAGCAGCAAAAGGCCCGTGAAGCCCAACTGAAAGAGGCTGAGCAAGAGAAGAAGAAAGCAGAAAAGTTCCAAAAAGAGCAAGAGAAACAGCTGAAGGAAGCCAAGAAGAAGGAGAAGGAAGCCAAGAAAGCACAAAAAGAGGCTGAGAAAAAGAAGAAAGCTGCCGAGAAAGAAATAAAGAAACAGAAGAAGCTCGAGAAGCAAGCACAAAAGGCAGAAAAAGACCGCATCAAGGCCGAGAAGAAAAAAGCTAAGGCCCTGAAAGAATTACAAAAAATGTAATTCTCTCTGATGCAAGCATAACGGTGTCAAACCGCCACACTATACAAGCGAGGTCACATGAAGACCTCGCTTTTTTGATGTTGATGACACCGAGCATCGTCATCCCACGCTTCTTCCATGCTTGAGAACGAAGCTGAAATAGAATAAAAAAGGGGGAAGACAAGCCTCCCCCTGATGATTACGGAATAGTTTTTCAGTCGAGATTCAGACTCTTCTTGATGGCTTCGATCTGCTCCATACCTTCTTCGTTGCAACGGTCGTAGCAGTTGGCGCACTTCATCGTGTTCTTCACCTCGATGTAGAACTTGATCTTTGGTTCGGTGCCCGAAGGACGCACACTCACCTTGGTGTCGTCGTCGCAGAACCACTGCAGCACATTGCTGGTGGCAGGCATATCGATGGGTGTCTTAGAGCCATCGGCCGCTGTCTGCTCGAGTTTCTGGAAGTCTTTCCACAGCACCACCTTGCTTCCACCGAGCTCTTTGGGTGGGTTGTTGCGGAAGTCGGTCATCATCTGCTTGATGGCATCGGCACCGGTCTTTCCAGGCTTCACCACATTCACGGTGAACTCCTTCGAGAATCCATACTCCAGATAGATATCCATCAACAGGTCGTAGAGCGTCTTGCCATTGTCCTTTGCCCAGGCAGCAATCTCGCAGATCAAGCAGATAGATGCTGGGGAGTCCTTGTCGCGCACCTTGTCGAACGGCAGGAATCCAAAGCTCTCCTCGCCGCCGCCAATATACTTGTTAACGCCCTCCGACTGTCTGATTTCGTTGGCAATCCACTTGAAGCCCGTGTAGCAGTCGCGGAGTTCCACACCGTTCTTGTCGGCAATCTTTCTGATAAGCTCGGTGGTCACAATAGTCTTGACAAGGAACTCATTGCCCTTGAGCTGTCCCAGTTTCTTCTTGTTGGCGATGATATACCAGCAGAACATCATGCAGGTTTGGTTTCCATTAAGGATTTCCCACTCGCCCTTCGGGTTGCGGCATACGATGGCCAGTCGGTCGGCATCGGGGTCAGAAGCGATAACAAGGTCGGCATTCAGGCGTGTTCCCAACTTCATGCCCAGGGTCATGGCCTCGGGATTCTCGGGGTTAGGCGATACCACGGTGGGGAAGTTGCCATCGATAACCATCTGCTCGGGAACGACATGAATGTTCTGGAATCCCCATGAGCGCAGAGCTTCAGGAATAATCACTCGGCCTGTGCCATGCATGGGCGAATAGACGATATTAAGGTCTTTCTGACGCAAGATGACATCCTGGTCGACCATGGCCTCCTTCACGGCCTGCAGGTAATCCCAGTCCATCTCACCACCGATAATCTCGATGAGTTCCTTGTTGCCCTCGAATTTCACGTCGTCGATGGTCACCTTGTTCACTTCGTCGATGATGCCCACATCGTGTGGAGCGAGCACCTGTGCGCCGTCGTCCCAATAAGCCTTGTAGCCATTATACTCACGTGGGTTGTGCGAAGCGGTGACGTTGACACCAGCCTGGCATCCCAACTGACGGATAGCGAAAGAGATTTCGGGTGTGGGCCTCAGGCTCTCGAAAAGATACACCTTGATGCCATTGGCCGAGAAGATGTCGGCAACGGTCTCGGCAAACATACGTCCGTTGTTGCGGCAGTCATGTCCCACCACCACACTCAGGTCGTTACGTCCTGGGAAAGCCTTGTTGATATAGTTGGCAAATCCCTGAGTGGCCATACCTACGATATACTTGTTCATACGATTGGTTCCGGCACCCATGATACCTCTCAGGCCACCTGTACCAAACTCCAAGTCACGGTAGAAGGCGTCGATAAGGTCGGTCTTGTCCTCATTCTCCAGCATTTCCCTTACCTGTTTCTGAGTTTCCTCGTCGAAAGAAGGTGTGAGCCATTTCTTGGCTCTTTCCTCACATTGCAAAATCAGTTCTGCGTTATTTTCCATATTATTAAAGTTTAAAAATGATGTTTTCCGGTTAAGGTTGTAGTTTTTGCAAAGATAGGAAAAAAAATGTATTTAGCCGCATTCGCCAGATGTTTTTTTTCACATTTTTAATGATAAAAAAAGTATCGGTTTGTGGCGTTTGGTCATTTTTTAGTATTTTTGTCGCAAAAAACAAAGCAGCACGAGTTCAAGTCACCTCCCACACACCATTCAAGAAGATGAAAACCACCTTACTCCTCGTTGGCAAGACCACCGACAAGCATATCTCCGCGTGTATCGACGACTATACAGGACGTATTGTGCACTATATGCCTTTCGACATCCAGACCATCCCCGAACTGAAGAATACGAAGAATCTGTCCATTGCCCAGCAAAAGGAGCGCGAGGGGGAACTGATACTCCGCCAGATACTGGAATCCGACCATGTGGTGCTGCTCGACGAGCATGGCATTGAGCGCCGCAGCATAGATTTCGCCTCTTGGCTTGAGAAGAAGAGCATGAGCACACGCAGGATGGTGTTCGTGATAGGTGGTGCCTATGGTTTCTCGCCAGAGGTCTATCAACGAGCCAACGAGAAAATATCACTGTCGCAGATGACATTCTCGCACCAAATGGTGCGCCTGGTGTTTGTTGAGCAAGTCTATCGTGCGTGCACGATTATCAAGGGTGAGCCTTATCATCATGAATAAACATCTCGTAACCGCACATGTCGACCAGTTCCTGGTAGATACGCTGCACAGGCAGTCCCATGACATTGAAATAACTTCCTTTCAGTGACGTAACGCCTATATACCCTATCCATTCCTGAATTCCGTATGCTCCGGCCTTGTCATAGGGCCGGCAGTTGTCGACGTAGTACTCAATCTCATCGTCGGTGAATTCCTTGAAGGTGACATCAGAGACCACCGATAGCGTTCGCTGCTCGGATGTGGTGGTGAGGCACACCCCCGTGATTACCTGATGCGTTTTCCCGCTAAGTGCCCTGAGCATCCTGCAGGCATCCTCATGCGAAGTCGGTTTTCCCAGCACCATGTTCTCCAGCACCACAACGGTGTCAGCGGTAATGACGAGTTCGTTGTCAGCCATTCGTTCCCGATATGGTACGGCTTTGGACTTAGCGATAAACACCGGCACCTGTTCCACAGGAGTATCATCGGGATACGACTCATCGATGCCTTGCAGCACTTTCACCTCAAACTCGATGTTGAGTCCGGAAAGCAGTTCGCGTCGTCTTGGCGAATTGCTGGCCAATATCAGTTTATACATAATTGCTTGTCTATTAACCCTTACCAACCGAAAGCCTCGGCACTGCTCAACCATTTGCCTTGAGCCCTCAGCACTTGCTCTATCACGTCTCTGACACATCCCTCGCCTCCATTACGGTGACTCACATACGTGCAAATCTCACGTACGTCGGAAGCCGCATCGGCAGGGCAACACGGACAACCACACACTTTCAGGATCTCGAAGTCGGGGATATCGTCACCCATATAGAGAATCTCCTGGTTGTCGTAGCCATACTTCTTCAGGAAATCCTCGTAGGTATTGATTTTCACGGCACTGCCCAGATAGATGTCCTCTACGCCCAAATACTCGTAACGTAATCGGATGGCAGGGGTTCGTCCCCCCGTGATAATGGCAATCCTCAGTCCCATTTTCCTTGCCAGTTGGATGGCATAACCATCTTGGATGTTTATGGAGCGTTGAGGCTCTCCCTGCGCATCCATAGAGATGGTCTGGCAACTCAGCACTCCGTCGACATCCAAAACCACGGCCTTTATCAGCCTCAGATCATAATCTATCATAGTTCTCCTTGCGTGAATTGATCTACATGAACCTTCTCCCATGCCAGGTCATCGTCTGAATGAGGGGGAAGGGTTTGTTGTTTGTTTCCAAAAGCAATGATGCAGAGCACACCCATCTCTTCGGGTATATCCAAGATACCTTTTACGATGTCCTCGGAGCGTGTGCCATCGCTGATTCGGCGGTTACGTATCTGCACCCAACACGACCCCAGGCCCAGGTCCTCGGCCTGCAACTGCATGTAGGCGGCAGCAATCGAACCGTCTTCCACCCAGCAGTCACTTTCTTTCTGCTGCCCCACAACAACGACGGCGAAAGCGGCGTCTTTCACAAAATACGCCCCCCGCTCCTTGCTGTCGGCCAGTTTGGCCAGATCGGTCTTGTCGTCAACGACAACAAAATGCCACGACTGCCGGTTCATGGATGAAGGGGCCAAAAGCGCTGCCCTGAGAATGGCTTGCACTTGTTCGGCAGGGATTTCGCCACTGCCGAAAGTCCTGCAACTTCTGCGAGATGAGATGAGTTGTGAGAATTTCATGTTTTTATGCTGTTGATTGCATCGTAGTCCAAAGGATATAGAAAACTGTCCTTTTGCTAGGATGGCAAAATTACTAAAAAAAACGCAAACGCACAAAAAGGGATAATAATTTTGCAAATTTGCCTATTTTTCTTACTTTTGCTGTCCAATGAGCGGAAGTGTCATCACTGCCATTCCTACGAGGCAAAGCACGACACGGAAAACCACACTCCCGAGATGGCCGGCCTATATATACACATCCCTTTCTGCCAGAGCAGGTGCATATACTGTGGGTTCTACTCCACCACCCTGCTCGACAAGCGCCAGGAGTATACCGACGCGCTGTGCGAGGAGATGCGCCTTCGGGCGAAGCCCATGCTCGGTACTATATATATAGGTGGAGGCACACCATCGCAACTCTCGTTCGGGCAAATACGACAACTGTTTGCTGCCATCGGCCGCCATTATCCCATTTCGGCCGATGCTGAAGTCACGATGGAGTGCAACCCCGACGACATCTCCCCCTCATTCGCCGAACTGCTCTCCACCCTTCCCGTCAACAGGGTGAGCATGGGCATCCAGACTTTCGACGACCATCGTTTGCGCTTCCTCCATCGTCGGCATGACTCCAAGCAAGCCATCAAGGCCGTCGGACTTCTACGCCAAGCCGGCATTTCCAACATCAGCGTCGACCTGATGTTCTCTTTTCCCGGCCAGACCTTGGAAGAGTGGGAAAAGGACATCGACCAGGCGTTGTCGCTCGGTGTGGAGCACATCTCCTCCTACAGTCTGATGATTGAAGAGGGCACCCCCTTGTGGGAAATGAGACGGAGCGGCGCAATCGACATGCCCGATGACGATCTCTACGTCGAGATGTACCAGACATTGGCCGGACGACTCACGTCGGCAGGCTACGAGCATTACGAAATCAGCAATTTCGCCAAACCTGGCCATCGTTCACGCCACAACAGCAGTTACTGGAATGGCACTCCCTATATCGGGATTGGCGCTGCCGCCCACTCCTACGATGGTGAGTCCAGACAATGGAACGTGTCGGACATCGGCACTTACATCACCTCTATCCAACAAGGCGTCATACCATGCGAGCGCGAAGAACTCGACCTGTCCTCCCACTACAACGACATGGTCACTACAGCCCTGCGCACCTCGGAAGGCATTGACCTGGAAAAGGCAAGGGGTGAGTTTGGCGAGTCACTCTCCCAATATCTCGAACGGCAGGCAGAGCGGTGGATTCGCACCGGACACATTATCAACAAGAATGGCCACATACGGTTCTCACTCGCTGGAATCATGCTCAGCGACACCATCATGAGCGATCTCGTGTGGGCATAAAAACAAGGAAATAATGGAAAACAAGGAGAAAGAATTCGAAAGATACTGGCAAGGGCACAAGACCAGCATACTGATGAAAGACGACGAATATCGTGCCGCCGTCGAAACCTATCGCATGCGCTCGGGCAGCGACTGGCTGCTCTTCGGCATACCAGTAATGGCGGGGATTGTCAGCATGCAATTCATTCCCATAGAGCATGAACTGTTGAGATGGGTGGCCAGCATTCTCATCACCATTGTGGTTTTCGTCATCTGCGTCTATGTGAAATCGCTCTCCAATCCCCACAGAGCCATCAGTGATATCGAGGCCGACGTGAAGAAGAAAGCCTACGAGGAATATCTCTCTACCGGGCGATTGCCCGAATAAACAGAGACAAATCTTTGAGACAAACCATTCAAGCGAGGTTGCCCGCAGTGTGAGAAAGCGGAGCATCCTAGGCTTACTGATGAAGTAAGTTTACAAAACAGCGCCTATTTTTGCCAAACTGCTTTTTTTTCCTGCAAATAATTGGTAGTTTGCGGATTATTTGCTAATTTTGGCGCAATCAATTAAACTTTTTAACCTTATGTCTGCTTTAATTTCAGTTATTCCAATTGTTCTGCTCATTGTATTGATGATGGGCTTCAAAGTGTCTGGCTACAAGAGTGCCATCGTAACACTTATCGTCACAATTATTTTGGCATTGTTTGCCGCTCCTGCCATGGGTATCATCCCTGAGAAATATGAGGGGTTGTCCATCTATGGTATCACACTTTGGTCGGTGATAGAGGGTTTGCTGAAGGCATGCTTCCCCATTATCCTCATCATCATCTGTGCAATTTACAGTTACAATATCCTATGCGAGACAAAAGAGATTGAGACCATCAAGACACAGTTTATCCAGATGACCTCTGACAAAGGTCTTCTCGTACTCCTTCTGACTTGGGGTCTTGGTGGTGTGCTCGAGGGTATGGCTGGTTTCGGTACTGCCGTGGCCATTCCGGCTGCCATTCTTATCGGTTTGGGATTCAAACCCATGTTCTCGGCTGTCATCTGTCTTATCGCAAATACTGTGGCCGTGGGATTCGGTGCGGTAGGTCTGCCTGCCACGACGCTGGCCAACCAGGTTGCCGCCGAGGGAGTGGCATCGCCCGAGATGCTCTGCGAGGTTGCTACCTTCATCATTGTGCAGCTATCACTGATGTTCTACATCACCCCGTTCCTCATCCTTATGATGACCGACCGCACGAAAATCGTGAAGAACATCACACTGGCCTTGTTTGTAGGTACATTCTCCATCATCGTGCAGTTCTGCTGCGCCCATTTCATTGGTCCGGAGACTCCTGCCATTCTCGGTAGTGTGGCTGCCATCATCGCCATGCTCATCTACAACAAACTGTTCATCCATGATGAGAATCCATCGGACGAGGTGGTCGTTGAGAAGAAGAAATTTGGCATGTCGAAGACGTTGAAGGCATGGAGCGTATACGGCCTCATCATATTCTTCATCCTTATTTCCAGCAAGATTGTTCCGCCTATCAACCAGATATTGAACGAGACACTGGTGACCAAGTTCGACCTGCCTACCATTGGCAACACCTTCAAATTTGGCTGGCTCTCCAATGCCGGTCTGATGATTTTCCTCGGTGCCACCATCGGTGGTCTGATTCAGGGAATGAGCTTTGGCAAATTGATGAAACTGCTCGCCAAGACCACGATCAACCTTCAGAAGACAGCCGTCACCATCTGCTGTCTGGTGGCCATGGCCATGCTGATGAACAACACCGGAATGACGAACGATATCGCCAAGGGGCTGGTGGCCCTGACAGGCGCTTTCTTCCCATTCTTCGCGCCCCTTATTGGTTCGATTGGCACCTTCGTTACGGGTAGTGCAACCAACGCCAACATTCTGTTTGGCAAGTTGCAGGCCACAGCAGCCAGCGACCTCGGTCTTGTCAACCACTCTACCTTCTTTGGTGTTCCTGGCAACGAGACCAACTGGCTTGCCGCTGCCAACTGCGCCGGTTCCGAGGGTGGCAAGTTGCTTTCACCGCAGAGTATCGCCATTGCTACTGCCGCCTGCGATATGGAGGGCCAGGATGGAGACATCATGCGTAAGACCATGCCATTTGCCATCTTCTGGATCTTGATGAACGGACTGATGGTTTATCTTGGACTCACCCTGTAATCATTTCACATTCACCATACAAAAAAGGGGAACGATTTTCGTTTCCCCTTTTTTCGTACCATCAAAGAATAAATCAAATGATGTGTTCGTTGAGAGAACTCCAAGAAGTTGAGCGAATGCGAAACTTCAATAGAGATTATTAATGATGTTCGGCTACGATGGCGAAATAAGCCAAGTCATCGTCGCCGTCATTATAAAAGGCGTGGGAGTGGCCCATCGGACAGTAGTGCACATCGCCCGCCTTCACCTTCTCTATCTGGTCGTCGTACTCGAAATGCCCCACTCCACTGAGGATATAGATGATTTCAGAGTTCATCTCATGTGTGTGGTACCCGATGTTCGCACCAGGAGTCAGGCGGCTCATCATGATTTTGTTTTTCTCGTCAACGAAGTTTCGTGTGTCCAATTCACCATTTCCTCCCTTGAAGTTCTGTACTCTCTCCTCTTCGATGTTGTTGTAATTGATGATCATAGTATTTGTCAGGACGGTTGTACGGTTTAGGGCACCATGCCTTTCTTCTCCCCGTCTTGAATGCAAACTTACACAAAAAAATGGTAAAATCGTGCTTGATGACCATTTTTTCTTGACAACAGCATGATTTAACCTGACACTTCAAGCATTTTCACTCATCATTCCATCACATTTACGAATTAAATCATTATTTTTGTCGTCAAAGCATATCGACCATGGATTCTATCTTTCTCAACAACGAGACGTTCACATTCGAAGTATGTGCCAACTCAGTGGAGAGTTGCATTGCAGCCCAACAGGCCGGTGCCCATCGCGTGGAGTTGTGCGCCGGCATCCCTGAAGGCGGCACCACTCCCTCGTTAGGCGAAATCGTAGTTGCCCGCCAACAACTCCGTGACACCCGTCTCCATGTGATCATCCGACCTCGAGGAGGCGATTTCCTATACAGCGACATCGAGTTGGAACGTATGATTATCGACATCGAGACCTGCAGGAAAGAAGGTGTGGACGGTGTGGTTTTCGGTTGTCTCACGGACGAAGGGGAGATCGACTTGGAGAAAAACAAGATACTGATGGCATGTGCCAAGGGCATGTCGGTTACCTTTCACCGCGCTTTCGACCGATGCCTGTCTCCTCTCAAGGCCTTGGAGCAACTGGCATCCTTGGGGGTCGACCGCATCCTTACGTCGGGACAACAGCCCACGGCCATAGAAGGAGTCACGTTGCTGGCGCAGTTGCACCAGGCAGCCCAAGGAAAGATCCACATCATGGCAGGATGCGGGGTGAACGAGCACAACATCCGCAGCATCTATGAGTCCACCGGCATCCATGAGTTTCATTTCTCTGCACGAGAGCGAATCGCCTCACGCATGCGGTATCAAAACCCGGATGTGAAAATGGGTAATGCCGATGTGGATGAGACCACCATCCTTCAAACCACCCCATCGAGGGTGCGACGAGTGATGGCGGCCCTACATCAATGAAGATGTCTCCAAACCCAAATGGGATGCATCAGGTTTGGAGACATCAGCATGAGATGGAATGTCAAGTCTTAGTCGATAGGCTGATAACTGTCGCGTTCACCAGCGATATAGGCTTTTCCATCTTCTACAAGATAAACGCCGAGGTCGGTGAAATAGCCAGTAAGTTGCATCTTCTCAAGGCTTTCCTTTGCCTCATAAGGCTCTGCGAAAGTCATCGCCTCATCCATCTCTCCGGTGAAAGCCATCAATTTCTCGTCCTGATTGAAGGTTTTCAACCACTCATTTTTCTCTCTGTCGCCGATAACGAATGTCTTGCTCATGATATAATCATTTAATGTTAATAATTAGTTTGCGATTGCAAAGGGCCGTTCCCGTGCCAGAAATGGCATATCTTTGTTTCGGTGACAAAGATAAGCAGATAATCGGTAGGTTGTATCTGATAATGGCCGATTTTTCGACGTTAACGTTTGCGGCTCATGCATTCACACGATACCAACCGATGAATGCCTCACGGAACCGTTCGTTCACCCTGTATAGACGAGTGTCTATCCAATCGCGACGACGCCCCAACTGGTTAGCCAGCACCACAGGTGGCGTGTCGTAGAGTTTCCGTTCTCTCCAAATCCGGGCATCGGTGTCGCTCCACTTTTTCCAATGGAAGAAGTCACTGACAAAGGGTTCGATTCTCGCATCCACTTCCGACTTGGTGAGATTCACACCCAGCACCTCTCCGAAGGCACTTGATGAAGAATTGTCCTCATAGGTGTCGCCTATCTGGCAGAGGAAATCTGACGACACCGTCACCTTTCGGGGCGACTTGTCGCACAACACATAATCGGCAAAGGGCGAGCAGGAATTGAGCGAGGCCAGCTTGAGTTTGTCCTCAGCCCTTTTACGTGCTTTCTTATATTGCGCACTGTCGAGATGATATTTCTCCATGATTTCCTCATTGCTTTTCCTGTCGACATAGATGTCGCAAAGCAAATCGCGGCTCCTTCCTTTGGGCATCAGTTCGCTGATGACATACTGACACTCAGCAGGCGTCTTTCGCTTCATCGTGAGGCGTGTATTACCTGGAGTGCGCTCACGTCGTATCCTTATCTCACCGATGTCCTCGAGGTATTTACTGATAGCATGCCATGTGACTTTGTACAGCCATGAGAAGAACGACTTCTCGCCAGCGTATGAGTTGAAGGGTCTCCATCTGCCATCATCCCATAGTTTCTCGTAGATGACGGTACTGAAATCGAGCGCCGACATCGTGTAATTGTAACTGACCTTGATGTATTTGATTATCTTATTGCGTATGTTTGCGATACTATACCCCTTAGTGTCCTCCGTAAAGAAGAATTTACGACAAAATTTCACGTCGGATTTCAGTTTCCCCATAAGATAACGCGCCTCTTCCATGAACGAGGCAAAATGCTGCCGATTGTTTTCATTGTTGCTGTTCATACCTACCAGTTGAGTTAAAAGTCAATAAATCCGAACCCCACATTCATTGTGCTCAGTCCGGAGGGTTTTGAATACCTTTTTTAAGTTGTTTTACATTTCCAAATTCCAGAAGGGAAATCATCCCCTATACCATATAGAGATTCTCCAATCTCTATTTCTATCACTTTTTTTCGATTTTTTTTAGAATTTTTCCGTTGGCCCAAAGAGCCAACGGAAAAATGGTTGTATTTCAAGGGCAGAAACCATCGGACTGCCATCAAGACGTTCGTCAGATGTATTTACTCGTCGAGTCGTTTCGACAATTCCCGATAGGCCACAGCACTACATCCCACTTTCACCACTGCCATAGCAGCGAAAATCAACATGAAGACGATGGAGCCAAGAATTGACGATCCGATAAGATCTACGCAAATCCACATGATTAGGCCAGCGACCAAACTAATAGCAATACCGAGAAGGATTTCGGCCCCAAACAAGGTGGCCTTATATCCATAGGTGATTTTCGTACTTTGCAGCATCGCATCGGATGGAGACATCTCTTTGTCGAACATCAGGTAGTAAGCCTGCGACCATCCGTAGCTGATGATGATTCCTGGCACAATCATGAATAGGAAGGCTGGGAACAAAGAGATGGACATCAAACCGGTGAGGCTGAAGAACTCACCCATATACTTCCGGTATTTGGCGTCGAAGATGGCGGTGGGACTGATCATCTTGCCATTGCTCTTGCTCAAGTCGATAGGCAGATTGATGATGCCGATGGTGGTTCCCACATTGATGTATGGGATCCACGCGGTGAGTGCCCAAAGGATATAGGCAAGGAAAATGCTGAAGAAGTTCTTCAGGCCAAGGCTGATTCCATCTGAGAGCAGTCCGCCCACAGTGAGCACACGCTGCTCTGCAGGATAATATCCCTGTTGTTGCTGCCACTGTTGCTGTTGCTGCCACTGCTGCTGTTGCTGTTGTTGCCACTGCTGTTGCTGCTGTTGTTGTTGCCACTGCTGTTGCTGTTGCTGCTGTTGCCACTGCTGTTGCTGCTGTTGTTGTTGCCACTGCTGCTGTCCAGCATTCGCGTTTTGACTGCCAGCATTACTATTCTGCTGTGTGTTACCAGTTTGGCTACCTGCACCAGGTTGCTGGGGAGGTGTTGCCGAATCGGATTGAGGTGCCTCACCTCCCATTACGGTATTGAACCAATAGCCGCAATATCTACATTTGAGGGCCTCACTTTTTACTACTTGTCCACATTTAGGACATATTTTCATTTGGTCCATAAATCAAGATTTTATTGGTTAGGGATTCTGTCTACTTCTTGCAATTGGAAACCAGAGTTGTTGCCACTGTTTCCACGCTGCGGGGTTCTTCCATCCTGACGCTCAAAATGGAATCCAGTACCGCTCGACTGGGGAGGAGCCACGTCCTCATTATTGCGGTCGCGACCTCTATGGGGAGGACCGTTCCGATGGTGCCTGTCTTGCCATTCGTCGGCATCCACACCCCGGCGTGGTGGACGGTCGTATCCTTGTCCATGCCTATGCCGGTCTCTTGGCGATCCAACATCATCGTATGCACCATCGTAGTTGGGGTCGGGTCTGCCCACACGAGATGGTGGCGCAGGGGCGGGAGCGGGAGCTGCAGCCGGCTTTGGTTTTTCGACTTGCTGCACTGGAGCCGCGGGCTCGATGTCTTTTTCGTCGACTTCTTCATCGATCAGCGTATTCTCCATATTCATGTCGATACTGTCGCTCTCCTGTCTCTCAACGGTGGCATTTGGTTTTACCTCGGCGTTCTCTATCTTCTCATCGTCATCATCCGATTTGTCCTTGCTTAGGAAATAATAGAGAAGTCCGCCAATGGCCAAGGCCAAGAGAGCCAACAGTGCGATGATCAGCCATTTCATTCCCCCACCCTTCTGTGCGGGAGCAACAGGAGGTGCCACTGGTGGTACCGGAGGTTCGTTGTTGGAATAGCCTGGAGCGTTTCCATATCCACCCTGTCCCTGGTATGCGGAATCATTGACCGCGGGCCTTACAGGTTCTGGTTCGGGAGTGTACTGGGCAGGGCCCGAAGAATATTGTGTTGTCGGCTCTGCCACTGGCTCAGGAGTATATTGAGGAGTGGGCTCTACCACTGGCTCGGGAGTATATCGTGGTGTGGGCTCTACCACTGGCTCGGGAGTGGGTGTTGAAGCGGCGGCTGCCGCAGCGGGAATCGCAGAGGCAAGCGCTCCAAATCCTGTCGGTTCTAAGCAATAGGGACATGTGTCTTGGTGGATGCTCACCATCTCACCGCAGACAGGACATGGCTTCATTTCAGCCGAGTCTTGCCTAGGAGAAGGTTCGGGCTGAGGTGGAGCAGGTGGTTCTGGCTCAACAGGTTCAGGTTCCAGTACAACGGGTGCAGGAGGCTCCGGCTGAGATGGAGTTGGTGGTTCCGGCTGAGGGGGAGCTGGTGGTTCCGACTGAGATGGAGTTGGTGGCTCGGGCTGAGGTGGAGCAGGTGGTTCCGGCCGAGCAGGAGGCTCTGCAGGTGCTGCTGCCAAGGTCTCACCACAGATGGGGCAAACAGCAAGTCCCGGAGCAATCAACTCTCCGCAGACAGGGCATTTTACCATATTTGGCGCATTGGCTTCCGAACGGTTGTCTTGCGGTTTTACTGTATTAGGAGGAGGCGGGGGTGAATTGAGCGGTTCTCCACAAAAAGGACATATAGAAAGGTCATCAGCCAAAAGTTCAGCACAAACGGGACATCTTTTCATAGGCAAAAAGGATTATTAGTGGTATATACGATTATAGTGAATAGGATAGAACTATCAACTTTACAAAGATATGTTTTTTATTTAAAACTTTAATAGTTTTGTTAAAAAAAGAAGAAATAATTGATAAATTTTAACAAGATGTCATCAAATGGCAGAAAAAAGCATATACTTCAGTCTTCGGGAAAGAGGTTAACCATGCAATTTCAACACAGGTTATCCCATCATCAACACACCATTTTTTTGTAAAAAGGCAGAAAAAAAGTGAGAAAAATTCGTTGAATTGACAAGAAATGCTTAATTTTGCAACCCGAAAGAAATTTAGCCAAGGAAAGGTGCTCGAGTGGCTGAAGAGGCACGCCTGGAAAGCGTGTAACCGGCGAAACCGGTTCGTAGGTTCGAATCCTATCCTTTCCGCAGAGAATAGGAACCCGCAAAAAGCGGGTTTCTTTTTTTATTGCCCTCCTATCCGTGCATTTTTAAATCTATATTGTTGTGGGATTCAAGATTTATGTCTATTTTTGCCAATGAAAAAGTAAAACATCTTTTTACATTTAGGAAATAGATACATCATTTATCATTACCAATAATCACGAAAAAACAATCAACATGAAAAGATTAATTGTATTCCTCTACGCTATGATGATGGGCATATCCATGTGGGCCCAACAGCCAGTATTCACCGTTGTTTATGCCACATCTGATGATGGTTTTGTGAATGTCAGGCAAAGGCCCTCGACCAAGGCACCTGTGTTGACCAAACTTTACATGTTCTCTCACGGACTGGGAAATGGAGTGCTCCGCGGCCAGAGTGGCAACTGGTGCAAGGTGAGTGTAGGGAACGTGACAGGCTGGGCTTACAGCAAATATGTGGGTTCACAGAATTGGTATTCCGGACGCGGACATGACAAGATTGTGGCTGCCCGTGAAAACACCCCCATCTATCGTGAGAGTTACGAGGATGGTTCCAAATACCCGCTCTTCGCCACTGTAAGCAAAGGAACCATCATCGCCGACGAATATGATGAGGACGGCATCTACTATGTGCTGAAGACCGCCCACGACTTCCTGTTTATCAAGAAGACCGACGTCAGAATCGTGAGTGGGATTTAAGTCTGTCATTATTTCGCCTTCATACCTATCGATTTCCCGATGATGAGAATGACGAGACCCCTGCTTGTCGATGTCGGCATCTGCCTGACACTGGCATTCTGTGTAGGATGTCGCAACAACATTGCAGGCATGCACACGGAGACGCGGCTGGATTCGGCATCATCGGTTGAGGTCATTTCGAACGCAGAGCAGCAGAGTGAATGGAAATCCGTGGGCCTGCCTCATCAGCGTAAAGGCGATGCCGGAAAAATCCTCGTCCGCAAGGGTTATATCGCATCCTACAACAAAGAGTGGAAAATCCCCAACTGGGTGGCATGGCATGAGGGTGTGTCAAAATAGGCATACCCTCTTATTTGTTAAAAAATGCTCAAAGGCCGAACTTTCCCAAGCTCGGCCTTTGTCATGTCGTAAAGATTTCGT